>JAHFGT010000039.1 GCA_023247275.1 Candidatus Omnitrophota bacterium
TGCTGGGCCAGGACCTTGGTGATCGCGCTGGTCAAGGTGGTCTTGCCATGGTCCACATGCCCGATGGTCCCGATGTTCACATGGGGCTTGGTCCGTTCGAACTTGGCTTTGGTGGTCATGCCCTTCCCTCCGTCTGGACCGTGCTGATGGGATAACGCATCATGGAATCATCGAAGGTCTCGCCGGTCAAAACCAGCTGGAGACGGGGATTGAACCCGTGACCCCGTCCTTACCAAGGACGTGCTCTACCACTGAGCTACTCCAGCGCGGGTTCACACACAAACGGTGTAGCTGCTGGAAATCCGTTGTCTGTCGATCTGGTAAAACGGAAAGACTCATCCACTCAGTGCTGGAGGAGTGCAACGCGTGCAGTCAAGCACTGACTCAGCGGAAGGGCCGTCGCGATCACCGGCAAACTGAGCAGCGCGTTTTCAGATACCCTCATACCATGCGTGTGCAGATTCACAAGACTCCAGTGTAAAAAACCTATTCTGACAAAATCTCAGAGGATGTCAAGACCTTTTGATGGTCTCGAGCGCGGAATCGTTGAGCCACTTGTCGAGTGTCTCTTTGGGAAACCGCCAGATCTTCCCCATCTTGACCGCAGGGATCTCGCCGCGCCGGGCTTTGCGGTAGATGGTATCCGGCACGACTCCCAAATAGCGTGCGACTTCGTCAACGTTCATGACGCGTGTCACCACACTCACCCCCCTTAAGAAGAATCTACAGATTCTAGCGATCACTGTGAATGTGCAAACGGCAAGAAATTCGTGGGACGTAAGTGAACAGTATGCTGATGAGCCTAGCGCTTGTCAAGCGTTATTTCTGGTCTAGTGGACTTTGCTGAAGAACCGAATCAAGGAAGAAGAAAAGCGGGCGAGCGGAATCGAACCGCCGTGAGGAGCTTGGAAGGCTCCCGTTCTACCATTGAACTACGCCCGCGTCGCTTCGCACCCTGTCCCGTGCTGTGGGACTCGTGAGCGGGAAGCATTCGTCCTGCTGAACGACTGACGCAATGAATGGTGGGCAGGCCAGGATTCGAACCTGGGTAGGGTGTCACCACCCGCGTCGTTTACAGCGACGTCCTTTTGGCCGCTCAGGTACCTGCCCCTAGAGACCATTGCGATGTGTATTCCTGAGCCCATCGTTCAATGAGCTGCAAGAGTCGCTTATCTGCCTAGTGGATGTGGACGAGTCCAAAACGCATTTTGCAACCATTAACATGCGCAGTGAGCTTTCGAACGAATGGCTTCGTAAATTGGGAAAGAGGAATACCAGTTATGCTAGACCAAAAACTTTTCAACTGGTCGATCTGCTGATCTTCGTAACAATATAGGAGAACTCGTAAACGAGATTCCGCGACACCGCAGGTTCGGCGCAAAAATGCAAGAAACGTGGCCACAAGAGCTGGGTCGCTATTCGTGAAGTCTACGAGGTGACCGGTCTTTGTTCCTTCTGCCCGGGAGAGCCTGATGCCGACGATTCGTAGCTGTTCATCGCTTGGAACAGGATTCTCATTAACGCGAAACGGAGGCTTGCTCTTGGACGTCGCATAATTTTGTTCAGAGCCTCGTCGCCGGGGGATGTTGTGGTGGCAGCATCAGCTCATACACGCGCCAAAAGCTCATTCGAAGACGTGCGGCAATTTCTCGGACACCAAGTCGCTCATTAAGCATGAGAGGCCTTGTGCTCGCAATTGACGCAGACGCGGCTGATATTCTCGACCCGTTGTTTATCCCTCGCCTTCGGCTCGGGATCCTGCGGGGATCCCAAGGAGGCTAAGCTGGCGAGAGGAATTGAACCTCCAACCCACGGTTTACAAAACCGTTGCTCTACCATTGAGCTACGCCAGCGAATCTCTTTTGCGTCGAGTCGACGAGGGACACAACCGCTGCTCTACCCCTGAGCTGCGTCGGCCTACCTCTCCTGTTGTTGATACTGGCGGATGGCGAAGGGTATTCTATCGACTATGTCCGACGCGATCAAGCCAACCTGTCCGCGCTCAGCCGCTGCCAGATCGCCGGCTAAGCCATGCAGGTACACCCCCAGCCGTGCGGCATCGAACCATGACAGCTGCTGGCCCAGCAGAGCTGCGATCATCCCGGTGAGCACGTCGCCGGTGCCCCCTGACGCCATGCCAGGATTGCCAGTGGTGTTGAGATACCGCTCGCCATCGAAGCTGGCGACGACGGTGGCATGGCCTTTGAGCACCACGACGACCCGGTATTTCTTGGCGAATGCTGTCGCTATCCGCTGGCGATCACGCTGGACATCTTCCACTGACAGCCGGACCAATCGGCCCATCTCGCCAGGGTGCGGTGTGAGAATCGTCGGCAGGGGTCGCCGGCACAGCAGGTCCACCTCTTCAGCCAGCGCGTTGAGTCCATCCGCATCGAGGACCAACGGCTTGGTGATCTTTGGCAGCAATTGCCGGACGAGCTGTTTGGTTTGTGAGTGCTGTGACAGGCCTGGACCAATCGCCACCGCATCCGCATGTTCGCAGGCCTGCAGAATGGTGGGGAGTCCGGCCAAGCTGAGCGTTCCTTCTGATGTTTCTGGTAGCACGATGAACAACGCCTCGGTCAACTTTTCCACCATCGGATTATGCAGCCGCTTTGGCAGCCCCAGCGTGACCAGCCCTGCTCCAGTGCGTAACGCACCTTGCACACACAGCGCCGCTGCCCCACTCATTCCCTGAGCACCCGCCAGGATGAACACCCGGCCTGCGTCGCCCTTATGAAGGGTCGGCGGACGAGTTGGCAACAGCCCGGAAGGAATCATCGCAGCTTATTTCCGGGCGATGGCATTGGCAATCGCGACCGAGTTGACATGCGACAGGCTGACCGCCACTGTGGTGCCACGCAGTTTCGGGTGGCGCAGGGCCACGTGCGGTCGGCCGAGTCGATCATTGCGGATTTCGACGTGCCGCATCGTCACCAACACACCTGGCGCCAGCTGCGCGACGGCTTTGATGACCGCTTCTTTCGCCGCGAATCGTGCGGCCAGGTGCAGTAAGCGGGTTCGGGGTCTGGACCCGGCATAGGCCAGCTCGTGCGGCGTGAAGATCCGCTCGAGAAATCGTCGACCACCCCGACCGACCGCCTGGCGAAACCTGGGCAGCTCAACCACATCAACCCCGCAGCCGAGTCGATGTCTCGCCACGTGCTGGTAAGCCACGAGCTTACGCGCCATGGCGACGCACCAGCGCTAGCATCTCACGAACCGCTTGATCGATTCCGACGAACACAGCCCGACTGACGATGGAAAAACCAATATTCAGTTCCTCGATCTGAGCGATTCGCGCCAGTGGTGCGGCGTTGTCGTAGTCAACGCCGTGGCCGGCGGCAATTACCAGGCCGAGTTGGTGGCCTAGGGTGGCGGCCTGCGCGAGCACCCGGAGTTCTCTGGCCTGTGCGCGCGTCGAGTTGGCCTGGGCGTATCGTCCGGTGTGCAGCTCAATGCTCGGAACACCCAGCTCATGTGCGACTCGCACCTGGCGCGGATCAGGATCGATAAACAAGCTGACCGCAATCCCGGCCTGGGCGAATGCCGGCACGATTCGCCGGAGTCGCCCAGCCAATCGGGACACATCCAGGCCGCCTTCGGTCGTCAATTCCTGACGACGCTCAGGCACGAGCGTGGCCGAGTTCGGTCGGACGGCGAGTGCCAGGCGAACCATCTCCGGCGCGATCGACATTTCCAAATTCAATGGGATGCGCAACGTTCGCTTCAGGCGACGGACATCAGTCTCTTGAATATGCCGTCGGTCTTCGCGCACATGACACACGATCTGGTGCGCCCCAGCGCGCTCGCACACCTGCGCGGCCTCGATCGGGTCCGGCCGCCGGCCGCGGCGAGCTTGACGAAGCGTGGCGATATGGTCAATGT
This sequence comes from Candidatus Omnitrophota bacterium, assembly GCA_023247275.1. GTDB lineage: Bacteria > Omnitrophota > Gorgyraeia > Aquiviventales > Aquiviventaceae > JAHFGT01. The sequence continues at coordinate 3,889 of JAHFGT010000039.1, forward strand.
TGACGCCGAGTCGCATCACCCTGCTCAAGATACTCGAGCACGCGGAGCATTTCGACAGCCGGCTTGACGTCATGAACGCGGACGATTCGGCCGCCGCAACGAAACGCCTGCGCGACACAGGCCAACGTGCCACCGAGCCGGTCATGAAGTTCGGCGCCCGTCAGCGCCCCCAGAAACGATTTGCGCGACGGCCCAATGACGACCGGAAACCCGGTGTCCACGAGCTGACCCAAATGCTGGAGGAGCGCTAGATTATGTCGGACGGTCTTCCCAAATCCGAGGCCAGGATCGATGAAGATCCGCTCGCGCGCAATGCCGGCCAATTCAGCTCGAGCCGCCGCATCCACCAGCCACCGAGTAATCTCATCGACTACGTGATGGTATCTGGGGCGCTGCTGCATGGTCTTGGGGGTGCCGCGCATGTGCATCAAGATCACCGACGCGCCGGTGCGCGCGATTACGTGAGCCATGCGAGGAGATCCTCGCATGGCGGTGACATCATTGATGATCGTCGCCCCAACCGCGATGGCGTGCTCGGCGACCGTGGCCTTGGACGTATCGACCGACAGCGCCGCGCGAACCCGACGAGCGAGTTGCCGGACAACCGGGACCACCCGTCGGAGCTCCTCGTGTTCGGGGACCGATTCAGCGCCTGGGCGGGTTGATTCCCCACCGATGTCAATCAGATCAGCACCCTGGGCCGCCATCTGTTCGCCTTGGCGTACGGCGAATCCAGGATCGAAGAAGGTCCCGCCATCGCTAAAAGAGTCCGGCGTCACATTGAGGATTCCCATCACCAGCACGCGGGCCGTACTGGCTCGTGCTTCGACAGGATTGACCGACTGGGTTCTCATGGTCCATCCTGCTCAGCACGAGTGGTGAGCAACCTCGCAAAACACTCTTGTCGAACCACTCGCCGGCGAGAGACGCGCAACGACCGGGACCTCGCAGCGGGAAGATGGCCCTGCAGCATGGACGGGCGGGCCATGCGAATGGCTAGTGCCGTTCCAACGTGTTGCGCCACGCGTCAACCGTGCGGTTGGGCAGGAGCGGTTGGTCGTTGCCCAAACGGATCGTGAGGTGCATCAAGGTGGAACGGGACTAGGAGGGGGTGGCGGACGAGCGGTTGTTCCCTACGTGCGGAGGCGCCTTGGCAGCATGGCTATCCGGTGTAGCGGTACTTTCCAGTGGAGATTCAGCGGTCATCGGACCAACAAGCTGCTTCACCTCTTCAGCGTCAAGAACTTCTTTTTCCAGCAGCGCCGTCGCCAATTGATCCAACTGGACCCGATTCCGACTGAGCATCCGGTGCGCCGAATCGTAGCAGGTGTCAACCAATCGCCGAACCTCTTCATCGATCAGGATGGCGGTCTGCTCACTGTAGTTGCGCTCTTCAAATAAATCACGGCCTAAGAACATCTGCCGCTCACGGCGACCGTAGGTGAGATTGCCCAACCGTTCGCTCATGCCAAATTCGCACACCATCCGGCGAGCCATCTCGGTGGCCCGTTCGATATCATTTTGAGCCCCGGTCGTGATCTCGCTAAAGACGATCTCTTCAGCGGCTCGACCGCCCATCATGACTGTCATGCGGCCTAACAGTTCGCGCCGGCTCATCGTGTACCGATCTTCGAGCGGCAATTGCATCGTATAGCCGAGCGCATGCATCCCACGCGGGATGATCGACACTTTGTGCAGCGGGTCGGTTTCTGGGGTGGCCAACGCGACGAGCGCATGGCCGGATTCGTGCCAGGCCGTGATCTTTTTCTCCCGTTCGTTGAGCACACGGGTCTTGCGTTCCGGACCGGCCACAACCCGTTCGATAGCCTTTTCCATCTCATCCTTCCCGACCACATCTTTGTTGAGACGAGCTGCCAAGAGGGCGGCTTCGTTGGCCAGATTGGCAAGATCAGCGCCTGAAAATCCTGGGGTTTGGCGCGCGACGGGTTTGAGGTCAACGTCCTTCGACAGTTTGATCTTCCGGGTATGGACCCTCAAAATCGCCTCGCGGCCATTAATGTCCGGCAGACTGATGACGACTTGACGGTCAAACCGGCCCGGGCGTAAGAGTGCGGGATCCAGGACATCTGGGCGGTTCGTGGCCGCCATCAGGATAATCCCCTCTTGCGTGTCAAAGCCGTCCATTTCGACGAGCAACGCATTCAGTGTCTGTTCGCGCTCGTCATGCCCGCCGCCAATCCCAGCGAACCGCTGCCGGCCAACCGCGTCGATCTCATCGATAAACACGATGGCGCCTCGGCCACCTTGGCGTGCGTTGCGCCGCGCTTGATCGAACAGATCTCGCACCCGGCTGGCGCCGACACCCACGAACATTTCGACAAAATCCGAGCCGCTGATGCTGTAGAACGGCACATTGGCCTCACCGGCGACCGCTTTCGCGAGCAAGGTTTTCCCGGTTCCTGGCAGTCCGATGAGCAAGACCCCTTTCGGGATCTTGCCGCCTAGGCGCTGAAATCGCTTGGGATCTTTCAGGAACTCGATAATCTCATGGAGTTCTTCTTTTGCCTCGTCGATCCCAGCGACATCGTCGAAGGTAACTCGGGTGTGAGTTTCCGGAGAGATGAGGCGCGCCCGACTCTTGCCAAACGACAGTAGCCGGCCGCCTCCTTGCGCCGATCGCATGAAAAACCACATGAGACCAAGGAAGATGATCCATGGCGAGAGGGTGATCAAAATGTTCAAGAATCCGATCTGCGGCTGCTGCACATCGTAGTTGGGGATATTCTGGCGCAAGAGCGAGAACATCTGTTGATCTTGCGGGTGGACATGCGCGACAAACCGGGTGCCGTTACTCAGTAATCCCTCGACGCGGTTGTCGATCACCTTGGCCTCGACGATCTCTTGCGTGGTCGGATTGGATTCTACCAGGCGGGCAAACTTCCCGCTGGGCAGCTCGACCGGATGGCCTGGACGGACCGGCAAGAGCCGCATGACCACGATCATGCCGAGCAAAATGAGAATCATCAGCACCCAGCGGGATCGCTGGGGTGGGGCAACCGGTGGGGTTGGGCGTGGCGTACTCATTCGCACTCCATTGTCGACATCGTCGCGTCAAGCATTATAGCATTGTAGTATACTGCGCGGTGTCATCGCGGCGCAAGACGAAATGAGGCTGTCTTGGATCACCGGCACACAAGGGTCTTCTCGCGCCGCTCAAGCTGAACCCCTCCAGGCAAATCCAGGATCGTCCCGACCGGCCGATGATCAACGAGTTGGTCCACCTCTAGCCAATGGCGGAATTCCATCTGGCCGCCGTCGTGTGTGAGATGGGCAATCGCTGACCGCAAGAGCTGGCGTCGGATCGCGACCGGCTGGCGTTTCCAAACCGGCAGTGACAGCACGACAATATGCGGGCGCACCATCATCGTCCGCGCGCGTTGACGCGCGGCCCATTGTTCGAGCGCTACAGAGTCGTCCTGACACTGTTCAGCTAGCTGGACCAGCGCCACCGGGAGCTGGGGGTTGTAGTCTCGTACCAACAGCGGCAACAAGTCGTGCCGCACCCGATTTCGCAGGAATCGACGATCCAAATTGCTCGGGTCCTCACGGAACATTAAGTGACGATCCGTCGCATAGCGGCGAATGTCACGGCGCCACACCGATAGCAGTGGCCGCGCCAGCCATGCATCGGCCAGTCGGCGCTTCGGTGGCATCGCGGCCAATCCGAGGATCCCAGTCCCCCGTAGCAGTCGCATCAGGACGGTTTCTGCTTGGTCATCAGCGGTATGCGCCACGCAAATGGTATCGGCGCTATACGTGCGTGCCACCTCCAGCAGAAATGCATATCGCGTTCGACGAGCCGCGTCTTCGAGCGACCAGCCTTGCGTCACTGCCACTGCCGAGATATTCCGTCGGGTGGCGGTTACCGGAATGCCGTATCGAGCCCCCAGCGTTTCGACAAATGCTCGATCGTCGGCCGATTCCTCCCGCATCGCATGGTCCAGATGTCCAATGCGCAACCGCAGTTTCATCGGAGCCTGCAACGTGGCGAGCAGGTCCAGGAGAGTCACAGAGTCAAGTCCGCCAGACACGCCGACCACGATTCGGGCGCCGCGGCTGATCAATTGCCCGTCCGCGATCTGTTGCCGGACGGCAAGCAAGAGATCGTCAGACATACCCCAGGCGTTTCATCGCCAGGTCAAGGACCCGCTGGACATCGCGGTGACGTTCCCGTCGGTGGCGTCTGAGAATTGCCTCCTTTGCCAGCGGGTGGTCAATGCGACTGACGATATCCACCGCGGTCATTCGGACAACCGGAGCCCGATCGCGCAGCGCATCGAGGAACGTGCGTAATAATTCCGGATGGGCGGCGGACTCAAGCGGTTCCAGGCCGAGCAACACTGCCCGCCGCACCCGGGGCGCGCGGTCATGCTGGGCGATATCACAGAGTCGGGGAATCGCTCCTTCCCCTTGAATGGCGGCTACCGCTCTGAGGCTGGCTGCCCGGATATCATTGTCCGAGGCATTGGTGTAGCGTTCAATCGCCGGCAGCGTGGCAGGCTCACGCAGCGCCTCAAGCCGCAAAAATCCGATGGCTCGCTGGTAGGGGTCTGTTGAGTCAAGCAGGGCGATGGCGGCCTGGGCGGCTGGGCTCACCGTATCAGCAGCCATGGCCGTGCTGAGTAGACCAATCCAACACGAAACCATGAGCAGTGGTCGTGCAGACCAACGAACACCGCAGGAGCCAGCCATCACAGTTGACCGAGCCCGCCTTCCGGCTCGCGTTGGGCTGTCCGAGACGGCCGTTGGCGTAGGTGTTCTCGGCGAAGGAACGCCTTTTGCTTCTCGAGTTGCCGCTCCAACTCAGCGAACGCTTCCCGAATAGCGGCTCCGGCTGCCCGCTGCTCCTCGTGCGCCGCGACCGTATGGCCAGGGACATGGCAGGTCAGCGCGATTCGGTACAGTTGATGGTTGCCGTTTTCGTCAAACACGGCGTGGAGCGACACGCTCTCGTCAGGAAAATGGGCCAATTTTTCGGCCAAACGGTCACTGAGTTCTTCTAACAGATGGCGGACATGCTCCTTCGGCCCGATGTGCTTCAGCTCGATGGTTCGTTTCATGGAATCCTTTCCGTACGACTAGTGGTTCGACAAGAGTGTTTTGCGAGGTTGCTCACCACTCGTGCTGAGCAGGATGGACCATGAGAACCCAGTCGGTCAATCCTGTCGAAGCACTAGGAATTGGCTCGTGGGAAATCAGAGAAATCCTCAGGCATCACGAGGGACAATGGTCAACGATCCGACGTCAGCCAAGGGTCGCTTGACCTAACAGGGTTGTCACCGTTCGCAGCAGTTCGGTCGGCTCGTGGGGCTTGGTCAGGTAGGCGTCCGCGCCATGGGCAAATCCTCGAAGTTCATCACTGGGCTTCTCCATTGCCGTGAGCATGAGAATCAGGACATCCTATGGTAGCAGTCATCAGCGATTCTTTCAGGCGTTTCTTTTTATTATCGGTGACCCTGCAGGGTTCGTCAAGCCTCGGGCCAGAAATCATTGCTGGTATCTGGTATGAGGATGTGCGGTGTAAGGGTGAAAACCCGGTCTAGGGTTAGGGTGAAGAGTGTCAGACGCGTTTCGACACCCCACACCCTATACCCCATTCCGAAATGAAGACTAACTTACACGTGGTGCACCGGACGATGGCGACGGCCGTTGCCGTTGGACACGTGCTGCGCCACCCAATCGGTTGCCGCGGCTCGAGCATGCTCGGCTTTCAGGAGCAATTTCCGCCGAGTCTGGTCCAGTCGGCGCCCCACCGTTCGCTGGGCATTGCGCAACCGCATGGCGATCCGTCGACGAGTCGCCTGCCCTGATGCCGGCGCGAACAGCAGCGCGATGGCGCTGCCGATGGCCGCACCAAGCGTAAACGCCACGATCGTCCGACCCCGGCCCCCACGTCGCTCATACTCCCTCATGCCCATCCCCCTACCCTCCTGCAGTTAACGGTGACGTCGAGGATGCCGGCGAGGTTCCGCCCTCGCGCCATTCCCGAGTCGTTCCGTAAGAAACGCGTGAGCTCGTTGCGTTATCTGCTGAAATCGTTCGGTCAGGCCATGCGTCGCCTCGTACACGGTGTGCACGACCGACTCAGCCTGGTTTGCGGCGGCCTGGGCCTGTAGGACGAGTCGATGGATCGCCGAGAGGGTGCGATGGGCCTCGCGTAACGTGCGGTCGCATTGGGGCATGAGCGGAGTGACGCTGCGCACGAACCGTCGCAGTTCAGCGCGCACATGCAGGAGGGCGATCGCCATCAAGGTGGTATTGATGCAGAGGAGGATCACCAAGATGAGGGTGAGTGGCTCAGTCATGAAGGGGACAAATAGCTGGACGATCCATCCTCGAGAGGTTGGCGGGCGCCATCCCTCTGCCGAGGTTGGACGGATTGGTCGACTGAACCAGCATGCGACACTCTTTCGGTAGCCCCACTGTCCCACTGTGTGCGCCGCGCGCAACACCAGGACTGGTGGCTTTGCCTGCCCTCAAAGGCAGGCCCGTCTGCCGCAACAATCAGACGGGCGTCCTATCCTTACGGATAGTTTGCCTGTATCGAGAATGTCAAACGGCGCTCTCGTGCGCGCCATAGCACCTGTTGGTATTGTCCTAAGTCTACCCAATCTTCACAAACAGCGTCAAGCCGCCACCAAGGGAAAGTGGAACGGCCCTACAGGTCGCGGAGGAAGACGAGGTTCAACAGAGGGTGGGCTCGCGCAGGGGTACCGTGAGCGGAAAGAATTCCTGGCGGTGACAGGAATCGAACCTGTGACCCGAGGCTTATGAGTCCTCTGCTCTACCAACTGAGCTACACCGCCGTCGAACCGTTGATTAAAATCTGAAAACGCGCATCACTTGGCCATGGTGCGCTTCAATGCCATGAGATTTGAGCTGCGTCGACGTCTGCTCGGTGGACGTCGTGCTGCAGCCAGTGACCGAACTCGAGATCACCATGACCATCAGCGCCAGGCAAAACCAACACACCAACCAACGTGTCATTTTAGGAGGGTTATTCCGTCAGCGCGTCGGATGCTGCGCCGGATGACCGATATCCCAGCGGATCCAGTGTGACGGTGGAAAACCCACACTCCTGTACGGCGGCCATGACCGCTGCGCCGGCCGCCGGGTCAGTCAGCTGCTCGAGTTGATCGCGGCCGACTTCAATCGACGCGGTATGGCCGCGCGCGCGGACACGGACCTGTCGAAACCCATGAGCTCTGACCGCCGCCTCAGCCTGTTCGATTCGAGCAAGCTGCTCACGTGTCACAGGTTGGCCATGCGGAAGACGAGACGATAGGCAGGCGTTCTGCGGCCGGTCCCAGTTGGGCAGGCCAAGCGATCGGGCCAGTTGTCTGATCTCCTGTTTGGTGAACCCAGCCTCCTGCAACGGCGCGCGCACGCCATGATCTGCGGCGGCTTGTTGCCCGGGCCGCTCGACAGGCTGGTCATCTGCGATCGCGCCATACAAGATGACCGGAATTTGGCGCTGGCAGGCCAGTTGCTCAAGTTCGATGAACAGCTCGTGTTTGCACAGATAACATCGCATGGGGGTATTGGCCTGGTACGCTGGCCGCTCAACCTCATGCGTCTGGATCACAAGATGGTGGAGGCCAAGCTGGGCGGCCGTATGAGTCGCCGCCGCCAAGTCTGCTCTAGCCAGCGATGGAGAATCAGCTGTGACAGCCAGCACCTGGTCATTGCCAAGTGCGCGCTGGGCTAAGACGGCTAAGAGCGTGGAGTCGACTCCGCCAGAGAACGCGACCAGCACGCGCGAACACCCGGCCATCTGTCGTTCAACCGCTTGCTGTTTTGCACGCAGTGAATCGGTCAGCATCCTGTCGATCCGGTGCCACGGTGATCCAGCCGCCGCCGAGGACAAGCTGATCCTGGTAAAACACCGCCGCCTGCCCTGGGGTCACGGCAGGTTGCGAAACCTCGAATCGAACGTGCCAGCTGTTCGCGTCGAGCGGGCTAACCGTTGCGGCAGTCGGATCATGGCGCGAGCGGATCTTGACGTCAGCGCGCCGCGGCTGGTCAGGCATGGGACATGAAACCCAATTGACCCGCTCAGCGACGAATGCCTCTGCCAACAGTTGTTCGCGCGAGCCCACGACTAACCGATTGTTCGTCCGATCCATCGCCACCACATAGAGCGGGTAGCCAGCCGCGATCCCAAGCCCCTGGCGCTGCCCGATCGTGTACCCGAGCAATCCGTGATGCTGCCCGAGGACTCGGCCATCGGTGTCGATGATCGGGCCAGGCTGTTCAACCTGGACGAGCCGCTGGCGCAGGAACGCATTCTTGTCCCCATCACGGACGAAACAGATGTCCTGGCTGTCTGGTTTCTCTGCGGTGGCCAGTCCCAACTCGCGAGCGAGCGCGCGCACGTCTGGCTTGGTGAGCGATCCAAGAGGAAATCGGGCCCGAGACAATTGGTCCTGGGTTAGGTTGAACAACACATATGACTGGTCTTTGGCCAAATCTACCGCGCGCGACAGTGTGTATCGGCTGGTGGCTGGGTCATACCCGTTGCGCGCATAGTGTCCGGTAGCGACCAGATCAGCCCCGAGCTGCTGGGCCTGCTCCATCAGCGTGCCGAACTTGATCTGGTCGTTGCACACGACGCATGGATTTGGCGTGAGCCCGTCGGCATAACTGTCGACGAAGTAATCAATAACCTGCGTGCGAAACTGCTCGGACAGTTCGAGCACGGTATGGTGGATCCCCAGCCGCTTGGCCACCGCTTTCGCGTCCAGCGCGTCTCGCACCGAGCAGCACCGTCGGGTGCCAGCGGTGGTGCAGACATCCTTGCCCCACAGCTGTAGCGTGACGCCCAGGACCTCAAACCCTTGGTCATGCAGTAACGCAGCCGCCACCGAGCTGTCCACCCCGCCACTCATGGCCACGGCAATCCGCTCAGCCATCACAAGTCTCCATAACTAAACATTATAACACAGCGTCGAGAACAGGAGACAGTAGACAAGAGACCTGAGACAACAAAGCAATGGCAGACATCGGTTCGCGGTCCACGATTCACGAATGCAGATGCAAGAGCGTGTGAGGTGTGTGGTGCGAAGGTTTACCGCAGGGTCAAAAACTCATTCTAGCTATGGGGCGCTCTCTGGGTTGGAGCACGGCTCTGGGTTTGGTTGGTGGCAGGAGCATTGTTGGCGGCGGGCGCAGGTTCTACAGGTGGCAGCCGATCGGACAACGAGAACAGATAGGCGACCAACGCATCCAAATCATCTTGACCGATCCGATCTTTCCAGGCTGGCATGAACACCGCCGGCGCCGGCCGATTGGCGTCAGCGCGCGGAACCGGTTGCCGCCCATTGCGGATGAGCGATTTGAGGCTGTCAATGTCATTGCCATAGTAGGCTTTCACGTACAACAGCGGCGGCGCTTCCTGTCCGAGTCCACTATTCCAGTTATGGCGTCCCCCGACCCCGCCGATGCCATGGCACGCGGCGCAGCCGTATTTCTCGTAGACCGCTTTGCCATGCTCGACCAACGTGGCAAAGACTGGCGTGGGCGTAGGCAGGGCTTGGCGCACGTACGACGCTGGATAGTCGGTTGAGGTCAGGCTCAGGAGGTAGGTGGTGAGCGCTTGGGTTTCCTCATCGCTCAGGCCAAAGTAGGGCATAAAGCTTGGGTATACCTCTTCCTCGCCTGGCGGCAGCCGGTCTGGTCGCACGCCTGGGTTGAGCATGCGCGGATGATGCAGCTTGGTCATCAACCAGTGAATCCGATCGTGCGGCGGATCCATATTCTCGAAATCGGCTTCCATCAGCAGATGCGATTTCGAACCGACCTCAGTCAGTTCCATCGACACGGTCTGGCCGAACTCTTTGACCGCGTGGCAGCCATAGCAACCCTTTGCCGAGAACAGGTCCATCCCCTTTGCCAGGACCGGCACGTATTGGCGAATCGGTTTGAGATCACCATGACACTGCCGGCACGACGCCTGGACCAACGGCCCGCGCAGCAACGGCTCTTCCCAGTTCGGTACATCGCCATGCGCCGCCGCGACCTCGGTGGCCAACCCTTGGCCGCCATGGCACACGGTGCAGCCGAACTTCTCCGGGGGATGCCATTCCAAGAATTTCCCTGGGTGCGCTTTAAACGGTTCCTCACCCAACGCGAACTGGGGCCGGTCGACCGCGATATGGCAGGTGGTGCACCGATCCACCCGTTCAAGATCCTTAACGATGATCTGCTGGATTCCTGTAGGGATCTTCCGGCGCTGGTCCCGCTCGAGGGTACGCACAAACCGTCGCTGGTAGTGTGTCCATCCCCGATTGGTGTCTTGCCACACCGCCACCAGAAACACCACCGCCAAGAGGCTGGTGAAGATGAGGAAGAGGAGCCGCTTCATTCGCTAGATATTGAAATTAAAGATCGGCAGGCTGAATAAATATTTCACACCGAATAGCAGCCGTAACACAATCTTTCCTAGCACCCCAAGCATCATCAAATATAAGCTGATCACAATAGTGTATTTGACCAGGCCGAGCTGTTCATACATCCGGTCCTTGAATCGACCGAACCGCACCCCAGCGCACCCAAGCGCCAGGCCCACCAGGCCGATGACCAGTGCGATGATCCCATACCCGAGTACCGGGCCGGTCGATTGGACCAACTGATACAGCGCGGACATCACCGGCGCGTTTCGTGAGCGGCCCAGCGCCTCGAACAGCGTTGGGTATCGGCTGCGCGTCGGATAGGTCGGATCAGCAGCGGTGATCAGCGGCACGAATAAGGCGACCGCCATGGCCAACCCCAGCCCGAGATGGAGCGCTCGTGAGGCCAGCGTTGGCGCGTTCGGCCCTCGTTGTGCGGCCAACAGATCCTTCACCTTCTGCGGGATCGGCGACCCAAACAAGAAATAGCTGCCCAGCAGAATTACTCCCCAGAGATTCGGGATATTTTTCAGGGTGAGTTTCCCCATCCGGCGGTAACTCCAGGCTTCCCAGGGCCAATACCATTCCCAGTTCGGGCCGCGGCAGTAGGTGCCGATGAAGATCAGCACAAACCACATCACGACCCCGAGCATAAACACCGAGACGGCGAATGGCCGTTCCACCGGGTACCAGATCGGCAACGGCCCTAAGCGGCGCCACTCCATCTTCGGCCAATACCCCAAGCCTTTCGCGTTGGTATCGACGTAGGGAATGGCCATCAATCCGACGATAATCATCGTCGGCAGCACGACCCCGGCAATCCAGGGGTCAAAATAAACCAGCAGCTCCTGCAACCCGACGAAATACCAGGGCGCTTTGGACGGGTTCGGCGTCACATTCAGGTTGGCTTGCGCTTCCAGGGGCGCGTTCATGGCAAGCGACCAGACGAACAGGATCAGCAACATCAACAGCGCGGCCAGAAATTCGCGCGACACTAAATGCGGCCACACGTCGACCTTTGACCCGGTCTGTTTAGAGAAGCTATCTTTGCGGACGCGCCAGAGATGCACGCAGAGAAAAATCGAAAACAAAAACGGCACCGCGATGCAGTGAAGAACATAGAAGCGAATTAAGGTCGCATCGCCGATCACGGTGCCGCCGATCAGCCCGAACCTGGCATCATTGGCCGTCGTGATAAACGGCAGGCGGAACGGGCCTTCGTTTCCCAGGATCGGCGAGTTGGCGGCCATCTGCGCCCCAACGGTGACCGCCCACAGTGCGAGCTGGTCCCAGGGCAGCAGGTAGCCGGTATAACTCAGAAACAGCGTCATCACCAGCAGGATCACGCCGACCGCCCAGTTGTACTCGCGTGGCGGTTTGTACGCGCCAGTGAGGAACACCCGGATCATGTGCAGGATGACCACAACCACCATCAGGTGGGCAGCCCACCGATGCATGTTACGTAGCAACTGCCCGAGCGTCACGGCGAACGACAGATCTTTGATATCCTGATAAGCGAGCATACTGGCCGGCCGGTAGTAGAACATGAGCAGGATCCCGGTCACCGTCAGCACGAGAAAGAGGAAGAATGACAGCCCGCCAAGCCCCCAGGTGTAGGTGACGCGGATCGCATCTTTGGGGACGCGCACCGGATGCAGGTGGAGGAACACGTTGCCGAAGATCCGCTGCAGCCGGGTCCTCGGCGTGTCAGTGAA
>JAHFGT010000076.1 GCA_023247275.1 Candidatus Omnitrophota bacterium
GCCATTCGCAAAGATCATCCGTGGAGCGCTCTTGCGCAATGCTATCAAGACCCGCCCCGTTCGAGCGAACAAATTTTGCACCCGGAGAAGTATCTGTCCCAGCGAGACAATCCGGTGACGGTCCCTGTGCCGACCCTTAAGCCACCGTTCGCAGGCCAGTGGCAGCGGCGCTATGAAGCCACTTTAGGAGAGTTCGGGACGCGGGCGGTGCTGCGCCGGTTTCTCAGCACACCGCAAGCCGATTCAGCCGCGGCTGGATGGGGCGGGGACCGGTTTGCGCTCTACGAATCGTCACCGACCCAGCCGTCCTTGCTGCTCTGGTGTTCACGATGGGATACCGAGCAGGATGCGCAGGAATTCGAGAAGGCCTATCGGGCGGTCATCGCGAGCAAATACCCACACGCACAAGCGGTGAGGGGTGCGCCGGATGCGTGGTTGACCGAGCAGGCCGACGTGGCGTTGCGTCAGCAGGGTCGATCGGTCATCGTCGTTGAAGGCGCTCCGACAGGCGAAGCTGGGGCGATGGTCGAGCAGCTCTTGGCGAGCAACCGAGGGGATGAGCTCTAGTTCTGATCGTCTGACTGACCGAGCGGCGGTGTGGCGCCGACCGGAACGTCTAAGGGCTCGACCTGCGTAAGAACAATGCCGTTGAGGCCGCCACGCTGGTACACGCGTCCTTTGATCTTGACGCGCTGGTTCATATAGTCGTAGACCAACGCCCCTGGGTCGTCACCAGGGCCGTCAGCCAGTAGCAGGTACAGCCGGTTTGTGCTTTCTTCGAGCAGGGCAGGTGTTTGGCCGGCATCCACAGCTTCGTATGTTTCGTCGCTGACCGCTGCCCCACGCTGACCGGCTTTGAGGTACGCGGCTGGGTCAACCACCTCACCCTGGATGATTTTCTCCACACCGCTGTCTGGCGTGGATGTGGAAGATGATTCCGGTGCGGCGGCGACTCCGCCGCAGTAGACGAGAGAAGCCATTCCACACCACACGATTGAACGCCACATGATGTGGTATTAGACCAGAACCGGCCAGAGGGTGTCAAGAGGCCGTTCGAGGAGTTGCCGCCAGCGTTGAGCTTTCGACAGGCCACAGAATCAACGCAGAGCGCGGTCGAAGCGTTGACGACGCTGAGGCGCTTTGCTACACTGAGAAAATCCCATGAGCCGTCTACAACTGACCGTGATTGGTGCCGGGCAGGTTGGCGCGACCACGGCCCATCTGCTTGCCTTGAAGTCACTGGGTGATGTGACCCTGATCGATATCGTCGAGGGTCTGGCGCAGGGTAAGGCGCTTGACCTGAGCCAGTCCGCCCCGATGGAGGGGTTTCACAGCGCGGTGCGCGGCACGACCGACTTTGATGCGCTCGCCGGCAGCCAGTTGATCGTCGTGACCGCTGGGTTGGCACGCAAGCCAGGCATGTCCCGCGACGACTTGCTAGCGGCCAACGCCAACATTATCGGTCCGCTCGCGGATCGGATCGCGAAACACGCGCCGCAAGCCATCGTGATCGTCGTGACCAACCCGCTGGATGTGATGGTGGCCCTGATGCTGCACCGGACCGGGTTTCCGCGCGAGCGCGTGATGGGCATGGCCGGGGTCTTGGACAGCGCGCGGTTGCGCACCTTTCTGGCGCAGCGGCTGCAGGTGGCCCCGACGGAGATTGAGGCGATGGTCCTCGGGTCGCACGGAGACCTGATGGTGCCCATCATCAGTTCGATTACGGTCAAAGGCCGTCCGATCCTCGGCCAAATCCCGGACACCGAGTTGGAGCAGATCGTGCAACGCACCAAGGATGGCGGAGCTGAAGTGGTCACCCTGCTCAAAACCGGCAGCGCCTTCTACGCGCCGGCCAGCAGCGTTGTTCGCATGGCCACCGCAATTCTCCAGAATCAGCACGCCGTGTTGCCGGTCTGCGCCGCGCTGCAGGGGGAATATGGATTGTGGGATGTCTGCCTCGGGGTTCCGGTTCAACTCGGTGCCGCTGGAATCGAGCGCATCGTGGAACTGCCATTAACGCCGCAAGAGCGCACCGCCCTGGCCCATTCGGCAGCGCAGGTAGGAGACATGATCAAGAGCCTTTCGACGATCGCAGCGCGTCCCCGAACCCCGGCCACATCGACATGACTACCCCAACCCGTCCCGCGAACCCAGCGCCGCTCGTTAGCCAGCCACCAACAATTTCTAAAGGGTTAGAAGGGGTGGTCGTCGACGAGACGGCCATCTCTGATGTCGACGGACAACGGTGCCGGCTGATCTACCGTGGGTATCACATTGATGAGCTGGTGGGCCGTGCGACCTATGAGGAAGTGAGTTATGTGCTCCTGAACGGGACCTTGCCGACGCGCAGTCAACTCGTGAGCTGGACGCACCAACTGGACCAAGCCCGCACACTGGAGCCGCAGGTCCTCGCGGCCTTGCAGGCCATGCCGCGGACCGCAGATCCCATGGCGATGCTACGAACCGCGGTCTCGATGCTCGGGTTGTCTGATCCAGATCCTGACGATGAAACCCTTGAGATCATCCGCCGACGGGCGGTGAAAACGATGGCCAAGATGGTCGCCATCGTCGCCGCGATCGGCCGACTGCACCAGGGCGAGCCGGTGCGGCCACCGACCACAGGTCTTGGCCACGCCGCGAATTTTCTTGCAATGCTCCTGGGTCGGCCACCGACCGAGTTGCAGGCACGGGCGCTGGACGCCTATTTCGTGCTGCTGGCTGATCACGGGTTTAACGCCTCCACCTTTACCGCGCGGACGGTGGTGAGCACGCGGTCGGACTATTACTCGGCGATCAGCGCGGCCGTGGGGTCCTTAAAAGGCCCGCTGCATGGCGCGGCCAATCGCAAAGCGATGGACATGCTCGTCGAGATTGGCACCGCCGAGCAGGTCGAGCCGTATGTGCAGCGCACGCTGGCAGACCATAAGCGGTTCATGGGGTTTGGACATCGGGTCTATAAAGGCGAAGATCCGCGCGCCAAGCATCTCAAGGCGATCGCCCAGCAGTTGGGCGAAACGACCGGCGAGATCCAATGGTTCAACATCTCGGAGCGGCTGCAGGAGGCGGTGTGGAAGGCGAAGCAGTTGTATATCAACGTGGACTTCTATTCCGCCTCATTGCTCCATTACCTCGGAATCCCCACCGAGCTGTTTACCGCGATGTTTGCTTGCGCTCGGATTGCTGGGTGGTCGGCTCATGTGCTGGAGCAAGCCGCGAACAACCGACTGATTCGGCCGCTCGCCGCGTACACCGGGCCACGCGATCTCCGATTTGTTCCCCTCGACCAACGCTGATGCCGCGAAGTGAGTGTCACGTTGTCCGATGAAGCTCCACGAATACCAAGCCAAGGAGTTGTTTCGGCGCGCCGGGATTCCGGTGCCGCGCGGGGCTGTTGCCAAGACCCCTGAAGAAGCGGCGCGCGCGTATGAGACGCTCCAGGGTCAATGGAGGACCGCCGCGTCGTTCGCCTGCACCATGAAAGCGCAGATCCATGCCGGCGGCCGAGGCAAAGCCGGCGGGGTCATGACGGTGGCGAGCGCTGCTGAGGCGTCGACCAAGGCCGGCGCGTTGTTGGGCAAACGGTTGGTAACTGCGCAGACCGGCCGCGACGGCTTGCCGGTGTCAGCCGTCCTGCTCGAAGAGCAGATCCCAATCGCGGCCGAGCGGTATCTGGCGGTGACGATCGATCGATTCCAGGCGCGGGCTATCCTGCTCGCGAGCGCGCAGGGCGGGGTGGACATCGAAGCGGTCGCTGCCAGCGACCCGTCGGCCATTGTGCGCGAGCCGATCGATCTGGACCATGGCGTCAGTCCTGACGCCGCTGGGCGCATCGCAGCCGCCCTGGGCGTGACCG
>JAHFGT010000040.1 GCA_023247275.1 Candidatus Omnitrophota bacterium
TGCGTCACGCGCTCATCGATGATTCCCATTTGTTGCTGCAGCCGCGACATGTCCTGCCGCACCCGGCTATGCGCGCATCCGCTGAGAACGGCGGTGGCCGCCACCGCCAGCACGACTCGACCCCCCCACATCCTCCACCTCCTGTTTCACCGATTTCAATCCATCCGCTGCGGGTAGTCTAACAAAGTCCCCTGCCCCATTCAATGAGGCTCATCCAAGATGACACGCATGATCCACCGGTTCCAGTTGCAACGTCGTATGAGAGATCCCAAATTGTCGAGACAACACGCGATTGAGTTCATCAAGAATTGCCGCGCTGCGCCGAAGATCGTCGACGATAACATGGCCGCTCATCGCCTCCAGTCCGGTCGAGATGGTCCATAGATGGACATCATGGACCTCATGGACCCCGTCGACTGATTGGATCTGCTTCACGACCTGAGACACGTCCAAGTGCCGCGGGGTTCCCTCCAGCAGGATATTGACCGATTGGGCCACCAGCGTCCACGAACTGACGGCGATCAACACGCCGATCACCATGCTCGCGATGGGATCGGCCGTGGTCCAACCATACCATCGAATCATCACGGCCGCCACAATCACGGCCACAGAGCCAAGGGCATCGCTCATCACGTTGAGCCACGCCGCGTGCACGTTCAAGCTCCCGTCGCGTCCCCCGCGCAACACCCAGCCGCTCACGAGATTGACGAGCAGCCCAGCCACCGCAGCGATGATCATCGGCAGGCTGGTGATCAGCATCGGTTGATGCAGCCGGTGCAGGGCCCGGGCATAGATCCAGATGACGACCAACCAGAGCGCGATCCCGTTGGCCAACGCCGCGAGAATCTCGCTGCGGTAGTAGCCGTAGGTTTTCTCCGTCGTCGCGGGGCGGGTGGCAAACCAGGAGGCGAACAGGCTCAACCCCAGCGCGGCTGAGTCGGTGAACATGTGCGCCGCATCGGCCAGGAGCGACAGACTATTGCTGAGCCATCCGGCGAGGGCTTCCACGACGGTCATCAAGGCCGTCAGCACAAGCGCCACCAGCAGCGCGCGGCGGCCAATCGGTTGACGGCGGGTATGGACGTCGGTCATCCCACCACCTGCTGGGGGCCGCCGTTGGCACCCCATGCAATCGAGCCATCCATCAGTATTTGAAAGAATACCATGTCGTTATTGCAGTGCCATGCCGAAGGCGTGGTGCCAGCAAGTGGTGGGATCATTCTTTAGGCGGCACGACCTCTCGCAGGCGCTTGAGAAACCGTTCAGGCGATTCGAATCCGGTCAGCCGAAGATCCTCGCGCTCATGGCCGCCGCTTTGGAACAACATCACCGTCGGTACGCCGTAGATCTTATACCGATCCAGGAACGTTTGGGCCTCAGACGACACGTCCTTGGTGGCATCAATCCGCAACGTGGTCAACTGGCGCATCGCATCGATCACGTCTGGCTGACGGAACGTCACATGGTCCATTTCCACGCACGGAAGACACCAGTCAGCGTACACGTCCACCACCACCGGCTGACCGTCTTGCACCGCGCGCTCGAATGCGGCCTGGCTGTATGGTTGCCAGGCCACGCTGGCGGCCGCGTCAGGCCGGGGCCACATCAGCGCGATCGCCCCGGCGATCAGGCTCACGCCAACGCTCCATCGCACCCCGCGGAACATCGCACTCGCCGCCGGCGAGCGTTCCAGCCAGCCAAGGTACAGGCCAGCGCCGATCAACAGCGCGGTGGCTGACAATCCCAAAACCCAGAGCGGCAAGAGCGGCCGGACGATCAACAACGCCACCGCCCACAACGTCAGACCTAGCATTTTCTTTGTCCACACCAGCCACGGTCCAGCTTTTGGCAACCGGCTGGTCTGATTCGCCAACATGCCCAGCGCGATATACGGCACCCCCATGCCTAATCCCAGCACGAAGAATAACCAGAATCCCTGCGCAGGATTCGCCAGCCGGCCGACGAACAACATCAAGCCGAGCACAAACGGACCGATGCATGGCGCGGCCACCAGCCCGACGACCAGACCCATCACAAAGGCTCCCCACGTGCCAGCTGACGCCTGACCTAGCGATCGGGTGATCACCTGAGGCACGCGCAACTCGTACACGCCCAACATGCCCAGCGACAGTCCGAACATCGTCGTCGCGATCCCGACCAGGACCACCGGGTGTTGCAACCAGGAGCCGAACAGCTTGCCGGTCCGCGCGGCGACCAGCCCCAGCACCGCGTAGTTCAGCGAGATCCCGACGACATACACGAAGGCGAGCCACGCCGCGCGCTGCAGTCGACCGGCTGACTGGCTCCCAAAAAATGCCAGCGTGACCGGGATCATCGGATAGACGCACGGGGTGAGATTCAACGCCAGGCCGCTGAGAAACACCGCCAGCGATCCGACGACCATGCCGTGCCGGCTGATGATCTGCTCCAGCCAACTCCACGATGTCGCGGCTGCGGCCGGCGCCAGATCTGTGGATTGACCAAACCCCGCCATCGGCCAACTCAGCCCGATCAGCAGCACGAGCACGAACCTTCGCATGGTCCGTCCTACGTCAACGGCATGAACCAGCGTCGTCGATACCATTGCTCATTCTAGCCCTCTGGACCGACCCATGACAAGCAGAACCACGCCGGTCACTTCGAAAGATACCCCTGCTGACGGAACCAGCCGACACAGCGATGCACCGCTTCGGCGATCGGTGTTTGTGGCAACCCCAGCTCGTGAACCGCCTTGGTCGGATCCAGTCGCTGACCTTGTCGCGTGGTCCGCACCACCTCCTGTGGGAGCAGCGGTTCCTGACGTGTCAGCCAACCGAGCGCTTCAGAGGCCATGGCGGCCGCCGACGCCACCGCGCCAGGGACCTGCAACCATGGGGGCGACACCCCGGCTTCGCGTGCGACGAGTATTGCGAACTCCTTCAGGGTGATATTGCGGTGGGCCAAGAGATACCGCTCGCCGACACGGCCGCGCTGTGCGGCGCGCACATGGCCGATTCCCACATCGCCGGTATAAATCGTATTAAAGGTATAGTGCACATAGATCGGTAACCGACGCCGCGCAAACATGAGGACGACCCGGCCGGAAAAGGGGTGCGCATCATACTCTCCGATGCACAGACTGGGATTGACCACCACGATGGGCACCCCATCACCAGCCGCGCGCAGGACCTCATGTTCCATTGCGGTCTTCACCGCCGCATAGACCGGTCGCCACTGTGTCAGCGGCCAGGGCTCGGCATCCTGCTCGGTCGCCAGCCGACCGGGGATTCGCTGGATGGTCGAGGCGCTGCTGGTGAACACGATGCGCTGCGCAGCCACTGTGCGCAGTACCTCGAGCGTGCGGCGGATCGTCTCAACTCCACGGGCTACCGCGCGGTCGCGCCGGTCTTGAAATGGCGGATAGTAGCCGGCCGCATGAAAGATCCACTCACAGCCTGCCGCCGCTGTCCTGAGGTCTGCTGGGTGTTCGAGATCCAGGCGGATGCGTTGGATTGAAAGGCCATCGAGGAGAGCGAGGTATCGGTCTTGGCGATACGCCGCGCGCACCTGATGTCCGTCGGCCAGCAACGCGCGCACGATATGCGCCCCGATATGCCCGGTGGCACCAAGCACAAGAGCGCGTGGCATGACTCCCTTAGATGATTCGTGTACCGGTGTCCAGGCGAACGAGCGGACAGGTGGTCATCCGCCACTCGATAGCCTGAGCATGTCCCAACCCGTACACCTGTACATGGAGAATCTCTAGGGAGTGTTGTCCAGGGTTAGTCGGTTCGTCTTGCACACTTGCGCATATCGCCAGCCACTGTCGCGCACTCGACGCTGCTGCGTGCGGTAGTCGACTTCAATGATCCCGAATCGAGGACCAAACCCTTCTGCCCATTCAAAATTGTCGAGCAGCGACCAGTAGCAATACCCGAGGACATTCGCCCCAGCCTCGATCGCATCATACAGCGCTTGCAGATGGCGGTGGATAAAACTCCATCGGCGGCTATCCTCGGTCATATAGGTGCCGTTTTCTGTCACCAGGATGGGGAGCCCAAAGCGCCGCAGCCACACCAGCGTGTCACGGAACGCCTCAGGGCTCACATCCCAGCCCAACGAGGTGCGCTCAGTCACCTCGCGGGGCTGGTGATGCGCCAGATCGCAACTCACCGCTGGCCACAGCTCCCCTCGCGGGGTCCACCGAATGAATTGACGGCTATAGAAGTTGAGGCCGAAGTAGTCGAGCGAAGATTTACAGTCGGGGAACGTCCACGTCCCCATGGTGGGGACCTGGCACCGACCGTCGGTGACCGCGTCGAGAAACGCCCGGTTGAGCAATTGATCGGTCGTGTTCGTCGCCCACCGGTCCATAGGCCACCAGGGACGACACGGGCGAAACGCCGGCACATGGTGCGCCAGGCTCACCTGGGGTCTGGACTGGTCAGACCCGCGCGCCTGGTGAATGATCTGATAGGCGGCCCCATGCGCTTGGATGAGGTTGTGGGCCACCCGCATCGCATCATGGAAATTTTTGGCCCCTGGCGGACCCAGGCCTTGCACGTAGTGCATCCGCACATAGACCATCGGCTCATTGATCGTCACCCAATACCGCACCTGTCCTTTGAGCGCAGCCACGACGAGCTGCACATACCGCGCAAACTGGTCTGGCGCCTCAGGATTGACCCACCCGCCCTTAGCAAGAAACCATTGCGGATTGGTGAAATGGTGCAGGGTCACCACCGGCTCAAGGTTTCGCTGGCGCAGCGCGCGCACCACATCGACATAGTGCGCCACGGCGGCCTCGTCCCACCGGCCCTCGACCGGCTCGATCCGGGCCCACTCGACGGAGAATCGATGAATCGTATGGCCCAACCCGACGGCCAATTCAAAATCTTCTGCATATCGACGATACTGATCGCACGCCGCGCCAGACGGATCTTTGACCCGACCCGCCTGCTCCCAGGCCCACCAGTCGCTGTGGATGTTGTTGCCCTCGACCTGATGGGCCGAGGTCGCGCTGCCCCAGAGAAACCCTTTCGGAAACACCAATTCAGCCATCAGACCTCAGACCAGAGACAGGAGACACCGGACCAGAGACAAGAGAACAAATCCCAAACACCAAATCCCCAACCGTTGGTTTGGTGCTTGGGGGACGTGGGGCTTGGAGTTTCTTTGGAATGTGGGATTTGAGGCTTGGTGCGTGTTGTTCTTCAGATCTGTTGTCTCCAGTCTCTTGTCTCTTGTCTCTTGTCTCAGGTTTTTGGTTGTCCTCGCCCGTGCAGTTGTTGGCTGATCAGACGAACCATGCTCGCATGGCCCATAATGGTCTCGGGTCCGGTAAAGCTGTCGTGTCCTGAAAAATCGGTCATGCGCCGGCCCGTTGCTTCGGCCAACGCGGCCAGCGGCACCATATCCCACGGTTTGACGCCATAGTCGATGACCGCATCGGCCAACCCGGTTAGCGCCCACAGATAGCCGTAGCAGTCCCCGTACGCCCGTTCCAAGTAACACGCCTTCATTAAGATGGTCATGCCGCTGACCGCTCTAGCCGGCCACCACCGCACACCGCCATGAAAGATCACCGCCGAGGCGAGCGATGCAAGAGGACGAGCGGATGGCAGTCGAGATTGGCCACCACCGGTCTGCTCATACGCCGGCACGCCGGTCGCCACACCGATCGTGACCCCGATGGCGGGAAAATCGACCAGACCCAACCGGGCCTGGCCCTGTTCCACTCGCCCCACCATGATCCCCCAGGACGGCAGGCCGCGCGAGAACGCCCGGGTCCCATCAATCGGATCGATCGTCCAATACGTGTCGCTGAGCTGGCCTGATGCCCCGAACTCTTCACCCAAGATCGGCTCGCCTGGAGCGATGCGTGCCAGCGCTCTGCGCAGCCGCTCCTCAATCGCCCGATCCGCCGCGGTCACCGGCGACCGGTCGGCTTTGTGCTCCACCCGCAGCGACTTGGACTGAAAGTAGCGCAGCGCCAGCGGACGGCACTGATGCACCGCCTGTTCGAGCGATTCCAACAACCGACGCTGGCTGGCCATCTTGGCCGTTATTGTACGCTATGCGCCGACTTCAGACCAGACACATGAAGGTTACTTGGGCCCCGGGGCCTGCCCCGGGCCAGCCCCAGGCAGGCCTCGCGGGGAGCAGCCCAATGGGCGCGACACTCCGCTGCGGGCTGCATGGGGCACCCCGGCCCGGGTCACCCGTGGCCCGCACGCTGAAGGCCGGGAGTCATCCGTTGCGTGCCCTGCCAGGATCTGCCGGGAGAGAATCGGTCGCTGGGCGTTGACGTCGTTAGTTAGCTTATGCTAATATTTAGCTATGATGAAGATCACACCGCGTGACGCGAGTTTGGCTGTCGCCCAATTGATGCCGCACATTATCCGAGGCATCCAGCTCGACTTCTTCGTCAAGCGCGGGGTCACACAGAGCCAGTTTCTGGTCCTGGCCGCCATCCGCGCGGATGGCGAGTGTCCGATGGGCACGCTGGCCCGTAATTTGCATATTCGGATGCCGACAGCCACCGGGATTGTCGATCGATTGGTGCACGCCCGCCTGCTCGGTCGCCATGCTGACCCAGGAGATCGCCGTCAAGTGATGGTGCGCCTCACCGACAAGGGAGCACGGTTCATTCGTGACTTCGAATCGCTGGTTCGAGCTCGATGGGAAGAGGTCTTGAAACCGCTCGACCCGCACGAGCTGACCGCCTTCTTCAACGTGATGACCAAACTTCGACAACAGCTGCAACATGAAGCTCCACCGGCAGAGTCAGGGGTCCTTCTGCGTGCGCCTCTGCGGCGGAACCCTGAGCGAGCCCACGGCCACCCGTTCGACTTCCGCTCAGGGTGGCCGTCCCGAGCGGAGTCGAGGGACGGCCAGAGGCCGTGGCGCGAGTCGAAGGGTCAGGCCGACCGCTGATGCGTCAGCCGATCGCTCTCTTCCTCGTTGGGATCGTCGCCTGCCTGGCCGTTGCCGAATTGATCAGGGCGGATTCCATGCCACCCGCGGCGCCATCTGACGATGCTGCGCTGACCTTGGCTGACTGTGATACCCTCGCGCTCCATCAGAGCGAGACGATCGCCATCCAGCAAGAACGGATCAAAGAAACCGAAGGCCGGTTCCTGCAAGCCATGAGCGCCGCGCTGCCTCGAGCCTCATTCGTCCTGTCTGATAAGCGGCAAGACGGCAGCGGGGGCAGCGCTTTTACGCTGCGGGATGTGCCGGAAAACCGGTTCACGTTCAGTCAGCCGCTGTTTTCAGGGTTGAAGGAGTTCGCGGCGATGGCCGGCAGCCGGGCTGAACACCGACAGCGAGTCAATGAGCGTCGGCGGGCCGAGCAGGTGTTGTTGGCCGATGTGGCCAACGCCTTCTATGTGCTACGCGAACAGCGGGAGGATTTGCAGACGCTCGAGACCACGCGGCTGGCGTTGCTGCAGCGGATTGATGAATTGGAACAACGCGAGCGGCTCGGCCGGTCTCGCCCCAGTGAGGTGATCAGCGCCGAGGCGCAGTTGCGCCGTGTGGAAGCTGAGCTGGAATCGGCCCGTGGGCTGGAAACCGCCGCGCGCCAGTTGCTGGAATTTCTGATCGGGCGCGAGTCGCTGCCGGCGATCGTCGAGGCTGCGGCGGCCTTTCCTCCTCCATTGGATCCGGAACCCGCGTATGTCTCAGCCGCCGCGTCACGCCCTGATGTGCTGGCCGCCGAGCAGGCGTGGCGGGTGGCCAGACAACAGGTCGTCATCGCGCAGGCCAAGTTCTGGCCGACCGTTGGACTCGAAGGTAACTACTATACCAGGCGGGTTGGGGTGGCCAGCGATGTGGACTGGGATGCGTTGCTCAAGGTGGATGTGCCGTTGTTCCAGGGCGGACAGGCGCTGGGCGGCAGGCGGGAATTTGCCTCGCGCGCCCGTCAAGAACAGCTCCGCTATGTGCAGACCAAGCGCGCCGCGGCGCTGCAGGCGCAGGATGCGTACGCCAAGCTTGCGGCAGGGCTCGCGCGGCGGGCCGCGCTGGAGCAGGCGCAGACAGCCGCGGAAGAAGATTACCGGCTTCAAATGGAAGATTACCGGCTTAACCTGGTCAACAATCTCAATGTGCTGCAGTCGCTGCAGGCGTTGCAGGATGCGCGCCGAGAGGCGTTGCATGCTGCGTATGAATCCAAACGGCTCTACTGGCAACTGCTCGTCGATTCCGGAACAGCGGTGATCTCACGCCCGCCGGCTCACATGGAATCCCACCGGCCATGACCCTCTCTGACATCTCCATCAAAAATCCGGTATTCGCCTGGATGCTGATGGCCGCCTTAATGGTGTTTGGGTGGATCGGATTCAGCCGCATGGGGGTCAGCCAATTGCCGGATGTCGATTTTCCGGTGGTCTCGGTCAGCCTCACCTGGGAAGGGGCCGCGCCAGAGGTGATGGAAACGGATGTGGTCGATATCGTCGAGGATGTCCTCATGAGCATTCAAGGGATCCGCGACATCTCCTCGACCACTCGCCAAGGCCAAGCGGCTATCACGATCGAGTTCGAGCTGGACCGGGACATCGACGTGGCGGTCCAGGAGGTCCAGACCAAGATCGCGCAGGCCCAACTGCGCCTGCCGCGTAATCTGGACCCACCGATCGTGACCAAGGTCAACCCGCAAGACAATCCGATCATGTGGATCGGGGTGTCTGGCGAGGTGGCCCCGCGCGAGCTGATGGAGTATGTCCAAGACCACCTGAAGGACCGCTTTCAAACAATCGAAGGGGTCGGGGAGATTTTCCTCGGCGGTTTTCTGGAGCGCAACCTTCGGGTGTGGATCGATGCCACAAAGCTGGAGGCGTATCAGTTGACGGTGCAAGACGTGATCGACGCGATTCAGCGTGAGCACGCTGAGATACCGGCCGGCCGGCTGGAAACCGGCACAAAAGAGTTCAACATCCGCGCGATGGGCGAGGCGACCAGCATCGAGGAGTTCGGCAATCTGATCATTACGCGTCGCGCCGGTCAGCCGATCTACCGGCCCATCTACCTCAAGGAGGTCGCGACCATTGAAGATGGACTGGCTGATGTCCGTCGGATGTCGCGGATCATGGGCCAGCCGGCCGTGGGGCTGGGGATCCGCAAGCAGCGGGGGGCGAACGAGGTTGCCGTCGCGCACCGTGTCCTCAAGCGACTTGAGGAGGTCCAACGCGATCTACCCCCGCAGATCCATGTCGGGGTGAACTTTGATCGCACGCGATTTGTCGAAGATTCGGTCAACGAATTGACCTTTACCCTGATCCTGTCGGCCCTGCTAACCTCGGTCGTCTGTTGGCTCTTTCTGGGGGCGTGGAGCGCCACGTTGAACATCCTCATGGCGATCCCCACCTCGATTCTCGGGGCGTTCATCTGCCTGTATTTCTTCGGGTTCACGCTCAACACGTTTACCCTGCTCGGACTGACGCTGGCAATTGGGATCGTGGTCGATGACGCGATTATGATCTTGGAGAACATCGTCCGGTATCGCGAACAGGGCGTCGAGCGGGTCGAGGCGGCCCGGATTGGCGCGCGCCAGATTACCTTCGCCGCGATCGCGGCCACGCTGGCCATCATCGCGATCTTCCTCCCGGTCGCGTTCATGTCCGGGATCATCGGTCGGTTCTTTTACCAGTTCGGCGTCACGATCTCGGTGGCGGTGTCGCTCTCGCTGCTCGAGGCCTTGACGCTGACACCGATGCGGGCGTCCCAGTTCCTTCAGGTGGGCGCGCGGCGCACCCGGCTTGGCAACGCCATGGACCAAGGGTTCCAATGGCTCACGGCCCGGTACCGGTCGACGCTGGCCTGGGCGCTCGGCCATCGCCTCCTCGTCATAGTCACCGCCGTCGCGGTGTTCATCGGCTCGCTCGCCTTCATGCCGCTCTTGCGCAAAGAGTTTGTCCCGCCGCAGGATCAGAGCATGTTCCTTGTCCGGTTGCAAACGCCGGTCGGCTCGTCGATCGAGTTCACCGACGACCGGTTTCGGCAGGCTGAACAGTTCGCGATGTCGCGCCCAGAGCTGGTGCGCTACTACGGCGCCATCGGGGGCTTTAGCGGCGGCGAGGTCAACACCGGCATTCTCTTCCTCGTGTTCAAGTCGCCGCGGCAACGCCCGGTTATTGCGCCCAACCGGCGGCCGCTGTCTCAGCAACAGCTGATGGCGCTGTTCCGCACCGAGCTGAACAAGATCCCGGACTTGAAGGCGTTTGTCCAGGACCTGTCGCTCAGCGGGTTCTCCGCCCAACGCGGCTTTCCCATCGAGCTGACGGTCCGCGGTCCGGACTGGGATCAATTGGCGACGCTGTCAGAGACGATCCGCCAGCGGATGGCGGCCAGCGGGCTCATGGTGGACGTGGACACCGATTACTTGGCCGGCATTCCTGAGATCCGCGTCCGGCCAGATCGCCAACGCGCCGCTGAGCGAGGCGTCAGCATTGACACCATTGGCGGAACGATCAACGCGTTGATCGGCGGCGAGCGCGTTGCGAAATACACTCGGGGCGGCCGGCGCTATGATGTGCGCGTGCGGTTGATCCCTAGCCAGCGCACGCAGATGGAGGACATCGCGCGATTGTGGGCCTGGAACAACCGCGGAGAGCTGGTGCAGCTCAAGGATGTCGTCGAGATCGTCGAGAAACCGACGTTGCTGGCCATTACCAGAAAGAATCGCGAACGCGCGATCAGCGTCTTTGCGAACGTGGCCCCGGGCCGATCCCAAGCCGATGCGCTCGCCGCGGCCGGTCGGATCGCGCACGAGGCGTTACCATCAGGCTATCGGGTCGTGTTCGGCGGCAGCACCGAAACCTTTAAGGAATCGTTCCAAAGCCTGCTGTTTGCTTTGTGGCTGGGAATCCTCGTGTCGTATATGGTGCTCGCGTCTCAGTACAACAGCTACCTGCACCCGATCACCGTGCTGCTGGCGCTGCCATTTAGCGTCTCCGGAGCGCTGATCGCGTTGTGGCTCGGGCGACAGTCGCTCAATCTGTTCAGCTTTATCGGGCTGATTTTGCTGATGGGAATCGTGAAGAAGAATTCGATTCTGTTAGTCGATTTCACGAATCAACTCCGGGGACAAGGACTCGCCGTGCACAACGCGCTGATGCAGGCATGCCCGATTCGGCTGCGCCCCATCCTGATGACGTCGATTTCAACGATCGCAGCCGCTATTCCGCCAGCGCTGGCCTTCGGCCCTGGAGCTGAGACGCGGATTCCGATGGCGGTGGCGGTGATTGGCGGGATGGTGTTCTCGACGGTACTGACGTTGTTGGTCGTGCCGTGCGCGTACAGCCTGTTCTCGAAGATTGAGCGTAAACGGTACCAACCGTCCGAATCACCCGAGCAAACACTGGAACCCACCGTCGTCGGCTCAGCGTAGAGCCCATCATCCACCCAGATAGGCAGCTTTGACGCGCGGATTCTGGCTCAGCGCCTGGGCCGTATCGGTCAGGACAATCCGCCCGGTCTCTAGCACATAGCCACGGTGGGCGACTTGCAAGGCCAGATACGCGTTCTGCTCAACGAGCAGCAACGTGACGCCGGCGTGATTGATCTGCCGGATCGTGTCGAAAATCGCGGTCACCAGCTTTGGGGCCAGGCCGAGCGACGGCTCATCCAACAGCAATACCTTGGGTCGGGCCATCAATCCGCGCGCGATCGCCAACATCTGCTGCTCCCCGCCGGAGAGGGTGCCGGCCAACTGTTGCCGGCGCTGCGCGAGAATGGGAAACTGCGCGTACCTGCGTACTAGATCTTGCGAGATGCCGGCTCGATCACGACGGAGATACGCGCCCAGCTCGAGATTTTCCTGCACCGTCAGCCGCGGCAGAATCCGGCGACCTTCTGGCACATGCCCCACCCCCATCGCCACGATCTCGGCCGGCGGCCGGCCAGCCAACGATTGGCCTTCGAAGTGAATCGTTCCGCGGCGGGTGCTGACGACCCCGGAGATGCTCATCAGCATCGTGGTCTTGCCAGCGCCATTCGCCCCTAACAGCGCGACAATTTCGCCCTGGCGCACGTCCAGCGACACGCCATGCAGACAGTTGGTTTGCCCATACCCGGCTTCGAGATCCTTGATCGTCAGCATGCGAACTACGCGCGAGGCGCCCCAAGATACGCCTCGATCACCCGCGCGTCCTGCTGGATCACCTTGGGCGATCCTTCGGCGATCTTCTTGCCATAGTCGAGCACCACGACCCGGTCTGACATGGGCATGACCACCTGCATGTCATGCTCGATTAGCAAAATCGTCAGCCCGTTCGCCCGGAGCTGGCTAATCAGCTCCAGCAGTCGCTGCTTCTCGACCGGATTCAGACCCGCCGCCGGCTCATCCAGGAACAGCAGCGCCGGATCTGATGCCAGCGCTCGAGCAATCTCTAACCGACGCTGCCACCCAAACGGCAGCGCAGCCGCCGACTCCTCTGCGCGCTCATGCAAACCGACCAACTCCAACAATCCCATCGCGCGATCATGCGCCCATCGCTGCTCATGACGAGCGCTGGCCGTCCCCAGCGCCGCGCCGAGCAGCCCGGTCTGTGTCCGTGGATACGTGCCCACCAGCACGTTCTCCAGCACACTCATGCCGGCAAACACCCGGATATTTTGAAACGTCCGCGCGATCCCGCACTCCACGATCTCATGCGGCGCCAGCCCGACCACCGACTCCATGGTCTGTCGCCCAAATCGCACCTGGCCCGCGTTCGGACGCAGGACACCGGTCACACAGTTAAACAAGGTGGTCTTGCCCGCCCCATTCGGACCAATCAATCCGATAATGTCTCCCTCATCAATGGAAAACGTGATGGCATCCAACGCCACGACCCCGCCAAATCGTTTGGTGAGATTGTTGATCTCCAACAGCGGACCGGTTCGTGGCGCAGGTGGCGTGGTCATCACGCACGCCCTGAGGGCGTGGCGGGTTGAGCGTGAGGCGTGATTCGAATCCGCCGCTCAAATCCGCCGAACAGCCCGTGCGGCCGCAGGCGGATCACCAGGATCATCGCCGCCCCGAACACCAACATGCGAAATCGATCAAACCCTCGCAACACCTCTGGCAAGCACCCGAGGACCAAGGCTCCGACGATCGCGCCGCGAATGCTGCCCAGCCCGCCGAGGACCACCATCGCCAGAATCATGACCGAGAGAATGAAATCAAAACTGTCTGGCGTAATCGCGCCCTGCTTCGCGGCAAAAATCGCACCGGCCACCCCGGCGATCGCCCCCCCGCAGGCTTGCGCCAACAACTTCAGCTGCAAGACCGGCACCCCGGCGCAGGCGGCGGCCACTTCATCCTCACGAATCGCGATCCAGGCCCGGCCAATTCGCGACCGGCTCAGCCGCACGCACACCGCCGCGACGACCGCGGTCGTTAGGCACACCAGATAATAGTACGGGGCTGATTCAACGCCAAAGTCCCAGTCGCCGATACCAGGGACCCACAGATGCGGATGCGCCACGCCAATTAAGCCGTTGGGTCCGCCGGTCCACCGGTCCAAATTCGTGACACCGATTCGGACGATTTCGCCAAACCCCAAGGTCACGATCGCCAAATAATCGCCGCGCACGCGCAGCGCCGGCAATCCCAGGCAGGCCCCGGCGATCCCGGCCACGATCCCGGCTGGAATCCACCCCACCCAGAACGGGCAGCCCCAATGCAGGTTCATCAGCCCATACGTATAGGCGCCGATCGCGAAGAAGGCCGCGTAGCCCAGATGCAGCAATCCGGTCAGGCCGACGATGATGTTCAGGCCTAACGCCAACAGCGCATACAACAGCGCGGTGGTGAGGACATCGAGATGGTAGACATTGGGATGGAGGATCGGCAGCGCCAACGCGCCGATGAGCATCACCAGCCACGGTGAAATTGGGGACAGCCACTGATTTCCAGTGCTGCGGGACAAGCGATCCGTGGCTGTCCCCGATTTCATGCGCGGTCTGCGACCCGCTCGCCTAAGAGCCCGGTTGGCTTGAATAGCAACAGCACCACGAGGATGACGAACGCGAACACGTTCTTCCATTGGGCGGACAGATAGCCAGCGCCCAATCCTTCCAACAGGCCCAAGACCACGCCGCCGATCATGGCCCCTGGGATGTTCCCGATCCCGCCCAACACCGCAGCGGTGAACGCCTTCAGACCGACGAGATACCCGTCATGAAAGTTGATGGTGCCGTACGTGAGCCCAAACAGTAGCCCGCCCATCGCGGCGAAGGCTGACCCGATCAGAAAGGTCGTCGCGATAATCCGATTGACCGGAATCCCCAACAGCGAGCACGCCGTCAGATCCTGCGCGGTCGCCCGCATCGCGGTGCCCAATCGCGTGGACATCACCAACACGTGCAAGCCGGCCATCAGCCCGGCCCCAGCGCCCCACACAATCAGCTGCATCAACGTGAGCGTCACGCCGCCCAGATTCCATCGCACAGCCGGCACCACGCCGGGAAAGTGGCGATCGGTCGCCCCATAGATCAGCATGAGCGCATTTTGCAGAACGAAGGACACGCCGATCGCGGTAATGAGCGCGTTGAGCCGAGGCGCGGTGCGGACTGGCCGATAGGCCACCCGCTCAATCGCGAGGCCCAGCAGTGCGCAGATCGCCATGCTACCCAATGCGCAGATCATGAGCAACACCCACCAGGGGATGGCCGTCGCGACCCCGTGCACCATGCACCACAGCACAATGGTGAGCGCGCTGTACGCCCCGACCATGAACACTTCCCCGTGCGCGAAATTAATCAGTTGGACGATGCCATAGATCATCGTGTAGCCGAGCGCGATCAGCGCATAGATGGCTCCGAGCGTCAACCCATTTGCGGCCTGCTGAAGGAAGAGTTGCAGGGAGGTCATTCTCTACATGCGCCCCCGATTGAATCTGACCAGTGGGCGCCTTGACCCTGAGCGTCCTTCGACTCTGCTCAGGACGCTCATCCTGAGCTGGTCGAAGGATGAGCGCAGTCGTGGTTCGACTCGTTGGACTCGCTCACCACGATCCTGAGCAAGGCCAGTGGCCGCGTCGAA
>JAHFGT010000041.1 GCA_023247275.1 Candidatus Omnitrophota bacterium
TGCGGCGCTGGAACGAATAAGAGTTTTGCCAACGCGATGACACTGCGCATGGTCACCGCGATTCAGATCGACATGGCGGCCTTGACCGCCTGCGCGGGCGCGCCCGACGTGTTGTACGTCGAAGCCCCGGTCCGGCTGGTCAATGGGGCCACCTTGTCGAAGGACATCACCGTGGTCAGCCCGGACGCGATCTATGTCAAAGGCGATTACAACATCAACACCCCAAAAAAATCCGCCATCGTCACCGGCAACCGCGACTATCACCTCTCCAGTCAATTTATCGACTATACGAACTTCGTCAGCACCAACCCCAATACGATCAACAATACTTGGACCAATGCGAACAAAACCGGCAGCTTCGGCTATGACTATTTTGCCGCCAACTACAACACTGCGACGACCGTCCCTCCGTGGCCGCAATGGCTGCCCTACTATGCGCCAGAGGTGCGGCAAAATATGGTCGTCGTCTCCCCGGTCCAGCGTAGCGGCAGCGACCGGCTGGTCAACTTAAAATACGGACTCCTCGAGTCGTTCTCAAACCTGGCTAACGGCAGCTACAACCGGGCCGCGGACACAGGCCTTGGCGATCCGGATCGAGAATGGGTTCGAGAGACCGGCAGCCTGATTCAGTTGCCGGATACGGATTGGACTACCACAACGCCGTATACGAACGCGCCCTACGACGATGATAGCAACCCGGGTACCCCTCAGCGGCAGGATGATCGGCCCAACGGCAACAGCGTCAACTTCAACCATATCTTTGTCGAGCCGTACGGCGAGTTCAACTACAATGCCAGCCTGGCGACCAGCCCGCCCCCCGGTTTTTTCAAGACCTCCCCAGGCACGGTCACCTGCTGGCTCGACAATAACGGGACCCCGTGATGATCCTGCCAGTATCGATTGGGTTCATCAGGCCAACAGGCGGCTATGCGCTCACTGGGTTGCCGGCACGCCTGGAGGATGACTCTCGCGGGTTCCTCATGCTGACCGGCCTGTTCATTCTCGCCAGCTTGCTGACGCTCTGCGCGGTGAGCCTGAGCCGGTCGGTGCTCAACCTGGCCCACCAGCAGCTCATGATGGCTCGACAGCAAGCGCTGCAGACCGCCGAGGCTGGCCTTGAGATCGCCATGAGCGAAGAGCAGTGGGCGCAGGCGCCGTGGACCTGGACCACCCATCAGGTCGTGTACGACACCCAACGAAACCCGATCCCCGGCGCATCGGTCGCGGCTCCGAACGGTACGCCGACGATTCCGCAAGCGACGATCGATGAAACCGGGTACCACCTGATGATCGGGGTAAACCAGGTCACGGTGCAGGTCTTACCATCAGCCTTCGCAGCTTCATGCTGGGTGTTGTCGCGAGGGCAATCCGCAGCGACGCAACAACAGGTGATCGCGCTGGTCCAACCAAAGCGCCTGTCCGAATATTTTCTCTATACGAGCGACCGAGTTCGGCTCAACTCCGGACAGCGAGCTCGATACGACGCCGGCAACGGCCAAGCTGGAGAGGGCCGGATCTATATTAACGGATTCCTCCAATTGAGCACCGGCACCGGCAGCTATCCAAAGTACAAGCAATTTATCGTTCGGGATCTGATGGTGAACGGCGAAATTTTCGAGACGTTCGGCACCGAAGGGATCTATTTCCAGACGCCGGCCAAACCGATCCTCACCCCTCCGAACAACGCCAACTTCATGCCGAATTCTAGAAGCGGCGGTCGGTTTTTCTATTCCATGCAGGGCACACTGGAAAACCCGCTTGACCCGAACAGTCCGCATAATTACGGCACCGCGTCGCCGAACCCGGCGTGGTCCACATTCTTGGACCAGTCCCAAGTTCGGGAACGCGATGGTACCCTTGGCGAAAACCTGACGCCGCATGTCAAGGAGCTCTTCAGCGGATCGGTTCCACCGAACGTGGTCCCTCCAAATCTCACGATCGACGAGTTTGTGCTGGCCTTCCGTCCAGTCGCTGACCGAGTGATCCGCAACCCTGGAGAGGTCCCATGCGGGGCTGGCAGCGAGCCGCAGACCGCCACCAACATGTTCGCGAATCCGCTGACGCTCCGGTCGGTCCGTACCATCGACATCGATATGAATGCGCTGACTGCGTGCGCCGCTCTCCCGCCCCAGGCGGTCCTGTATGTCGAAGCGCCGGTGCGACTCATCAATGGCGCAACCGTCTTCAAAGATGTCACCATCGTCAGTCCGGACGCGGTGTATATCCGAGGCAATTTCAATCAGATCAATCCGAAGAGTGTCTCCGTGGTGACGGGCAACCGCGCCTATTTTCTCTCACAAGATTTCAAAGAGTATCTCAAGGCCGTCGACAAATACCCGGATGGGACCACCATTACAGATCCGGTCAAACGCGTCACAGAGCAGAACAAGTACCACAATAGCGGCGGATCGACGTACGGTCGTTCAGGGTTTCAATCGCTGTTCCAGCCCGGCGGCGATACGACCACCTATCTCCCACCGGTGGCCGAGTGGCGTGACTATGTGGCCCCGGAAACGCATCAACATGTGATGGTCGTGGCCCCGACCCAACGGTGGGGCGATGATCGGATGCTGGACCAGAAATGGAACTACCCTGAACCATGGGCTCGAGATAGCTTTGGCAATGATCGTCATACGATCTACATGGATGGGGGGTTTATTGAACTCAAAGACTCGGATGTGACCCATGCGGCATACTACGCGAACTTCCCCTATAGCGACGGCAGCCCAGTTCCTCAAGACGATCTGCCGATCCCGTATCCCAATAACGACCACATCTTTCTCGAGCCGATCCTCTACTCTAGTTACGACACCGATCTATACATCAATCCGCCCCCAGGTTTTGGAAAGGTGGAACGCGGCTGGACCGGTCGGGTGAAATACTGGCGGCAGCAATGAGTCGAGTGCTGCAACCTCTTGGACCAGAGTCTGTTAAATATTTGCAGGTGGGGGAAAAGTCAGGCATACTTGCAGTAGCAAGACGTGTACGTCCCGAGTGTTAACGCCACACCTCCATCCTGGACAGGGTGGATCCGCCGATGCAAGAGTGGCGGACGCCGAGAGGCGGGGTCGGAAAGCCACGGGTCCAGACGGACAGCCGGGCTGCCATCGGGAAGCAGGTTCGCCCTGATGACGCCGTCGGACCCACAGTCCGACGGCCTGTTGTTTTGGGGCCCAGGAGGTCAACGATGAGCCAGACGGTGAAGCCAGGACAGCCGCAGCGCGGATTTCTCGTCATCGTCTGGCTCGTGACGTTGGCCGGGATTATCGCGATGACCGCCTCTGGCTTAATCCGCTCCCTGGGGGAATTTGGCACGTCCCGCCGGTATGCGACCGAACATCAAGCGTTCCAAGCCGCCGAGGGTGGCGTTGAAATCGCGATGTACGAAGAGCAGCAGAACAACTGGACTTGGCAGACGCATGACCTTGCCGGGGTGAAACAAAGCCCAGCCCCCCCGAGCAACTTTGCCAACGGCTCATTCGCGGCCAGCGGCAACTATGTCGTTCCGCTCATCAACGGAACCCAGATCAGCCTGCGTGTCTCGCCAGGCCCGAACGGCTCGTTTTTGATTACTTCGACCGGTGCAGGGCCGACCGGGTCGTCCTCAACCAAGATCATCAGCGCGGCAATGCAGCCCGCCAGCGGGCTGACGCAATTTTTCCTGTTCTCCGACGGCAACACCAGTTTCACCGTTGGGCAGCTCGCCATCTATGATATGACCGCGGCCCGAATCTATATCAACGGCTACATGGAGATGAACACCGGCGGCACCTGGAGCACGAAGCGAAAAGAGTTCAAGATCAACGACCTGATGGTCAACGGCGAGATGTTTGAATCGGACGGATCAGGGGGCATGTCATTCTTCATCCCTGGGTCCACCAGCAAAAATATCGTCCCCTTCTCGCACCAACAAGCGACCACGGTAGCCCCGTATCCGGAAACCGGTGGGGCGGGCAGCGTGAAATTCAGTTCGTGGACCGGTGGCACATTGCGAGCCGATGGGAGCCATGATCCAGCCTCGGCGGTGTCGGCGAATCCGAACTGGGTGACGCAGTTCTTGAAACAGCCGGTCAGCGGGTCCACCGGATATGGCGGGTTAGACTTATCGGGCCGAATCCACGAACGGTTTACCGGCGCGCAGTCCCGGGACCAGGTCATGCCTGGGCTGGCGGCGGATATTGATACCTATGTGCTGTCGTTCAAGCCGAAAGCGGACAAGCTCGTCACCGCGCCCACTGACTTTACCGGCTGTCCGATGGGCACGGCGACCGATAAAACGTTCGCCAACGCGATGACGTTGCAGACACGCACCGTGATGCAGATCGACGTGAATCTCCTGCAACAGTGCATCACCGTGCCGAAGATCTTGTATGTGGAGGCTCCGGTCCGGTTGGTCAACGGCACCACCCTCACCAAAGACCTGACCGTGGTCAGCCCGGACGCGATCTACGTCAAGGGTAATTTCAACTATGATCCGAACAACCTGTCGTATGTACCGAAGTCCGCTGCGGTCATCACCGGCAACCGCAGCTATCATCTCTCCTCGAACTTCACCGACTACTCGCGGACGATCCCTGAGGCGAATCCTGCCGTGACCGTGGCAGCATACAACGGCCTGTGGCCGAGTGCACTCCAGACCGACTACAATGCGTTCAACACGCAGTACAACAGTGCCATCACGCTGCCCCCCTGGCCGCAGTGGCTCCCCAACTATGCGACCGATACGTGGCAGGATCTCACGGTGGTCTCCCCGTTGCAGCCGCTTCAGCACGATCGACTTGTCAACGTGAAGTACGGCTATATGGAACAGTACGCGCAGGGCGGATTTGGGTGGCCTCGGCCTGGGACGCTGACCGGCCGCAAGCAGGTTCATATGACCGGGTCGTTTGTCCATTTAAAGGATAATGATTCCACCAAGTGCACCACGTACACCAACCTGGGGTATAACTCGGGCCCCACACCGCCGCAGGATGAGCGCGGCAGCGTCGCGCTCAACCGGATCTTCATTGAGCCGGAGTTCTACTTCAAGTACGACCAAAACATGCAAGCCACTCCACCCCCAGGGATCAGCGGTGGTGGCAGCGCGGGCGGGAAAGTCACGTATTGGAACAGTAATTGAGTCCTGGTCCAGCCACCCAACGATTCCATGCGACGGTTCGGCTGGCTCGTGGGCGCCATGCTGTTGATCATCGGCGCCACAGGATGGTATGCCAGTCGGAAGCCCAAGGACGTCTCCCTCGTCGACTACTTCAAGCAGTTGCCGGACTATCTGCGGACACAGACAACCACCGCGCTTCAGCAGATCCACCTACCGGCCGCTGCCTCTACGTCGACTCCGACGGTGGCCAGGCCAGCCGGCGCGCCAACGACCACAACGCCCGTGCTCGCGGCGAAGGTCCCGATGACGACCCGCCCTCGCCCGAAACAGATTCCGAATTTCGCGACGATTTATCTCACAAACGGCGGATCCATGAATGGCCAGCTTGTTGAAGACACCGCCGAGCACGTGACGTTGCGCGCCGACTATGGGGATGTGGGATTCCGTCGAGAAGAGATCGCACGCCTTGTCAAAGGGGGGACGGTGCCCGAACAGGATATTTCGCTGCCATGGCAAGGCAAACCGCAGTGGTCGTATCAGCACGACATCGTCGTCCGATTGATGAAAGGGACCATCGTCGATGGGAAGATCACGATGGTCACGCCACAAGAGGTCATGGTCACACAAGAGGTACCAGGGGGCGGGCGGATTGAGCAGACGTTGCGTCGGACCGAGATCGATCAATTGCTGTTTCGGCCGCGTCCCACGCCGCGAGCCGAACAGATTGAAGCGCGCTTGCGGCAACTGTTTCCGAAGATGCAATGGTATGAGGAGGGGATGTTCACCATCGTCACCGACGCGCCAGGGCCGACCGTCAAGCAGTACCGACAGACGATTCGCGAGCTCGCGACCGATTGGTATCTGACCTTCTTCTCATTGGCGCAGGGCCGGACGCCGACGGTGCAGCAGTATGTGGTGGTGTTCGACGACTGGGCAGACTACATCGAGTATGCGGCGACCGACGGGGTGCCTGGGTGGCTCGCCGTAGGATATTTTGACCCGCAGCAGGAGGTGCTGTACTGTTTTAACATGCTCGGCGATCGGTTCTCCGAGCTGCTGGAGGAAGCTTACCTGGGCGATGCCCGCACGTGGCGCGATCGACTCTCGCAGCAAGTGAAGGAGAGTCGAGAAGCGGTCTTCATTGAAGGACAGCTGTCCGAATTGTTGCAGAAGTTTGAGACCGCCCACTCGACCATCCGACAGATTTATGGACAACTGAGCGTGGACGTGTTGCGCCATGAGCTGACCCACGCGATGTTTCATAACTGGCAGCTCCAAACCGTGGTGTTGTCAAAGCTGCCAGCGGCTGACCCAGACGAGATCAAAAAGAAGCAGCAGTTCCTGAAGACAGAGGACGCCCATCAGAAGCGCCAATTACTCGAGGAGATCCTCAACCGACAAAAGCAGCAGGAGCTGCCGCAGCTGCAAGCCGACAACTCCTGGTTCTCTGAAGGGTTGGCTGGTTACATGGAGCCGTCGACGGTCGGCGGGTTGAACGTCGAGCGCGTCGCAGAAGTGAAGGAGGCTCGGCGAGCCGGCCGGCTGCTGCCGTTTGAGTTTCTGAACACGTTTCGGATGGGCAGCTTCCCAGGGATCACGACGCAAAGCCAACTGTATGCGTATGCGCAAAGCTGGGCCTTGTGCCATTTCCTGATGCAACGCTACCCGGATCGGTTCCTGGTGTTTCAGGATCACCTGGCACGCGAGCGCCCCAAGAATCAGGATGAAGAGCTGCGCTGGTTCGTCGACGCGATGGGCACGGATCAGCGAGCGCTCGAGGCCGAGTTTTTCCAGTATGTCGATTCGTTGCCAGAGCAGGATTCATTCCGCATGCAGCAAATCCAGGTCTTCCTCACACTACTGAAGGACCTCGAGTTCCTCGAAAGCCGCTTGTAAGTAACCGCAAATCGGGGACAGCCACTGATTTCCCGTGGTTTTGCTAGGAAATCAGTGGCTGTCCCCGATGACTTGAAGTGACGTCACGTTGTTAACGTCGATTTAACCTCGCCGTGATCCGCATGTAATCTCGCTCCGCTACCGTAAGGTCCACGATGACGGTGGTGTGCATGGCAACCCCACTTGTGCTGCACTGCGGCGATCTGGTGATCGATCTGGAGCGGTACCGTGTGCTCTTGGCCGGTCGGCCCATCGCGCTGTCCTATCGCGACTATGCGCTGTTGGCCTATTTGGCCGCCCGCTCCGGCCAGTTGGTGTCGCGCCGCCGCCTATTAGAGGAAGGGCTTGGCCGACATGACCCTGGTGGTCTGCGCATGGTGGAGGAGCATATCCGGCATCTCAAAGGGGTGTTGGAGCGGGATGGCCGATCGTTTATCGAGGTGGTGGCCGATCAGGGCTACCGATTTGTAACACAGAATTAACATCCGTGTGATCTTCACGTAATGCGCCAGACGTATCATCCGCGGGATCATTGGTGTGGGGTCTAGTGCATAGAGGAGGTAACGAGTCTATGAAGCGATGGGCAGGACAAGTCAGCGCAGCGGCCAGCGTGGCCATGCTGTGTATGAGCGCAGGGCCTGTGTGGGCCGACGATCCGACCACGAGCGGAGACCGAGCCGAGCTGGAGGTGCTGAAGGCTCGCATTGAGAAATTGGAGCACAAGATCGCTGACCAGGACACGAAGGAGACGCTCAGCGCTCCGCCACCCCAGACCGCAGGAATCGCGCTTCCCAGTGGTCTGCAGGGTGTTCAAATGAGCGGGTTTGCCGACGCATCATTTACCTATAACTTGAACAACCCGCAGAACCGAACCAACGCCCTACGGGTGTTCGACACACGCGCCAACAGCTTTATGTTGAACAACGCTGAGCTGGTGATTGAGAAGC
This sequence comes from Candidatus Omnitrophota bacterium, assembly GCA_023247275.1. Lineage (GTDB taxonomy): Bacteria > Omnitrophota > Gorgyraeia > Aquiviventales > Aquiviventaceae > JAHFGT01. The sequence continues at coordinate 7,942 of JAHFGT010000041.1, forward strand.
CGGTCTCTTCTGAGAGTCGAACCGGGTTTCGGACCGACCTCGATTTCGGCACCGACTCAGAAGTGGTCGGTACGGTCACGTCTGGTTTGGGCAGTGGCTCGGACGAACTGGACATCCAGCAGGCGTACGCCGAATACCTTGCTCCGATTGGGAATGGCGTGGACATCAAGGCCGGGAAGTTTGTGACGTTGCACGGCGCTGAAGTGATCGAGTCCAAAGACAACTGGAATATTTCCCGCAGCTACCTGTTTGGGTATGCCATCCCCTTTACGCACACCGGCATCCGAGTCAACTACCCATGGTCAGACACATTCAGCACGGTCGTCGGCGTCAACAACGGCTGGGACATAGTCGATGACAACAACCAGGCAAAGACGGTCGAGATGGGATTTTCTGCGACGCCCATCGAGCATGTGTCGCTGGGTACGACGTTTATGACCGGGGCTGAACAGACGAACAACAACGGCAAGCAGCGTCAGCTCCTGGATATCGTCGCCGGCTACCAACCCATCGAACCGCTCCAGTTGAAGCTCAACTATGATTATGGGTGGGAAGATGATGCGGTCAGCTATGGGAACAATGCGGTGTGGCAAGGGTTGGCCGCGTACGCCCGGTATGCGCTGACCGATCGATGGGCCGTGGCGGTCCGCAACGAGTTCTTCAACGATTTCGATGGTGTGCGCACCGGGATCAACGCCGGGATCAACACCGTCTTCGCCACCGGCGTCAAGCTGTACGAGTGGACCTTTACCAACGAATATAAGTTGAACGACCATCTGATCGGCCGGGTCGAATACCGGCATGATCAGGCCAATGAGAAGGTGTTCCGCAACCGTGATCTTGGTCAGCGGTCATATCAGGACACGATCGGGTTCGAGGTGATCGCGCCATTTTGAGGTTGATTGCCGGCTACGCCCCGCCCCACTTCAGTGACTTGCTGGTGCAAGTCGACTTCCCGGGGCGTAGTCGGCAAGCTTGTCTTATAGCAGCAAACGTGTGACACAGGAGGTCGGTATGGGCACGACGGCAACATCAGGGTGGGCCGTGTTCTGGTTTCTGTTAGGGTTCACGATCCTGGGCACAGTAGGTGTCGGCGGCGGCGTGCTCAGCCTGTTGGGAGGGGTTGCCCTGATCGTGCTCTCTGCGGTGCTGTTTCAATCGGCTCGGCCAAAGGAGGAATCATGAGGCTGCTTGGACTCGCGTGTATCCTGGGCGGCTGGGCGATTGCCGTGGCCGGGTTGTTCATGACTACCGCCACTACCGGTCGGATCTTCATTGCGTGCGCCGGGATTGCCGTGACGCTCTACGGGATTCTCGGCATGCTCAACGGGTACTACCTCGAACGGGCGATCTGGAAGAAATGAGCCATAAGGAGGAGCAGATGAAACGTGGATGGGGGGTCACACTCCTCCTGACAGTCCTCGGATGCTTGGCGATGTTTGGCCCGAGTACTCTGGGACAGGCGGGGGAAATCCAAGCGACCGACACGGTGCTCAGTGGGGTGCCGACACCAAAGACCGAGGACATCGCGGCTAAAGGGGACCCAGGCGCTGAGCTCTACGGCACCGCGAACGATATTACGCTGGCCGATTCGAAGAAAGGCCTGACGGTGGCTGACCTGGCCAACCAGGTCGGACAGAACAAGATCGCCATCAACTTCGTCTGGACGCTGGTCTGCGGATTCCTGGTGATGTTCATGCAGGCCGGGTTCGCGATCGTTGAGACCGGCTTGATCCGCGCCAAGAACGCCAACCACACCATGATGATGAACTTCATGGTGTACGGGCTAGGGTTGTTCGCCTACTGGGTGTGCGGATTTGCGATCCAGATGGGCGGCTCGGCGCCAATCGCGAACCTTGGCGGGGTGTATCCGCTCAACCAGGAGTTTGTGCTCAACCTGTTTGGCAAGCCCTGGCCGCTATTTGGGATGAAGGGGTTCTTCCTCAGCGGGGCGACCTATGACATCGGGGTCTTGGTGCTATTCCTGTTCCAGATGGTGTTTATGGATACGACCACGACGATCGTCACCGGCTCGTGCGCAGAGCGATGGAAATATTCCGCGTTCTGCATCTCCACGATCCTCTTAGGCGCCCTGATCTATCCCTTGTTCGGCAACTGGGCCTGGGGCTGCGGCTGGCTGTCGCAGTTGGGCGTGAATTTCGGTCTGGGCCACGGGTATGCGGATTTCGCCGGCTCTGGGGTGGTGCACGCTGTGGGTGGTTTGACCGGCCTGGCGGTCGCGATGCAGATCGGACCACGCATCGGCAAGTATAACCGCGACGGCAGCCCGAATGTGATTCCAGGGCATGATCTCTCGTACGTCCTGTTGGGCTGTTTCATTCTGGCGTTCGGCTGGTTCGGGTTCAACCCTGGCAGCACGCTCGGCGCCTCCGGCAACGGCTGTCTGCGGATTGGCAGCATCGCGGTCAACACGATGCTGGCCGGCTGCACCGGATCGTTCGCAGCCCTGCTCTACATGTGGATCCGCTATGGCAAACCTGACGCCTCGATGGCTGGCAACGGGTTGCTGGCCGGCCTGGTCGCGATCACCGCGCCCAGCGGGTTTGTCAATACGCTCAGCGCCGCGATCATCGGCTGGGTAGCTGGAATCCTCGTGTGTCTGGGGGTGGAATTCTTCGACCGCGTCGCCAAGGTCGACGATCCGGTTGGTGCGATCTCTGTTCATGGGCTCAATGGGCTGTGGGGGGTCTTGTCCGTCGGGCTGTTCGCCGATGGCCGCAGCAACTACGGCGGCAGTTGGAACGGCGTGCCTGGCTCGGTGACCGGGCTGTTCTACGGCGATGCGGGTCAACTGGCGGCTCAGCTTATCGGCATCGCAACGCTGGTCGGCATCGTGTTTAGCCTGTCGTTCGTCGGCAACTGGATCGTCGATATCATCGTCGGGCAGCGGGTGGGCGCGAAGGTCGAGCTGGCCGGGTTGGACATCCCAGAAATGGGCGCGCTCTGCTACCCAGACTTCCAATTGAAGGCCGGGGATTTTGGTGGCGCCTCGGCCGGTGTCGCGGTTCCCTCGCTGGCCAAGTAAAGTAGAGAAGAGGAGGCTCTCCCATGGCGGTGTTCTGGTTTGGTGTGATCTCCATTGTCCTCTTTATCGCGATCGCGGCCTGTAAACCGGGGAAGAGTATCTTTAGCTGACAATCACCGCAGGGTCGGATCGCTGATCCATCCGGCGATCCGACCCGGTATGCCTCAGGAGTGTTGCTTGGATGAAACTGATCACCTGCATCATCCGGCCTGATAAGCTGGACGTTGTGACAGACGCCCTTGACAAACAACACATTGTCGGGATGACGGTCACCGATGTCCGAGGGTTTGGTCGGCAGAAAGGTCAAGTCGAGCATTACCGCGGCGGGGAATATACGGTGCGTTTTATTCCCAAGGTGCGGCTCGATATTGTCGTCCCAGATGAGGCAGCAGACCTCGTCCTCAAAACGATTGGAAGCGTGGCACGGACCGGGAATATCGGTGATGGCAAGGCGTTCGTGCTGGATGTCGAAAACGCGCTGCGGATTCGTACGGGCGAGCGAGGGACCAGTGCCCTCTAGTGCCGTTCCAACTTCACCAGACGAATCGTACCCGTGGAAGAATCGTATCACTTTTCGCTGTACCGTTCGGTGAGTTTCGGCGCGAAGAGTTGGAACGGCACGAGCAGGGTCGCGGAGGCCGTCGAATACCTATGGGAGTGTTGACACTCGAGGAGCCATTTGGCGTTCTTCCGGATTCTGCGCCGGAGTCGTCTGAGGGTCCCTCATCGATGAACTTGCTCTGGTGCGTGATTCGGCCGGAGCGGCTTGATGCGGTGAAAGAGGCGCTCACACAGGCCCACGTGGTGGGCGGAATGACCATCACCGAAGTGCGCGGGTTCGGCCGGCAAAAGGGGCATGTCGAGCATTACCGCGGCGAAGAGTATGTCATCCGTTTTCTTCCGAAGATCCGGGTGGACATCGCGGTGCGGCGAGAAGACCTGGAGCGCACGCTGACCGCCGTGGCGCAAGCCGCTCGCACCGGGCAAGTGGGCGATGGAAAGATCTTCGTCGTGGCCATGCGGCATGCCCTGCGAATCCGGACCGGAGAACGGGGAATGACCGCGCTGTGAGGTAATGATGGCAGCGCCTCACCAGACGCTGGTGCAACACGGGTTCGAGCAGTTAGAGGCTGGTCAATGGGAAGAAGCCATCGAGACCTTTTCCGCCGCGCTGGTGATGAGTCCGCACGAGTCGAGAGCGCATCGAGGCCGTGGGCTGGCCTCCCTGCAGTTACGTCAATGGCCCGCGGCCGCGGCAGCGTTCGAATGCGCCAAACGCAGCGATCCGCACGATCCTGACAATTGGGTGGATCTTGGCATCAGCCTCGCGTCTGACGGGAAAATCTACCAGGCGTTGAAAGTGTTCGAGGAGCTGCTGGCCCGTGAGCCGAGCTATGTCCGCGGGTACATGGAATTCGGTGTGCTCTATCTCCGACTGGGAGCGATCCCGAAAGGGCGGGAGCTGCTCCAGCAAGCGCTGACGCATCACCCCACACCCACGCAGCGGCAGATGATTGAGTCGATGATTCGTGAGCAGCAACGATTAGACCGAAAACGGTTCTATCGCCCTGATTTTGAAGCGCTGTACCGTGCGCGGGTTGCGGCGCGGCCAGGGTTGATCCAGGCCATCCTGAAAGCCGTGAAGTTGAAATGAGTCTGAGGTGATGACAGCGACCCATCTGGGACGACGGCTGGCGTTGTGGTTGGGAAGTTTTGTGGTGATCGGCAGTGTCTGTGTGATCTATTTCCGGATGCCGCTGGGCCCCTTGATAGTCGCCGGGATCCTGACCTTTCTTCTGACGATAATTCGAGCGCTCCGGCCTCAGGCCCAGGGGCGCGATGTGACTCAGCCGTAACCATGCAACCAACTGGAGTTGGCCGGTCTTTTCGATTGACCCTTACCAGGACGGTGCGTATACTAGCGGCATCGCCTTCCGAGGGCCGTCAAACAGACCCGTCGAGTGCCGGCGAAAACGCCCACCAGCTGTTCAAATAAGGAGGTCCTATCCATGGCCAGGGTTTCTGTCTCACAATCTCGCCGAACACCGACGCGAGCAGCTGCCAGTCCGCCGCCCACCGGGACCAATAGCAAGCACGTCGTCCCGACCTTTACCGATGAAGCGGTGAAGCGGGTCTGGCAGATCATCAAGCAGCACAACATTACCGTCGTCGATCTGAAGTTCAACGATTTACCTGGGCTGTGGCAGCACTTTTCGATCCCGGTCGAAGAGGTCGCCCAGAGCGCGAAAGAGGGAATCTGGGTTGATGGGATCGGATTCGACGGATCGTCGATCCGCGGGTTTCAGAAGATTCAAGAGTCGGATATGAATCTCTACGCTGATCCGACGACCGCGGTGCTGGATCCCATTTGCGAAACGCCGACGCTGAGTTTAGTCTGCGATATCTACGACCCGCTCACCAAGGAAGCCTATTCACGCGACCCGCGATTTATCGCCCGCAAGGCCGAAGGCTACCTGAAAAAAACCGGAATCGCCGACATCAGCTATTGGGGGCCGGAGCCAGAGTTCTTCATCTTCGATGACATCCGATTTGACTCGACCGAGAACGCTGGGTACTACTTCATCGACTCGATCGAAGGCGAGTGGAACTCTGGGCGGGACGAGCAGCCGAACCTGGGCTATAAGCCGCGCGTGAAAGAAGGCTACTTCCCGGTGCCGCCGCACGATGCGCTGCAAGATATCCGCAGCGAGATCATGCTCAAAGCCCGGGCGGCCGGCGTGCCGGTCGAGAAGCATCACCACGAGGTCGCCACGGCCGGTCAGTGTGAGATCGATATGCGCTACGCAACGCTGACCAAGATGGCCGATAACCTCTTAATGCTCAAGTACGTGGTCAAGAACGTCGCCAAAGCGCACAACAAAGTCGCTACGTACATGCCCAAGCCGCTGTTCGGCGACAACGGCTCTGGCATGCACTGCCACCAGAGCCTGGCCAAGGGCGGGGACAACCTGTTCTATGGCAAGGACGGTTATGCCAAGATCAGCCAGATGTGCAAATGGTACATCGGCGGGCTGATTAAGCATGCGCCGGCGATTCTGGCCTTCGCAGCCCCGACGACCAACTCGTACAAACGGTTGGTGCCTGGCTACGAAGCGCCGGTCAACCTCGCCTACTCAGCGCGCAACCGCTCAGCAATCTGCCGCATCCCGGTGTACGTCGACTATCCGAAGTCCAAGCGGGTCGAGTTCCGCGCGCCGGATCCGTCGTGCAACCCGTACGTGGCGTTTGCCGCGATGTTAATGGCCGGGTTGGATGGAATCCAGAACAAGATCGACCCTGGCGATCCGGTCGACGAGAACATCTATGAGATGTCGTCTGACCGTGCGCCGAAACAGGTGC
>JAHFGT010000042.1 GCA_023247275.1 Candidatus Omnitrophota bacterium
CCACCCTGTGGCTTGCCGTTTCCAGCTATCGAACGATCACCGCAAAGTGACAGTCACTTCCGGCCCGGAAGTGACTGTCACTTTGTCGATGTGGTGATCCGATTGCTTTGCTGGTGTCGTGTTAACGCCCAATGATAATGTCGTCTTCTAGCCCAATAGCAGTGTCGTCTATCATCACGATCTCACAAGGAGGTCGTGATGGAGCCACAAGAGGTCATGGCGATGACGGCGCAAGAGGCGAGACGACTGTATCTCGTCCAGCAGGTCCTCGAGCGGAAGCTGCGCCAGCGGCCAGCGGCCGACGTGGCGGGCTGCTCGCTGCGGCAACTCCAACGACTCGTGCGGCGCGTGCGCCAAGAGGGGCCGCCGGGGATCGTCCACCGGTTGCGGGGCCGGCGTTCCAACCGGCGCCATCCCGAGACGCTCCGCCAGCGCGTCCTCGCGCTCTACCAGGCGCACTACGAGGACTTCGGCCCGACGCTGGCGCAGGAGAAGCTGGCTGAGCGCCACCGCCTCGCGCTCGGGCGGGAGACGCTGCGCCGGTGGCTCGTGGCCGCCGGCCTCTGGCAGGGCCGGCGCCAGCGGCCCCGGCACCATCAGTGGCGCGAACGGAAGGCGTGCTGCGGCGAGATGGTCCAGGTGACGGGTCGCACCATGACTGGCTCGAAGGCCGCGGGCCGCAGCTCGTCCTGATGGCCTACATCGACGACGCCACCAGCGAGGTCTTCGCACGCTTCTACGCCTACGAGGGCACGCTGCCCGCCTTCGACAGCTTCGCCCGGTATGCTCGGCGCTACGGCTTGCCGCAGAGCGTCTACGTGGACCGGCATACGACCTACCGCTCCCCGGGGAAGCGCACCGTCATCGACGAGCTCGCGGGACGGAGCCGTCCCCAGAGTCAATTCGAGCGCGCCCTGAGCGAGCTCGGCGTGCAGGTGATCCCGGCCTACTCGCCCCAGGCCAAGGGCCGCATCGAGCGGCTCTTCGGGACGTTCCAGGACCGCTTCATCAAGGAGCTCCGCCTGGCGGGGGCGACGACGCGCGAGGCGGCCAATCGCTTCCTGGAGGGCTACCTGCCGCGCTACAACCGCCAGTTCCGTCGCCCGCCCCGTAGCCCTGTCAACCTGCATCGGCCGTGTCCACCCGCGGCCGTCGTGCGCCGCGCCTTGACCATTCGGCAGCCCCGTGGCCTCCGCTAGGATAACACCATCCAGCACGAGGGGCAGACGTACCTGCTTCAGACCCGCTGGCCCGGCCCTCGACCGACGACGATCCAGACCGAAGTCCGCCTCGATGGCAAGCTCTATCTCGTGGCTGGCGATCGGCCGCTGCCCTATCGCGCGGTGGCACCGCGGCCGGTGGGGGCGCCACAGCCTGCGACCCCGCCGCGGGGCCGTCAGCGGCGACGCATCCCACCGCCGGATCATCCGTGGCGACGGTTCGCGCTCTCAAAAAACACGACAGTTCTACTGGGCAGAACAGACGACATTTCTATTGGGCGTTGACAAGAGCCGGGCGATGAGTTGACAAGCCCAACCGGCTCGGTTAGTCTAACAAAATATGGTGTGTAGCCTCCGAGAGCCGCAACGACAGTGCGCCAGGCGCTCGCCAGACGACCGTGGGAGCTTGCGAAACATCCCATGAGCCGGTCGCGTCTCGAAGGACAGCCGATCGGTTATCTGTTTATTGCCCCGGCGCTGCTGCTGTTTGCGATCTTCATTTTTGCCCCCCTCTTCGGGTCACTCTATCTGAGTTTCACGGAATACACGGTGATCCGCTCGCCGCACTGGATCGGATTCGCCAATTTCCATACTTTGCTGTTTCGTGATCCTCGATTTTGGACCGCGTTCAGAAACACGGTCTACTATGTGGTCGGTGTGGTCCCGACTGGGATCGTGATCTCCTTGGTGCTCGCCGCGGCCTTAGAAGATTTGCCGCGAGGCAAGCAGGTCTTCAAGGTCCTGTATTTCATTCCCACGATCACGTCGGTGGTCGCGATCGCAGCCGTCTGGAAGTGGTTGTTTGCCGGTGAAAAATACGGCCTGATCAACTACGTGTTGATTCGACTGGGACTACAACCGATCGATTGGCTGCTCTCGCCGAAATGGGTTATGCCGGCTGTGATGATCATGAGCATCTGGGCGGGTTTGGGCTACAACATGGTGTTCTTCTCGGCCGGGATCTCGACGATTCCTCAGACGCTGTATGAGGCCGCTACGGTTGACGGCGCCAACTGGTGGGAGCGGTTCTGGCATGTGACCGTGCCCATGCTGCGGCCGACGCTCATCTTCGTCGTCGTCATGGGGATCATCAACTCATTCCAGGTGTTCGAGCAGGTGTACATTATGACCGGCGGGACTGGGGAAGGGATTGGCGGCGTCTTGGATAGCGGTCTGACGATGGTGTCGTATCTGTATGACCAAGGATTCGTGAAGTTCCGCATGGGGTATGCCTCGGCCATTGCGTACTTGATCTTTGGATTTGTCTTTTTGCTGACGGTGATTCAAAACCGGCTGCGGGCCCGGTGAGTGATCATGCGCATTGACGGGCGGCGCGTGTTCATCGCGATCGTCCTCACGGTGGGGGCGATCCTGATGATCCTGCCGTACTATTGGATGGCCATCTCGTCGATCAAGCCGCCGGAAGAGTTATTTCTCTATCCGCCGCGATTCACCGTGGCCCGGCCAACGTTGCGCCACTATGTGGAGCTGTTCACCTTGCTGCCGGTGGCGCGCAGTCTGCTCAACAGCTTGTGGGTGGCCTCTGCCGTGACCCTGAGCAATCTGTTCCTGTGTTCATTGGCCGGCTACGCGTTTGCGAAATTGCGGTTTCCCGGGCGGGATGGCATCTTTCTGGCGCTCATCTCGGCGATGATGGTGCCGTGGCAGGTCCTGCTGATCCCAGGGTTCATCATCGTCAAATCGTTGGGATGGCTGAACACGTTTTGGGCGCTGATCGTTCCCAACTTGGCGATGCCGTTTGGGATTTTTCTCTGCCGACAGTACACGCTCAGTATCCCTGATGGGCTGATCGAGGCCGCGCGGATCGACGGCTATCATGAGTTCGGAATCTACGTGCGGGTGATTGTGCCACTGTTGACCCCGGCGCTGGCGACGCTGGCGATCTTCACGTTCCTGTCGCAATGGAACAGTTTTGTCTGGCCACTCATCGTGGTCCAGACCAGCGAGATGCGCACGGTCCCGCTGATCATCGGCGTGCTCAACGGCCAGTTCGGCGCCAATGTGGCGCTGATGATGGCCGGGGCGCTGGTCGTCACGCTGCCGATGCTGCTTGTCTTCCTGGCCTTCCAGCGACAGTTCATCAAAGGGATTTTCCTGACGTCGATCCGAGAGTAGGAGGGTGGCTGTGACAAGAGCGTGGATCTCTGTCGTGCTGTGCGGGGCGCTGGCGGCCGGTTGTGGTCGATCATCGTCAACGAAGTCGGACGGGTTGACGATGTGGCTCGTTGGCTCTGAGGCCCAAGCCCGGGCGATCCAGACACTGTCCGAGCCATTCACGCAACGGACCGGCGTGCATGTGCGATGCCAGGCGATTTCCTGGGGCGAAGCCCATAGCAAGTATCTGACCGCTGTCGCCGCAGGGGTTGAACCGGATATCGGCACCATGGGTCTGACCTGGGGGGTTGAATTCGGCCGATTAGGAGCGCTGGTCGATCTGCGTCAAGCGTTCTCTCAGGATGTCCAAACCATCCAGCAGCAGACGTTTCCCGGGCTATGGCAGTCGATCGAGCAGGACAGCCAGTTGTATGGAATCCCATTTGACGTTAGCGTGCAGGTGCTGTATTACCGGACCGATCTGGTCCCAGCGCCACCGCACACGTGGCAAGAGCTCACGACGCTCCTTGAGCAGCTCCAGCAGGCCAACCGGAGGATGATGATCGATTGGGGGAACTTGAGCTGGATCGGGTATGCGCCGTTTTTGTGGCAGGCCGGCGGATCGTTTTACAATCCGCAGGGGACCGCACCGACGCTCAACACGCCAGAGGCGGTGCAGGCGTTGGAATTTTTCCGCGACCTGTACACCCGGTACGGTGTGCCCAGGACGGCTATCCCGGTTGAGCAAGGGTTGCGGACCGGAGATTTTCCGCTGGTGCTGTCCGGGAATTGGAAAATCGTCGGGTTGACGGTCAGTGCGCCAGACATCGCCGGCAAGTGGTCGATTGCCGCGCTGCCAAAAGGTCCGACTGGGCGCGCGACCGCGTTTCTTGGGGGGCGGACCATGGCGATTTTCGCCCGGCCAAACAAACACGAGCAAGCCTGGCAGTTCGTCCGCTATCTGTATGAACCGGCGGTGCAGCTCCAGCTCTACGAAAAGGGTGTGAAAACCCAAGACGCGTATCTACCGCCGAACATACAAACCTGGGACCAGTTACCGATGGACCCGGTTATGAAGGCTGTGCTCAAACAGCAGGCCAGCGAAGGCAAGGGGCCGCCAGCGGCTGTTGGGTGGACTGAAACGACGAATGTGCTGGAGTCTGCGATCCAAGAAGTGATCTTGCAAGGAGCAGATCCAACAGTCGAGCTCCACAAAGTGAACGAAGCGATGGAGCATAGCTTGAAGTCCAAATAGGCTGTGTATTGAAATATACGACGTCAACATGGCATAGTTGATGGCAACTATTCGCTGGACAAAATGGTTATTCTATAATATGATTTTAGAAGTATTACAGAAGGCTGTTACACCGCGAATAACGCTAACACTGAATCTTTAGAGGTCCCATCTTCTCATGAGAGTTAGTAAGCCACTTGTCTGCGCAATTGCTTCAACGGTCATGATGCTCGGCTGCGGTGGAGGCTTGCGTCCGCCTGTTCAAGGGCGCCGCGCACACGCACCGGTATTCCAGCGGGGGATGAGCTATGTCACCTGGAGCAAGCAAGCGTATGGCGCTGACTTCTCTGACAGCTCGCTGCAGCGCGTCAAGGAGGTTGGCGCAGACTGGGTGGCCCTGGTACCGGCTTGGCATCAAGCCCATTACGATTCAACCCAGATCGGTCCGACCGATGCGAGCCCATCTGATGAGAGTCTGATCCATGCGATCACAACCGCTCACCAGCTCGGGCTCAAGGTGATGCTGAAGCCGCACGTTGATCTCACGGAAGGCGCGAGCATCAACTGGCGAGGGGAAATCGATTTTCCGAACACCAGCAAATGGAACGAATGGTTTGCCAGCTATCGGCAATTTATCGTCCACTACGCGACGCTCGCTGAAGCACAACGTGTTGACCTGTTCTGTGTGGGCACCGAACTGTCTATGTCGACCCTGGTCCATTCCGATTTGTGGCGAAGCCAGATCATCCCGGCTGTGCGGGGTGTCTACCATGGATCGCTGGTCTATGCCGCGAACTGGAACGACGAATATCAAAACGTGAAGTTCTGGGACCTGCTGGACTATGCCGGGTTGGACCCCTACTTTCCGCTGTCTGATAAAGACCGGCCGACCAGTGACGAGTTGAAGAACGCCTGGAAGGTTCCGCTGGAAGAGATTGAGCGTTGGCAGCAACAGATCAATAAGCCGGTGATTTTCACTGAGATCGGCTATAGCAGTGCGACTGGGGCGGCGAAGCGCCCGTGGGAGAACAGTCCGAAAGGTGACGTGGATCTCGAGTTGCAGAGCGATCTGTACCAGGCGGTGTTTGAAACCTTTTGGAACCGACCGTGGTTTCACGGCATGTATTGCTGGTACTGGGGGACCAACGAGCGCATGGGCGGCAGCACGCACCGGGGATTTATCATCCAGAATAAACCGGTCCAATCGCTCGTCAGTGCGTGGTATCACAAGGAGCGGATGCTGTGAGCTCCCGAGACGGATCTATAGGGGGTCTGTCAACCGATGTCACCGGCCGGGGGGTTCTCGTGGCCGGCGGCGTCGTGGTGATCGTGCTCTTGACAAACTGCTGGCGTACCCCGGTTGCGCAGGCCACGTGCGACCAGGATCTGGTGTATCTGAAAGTAGCTTCTGCTGCCGCGTCGTCCTTTGACAATACGCCAGACTGGGCTCCGCCGGCTAACGCGATGGCCCCAGTCGACGGGAGCTTCGACACCCGCTGGTCATCTCAAGGCGGTATGGAGAACCAATGGATCGTGTTTGATTTTGACCGGCCGAAAACCTTGTGCAAAGTCGTGATTCATTGGGAACGAGCCTACGCGACCGATTATGAACTTCAAGTATCTGACGACGGGAACATCTGGAAACCACTGACGACGCAGACCGGGCAGGACGGTGGAGTCGATGAGATCATTGTCCCTGAGACAACCACCCGACATGTCAAGTTGCTAGCGATCAAGCGGTCCAATCCTGACTGGGGGATCTCAATTTGGGAGCTAGACCTGTCCGGCCCGCAGCGCGCCAACCCTGATGATCGGCCGGTCGAACAGGTCTTTCCGAATCGGAAAGCCAAAGAGTCCGTCACGTTGGTGCGCGAAGATCCGTTGCCATCGCCAGGGCCGATCTCGCCCGCCGAGTTTCAAAAGGGGATGGTGTACTTGTCATACCATGAGAACCATTTGGCGACTGCGGATTCCGATGCCATGCTGGAACGGTTGGCCAACCTCCATGTGACCCATGTGGCGATCGTCGTGAGCTGGTACCAAGATTCGGTCACCGATGGGCGGCTCTATCCTGAAAGCCCGCAAGGTGGCCGCACCCCGGTGGATGAAGCGATTATCCATGCGATCAATAAGTGCCATGCGCTGGGGCTGAAGGTGATGCTCAAGCCGCATGTCGATGTCCAGGCAGGGGATTATCGAGGTGAGATTCAGGCCAGCGAGGCCTGGTTCGCCAACTACGAGCCGTTTATCCTCCGGTATGCCGCATTGGCCAAATCGTACAATGTCGAACTGTTCTGCGTCGGGACCGAGTTGGCCGGGACCACCCTGGGCAAATGGGATTCGCAGTGGCGGGCGCTGATCAGCCAGGTGCGCGCCGCGTATCCAGGGCCGATCGTGTATGGGGCGAACTGGGACGAGTACAAGCGGATCGGGTTCTGGGATCTGGTCGACTACATCGGGATTGATGCGTATTTCCCGCTGACCGATAAAACCGATCCGACAACCGACGAACTCGTCGCTGACTGGACCAAACATGCTGATGCCATCGAGCAGTGGCTGACCCAGGAACAGATCGACAAGCCGGTGATCTTCACGGAAGTGGGGTATGGCAGTGCGGATGGGGTCAACCGGACCCCGTGGGCGATCCCATCCCAACGGGAAGACCAGACAGAGCAGGCCGCCTGTCTGGATGCGATGCTGACGGTGCTCGCGAACCGTCCGTGGTTCAAAGGGGTGTACTGGTGGGGCTGGTTTTCCCAAGAGGTGGCAAGCCCGTTGGGCTACCCGCTGCGAGGAAAATTGGCCGAAGGGGTTCTGAGTCGGTGGTATCAGACGATCCACTAACCCAGCAATGGGAGGAGGCGTCGGATGACACGTAGAACGAATGTTTCGATGGTACTGGGGATCGGATTGACCGTTGCCTGTGGCATAGCACCGCAGGCGTGGTCGGCTGCGCAAGCACAGCAGACCGGGCAAGCCCAGCCGGTTGCGCCGCCGCAACGTGCTCCAGGGGTCGTTCAACCCAGCCTGATGTTCGGGTTCGAGACCGATGCACAGGGATGGACCATCCCTGACTGGGCGATGGAAAAGCCGGATGAGTATTTCGGTCAGGATGTGACGGTGGGCAACGAAGGCGCAACAGAAGGCAACAAGGCCCTGGCGATATCAGTCGTCTTCCCAGGTGGTCGATGGGGTGGAGCGATCGTTCAAGCTGAGGACTACTGGGACTGGTCGCCGCACAACTATGTTGCGGCTGACATCACCCTCCCACCAGATGCGCCGGCCGGCCTGCGAGGTAAGCTTATCCTCACTGTTGGCGAAGGGTGGGAATGGATCGAGATGTCCCGGTCGGTTCAGCTCAAGCCAGGCGGCACCACCACTATCACGGCGGATGTTGCACCTGGCTCCGGGGATTGGAAGAAGAAGAATATCGATGAGGAGTTCCGTCGAGACGTGCGCAAGATGTCGGTCCGGGTTGAGACCAACAAAGCGCCGTACCAAGGGAAGATTTATATCGACAACGTTCGTCTCGAGTAGTGCTGACCAGCTCAACAGTGACAGTCACTTCCAAACCGGAAGCGACTGTCACTTTTTGTGTACCAAGCCTGATGAAGATTTTTAAAACTCTGAAGATGGCTTGACAAACTTCCAAAAGTCATGAAAAATAGTCCACATGACTCTGCTGAAGATCTGCTGGTTTAATACAGGTAGAGAGATGACCCCATGATTCGACGCCGCTCGTTGCTCGCCGATCAGCATCGTTTGACAGAGCGGGAGGAGAAGAGTCTCCAGTTGCTGGAGCTGATCCGCCAACGCGGTCCGCTGACGCGCACCGAACTGTCTCAGGGGACGGGATTTAATATTGTGACCGTGTCAAACTACATCAACCAGTTCATCAAGCAAGGGCTGGTGTCAGAGCGTGGATTCGATATTTCTACCGGCGGACGCAAGCCGATCCTGCTAGAGCTGAATGCCAAATCCGGCTTTGCGGTCGGAGTGGATTTGGGGCAGGTCGGGTCGGCGAACGCGCAAGTGATCCTTGTGATCACCGACTTGCGGGGCCAGATCGTCCACCGAGTCGTGTCCCCGCGGGCCACCGATAGCTTGGATCGGTTGCTCCAGCAATTAGGGGATTTGATCCGCGAATTTCTCAAGACCAGCCCGATCGAACAGAAACGCATTCAAGGAATCGCGGTCGGGTTGCCTGGGATTGTTGATGAGCGTGCTGGAACCGTGCGGAGCACTGTCCGGAATGGGATCCGCACGAACTACGTGGCGATCCGAGACCAACTTGAATCCGAGCTGCACCTGCCGGTGCTGATGGGCAGCGACTCGACGCTGGCCGGGTATGCTGAGCTCCGGCTTGGCCTTGACCGCCCGGTGCAGAATTTGGTCTACCTGTATTCAGATGTCGGCGCGAGCCTGATTCTCCACGGCCATATCTACTGGGGCTCAGGGGGGAGCGCTGGGGAGCTGGGCGTGTTTGTTCCCTCGGAAGATGACTACCTGCGCTGGATTAACAGTCCGTCGTTTGTCCTGTCGAATGCCTGGGATTTGGGGGTCGTGACCCAGGCCAAGAAGCTGGTCCAGGAAGGTCATGCGACTACGCTCCAAGAGCTGGCCAATGAGCAGGTGAACGGCATTGATTTGGAGACGG
This sequence comes from Candidatus Omnitrophota bacterium, assembly GCA_023247275.1. GTDB lineage: Bacteria > Omnitrophota > Gorgyraeia > Aquiviventales > Aquiviventaceae > JAHFGT01. The sequence goes on from JAHFGT010000042.1 coordinate 9,227, forward strand.
TCCTCCGGGCAGCGCAAACCGGAGATCAGCTGGCAAGAGAACTGGTCGAGCATGCAGCCATGCAGCTCGGAATCCGGATTGCGTATCTGGTAAACCTGCTCAATCCAGAAGTGGTCATTATTGGGGGTGGGATCGAACGAGCCGGGTCGCTGTTGCTCGAGCCGGTCTGGCGGTCGGTCAAGAAATACGCGTACGAAGAACCGGCGAGTTTGGTGGATGTGCTGCCGGCTCAGCTTGGCGAAAACGCGGTTGCGCTGGGTGCAGCCTGCTGGATTATTCGTGAGATCTTTAGTCAAGCCTAGGGGGTCAACGTGCCCACACCCGAGCTGCCGCATCAACGACCACACCGAAGGCTCAGAGGAAGCATTGCCCCAGTGTTGCTGGGGTTGCTGCTCCTGGTGCTGGTCGGGTTGATTGGATTTGGCGTATTCCTTGGCAAGCAGCGGATGGATCAGCTCCAGGTTCAATTAGGCCAGAGCGAGCAGCATGTGCAAGAGTTGGAATCGCGCAATCAGGAATTGACCGCGCAGCTTGGCAAAATCCAGGACGACCGCAAGACATTAGATGATCAGCTTGGGGCGCTCCAAGGGCAGCTGAGCTCTGCGATGGCTGAAGTCGATGAGACACGGAATAGTTTGAAGCAGTTGCAGCACCGGTATGAAGAACTGGATCAGCAACGTGGGGAACTGCAATCCCAAGTGGCTACGTTGACCACGCAGCGGGACAGCGCGCAGGAACGGTCTCAGCAGCTTGACCAGCAGCGGGAAGAGCTGGAGCGTTCGAGTTCAAGGCTTCACGAGCGGCTCGGGTTGCTGGAGCGTGACTATCGACAGGCGATGAAGCAAGTAGAAGAGCTCACAGCCGCGCAAGCCGACGCCAAGCCGTCAGACGCACCGGCCGCTGCCGCGGCTCACCCCGACACTTCAGACGAGGCGGATCAGCCGCCAGAGGTTGTGCTGCCGCCTGTGACGGTCAATGATCAATCCCCGGATTCTTCGAAGTCATCCACGACATCCCCATCCCGCTCGACCGCTTTGCATGGCCGCGTGCTGGAGGTTAATGATCCACAAGGATTCATCGTGCTGGATAAGGGAAGCGAGCATGGGGTCAGGTCTGGTATGGTGTTTGATATCATCCGGGGAACAACGACCATTGCCCGAGCGACGGCGGTGAGCGTTCGGCCACGGATCTCGGCGCTTGATGTGGTCAGAACCAAATCGACCGTTCCGGTGCTGGCTGGTGATATGGCGGTTCACACCGGCTCGTGACGCTCCGGGTTGACCCGTTGCTTCGCAGCAGGTAACATGGGCGTGATGCATTGCCCATGAGCCCGGCCAGAGGTTGGTTTCAGATTCGTCGATCTGGTCGTCCCCAGCTTATCCTCACGACGCGTCAGCTCGCCACCCTGGTGAAAGCCGGGATGCCGCTTTTGCGCGCCCTGCGAACCGTCAGCGACCAGCTCGATCCCGGCCCACTGCGCGATGTCTTCGCCATGATCGCCAGCGATGTCGAATCCGGTGTCAAGCTCTCCGAAGCGCTCTCCACACATCCTCGTTGGTTTCCTCCGTATTTTGTCAATATGGTCCGTGCGGGTGAGCTGGGTGGTCTGTTGGATGATATCCTCAAGCGGTTGGCCGAACTGCAAGAGCGGCAGGCCCGGTTGCGAGACCGGGTGCGCAGTGCGCTCATGTATCCGGCATTTGTGATGTTTGCCGCTGTCGGGATCCTGGGGGTCCTGATGGCTTTTGTCGTGCCAACCTTTCTGGGGATGTTTACCGAACTCGGATCTGCCTTGCCATGGCCAACGCAACTGTTAGTCAGAACGACGCAAATCGTTCGACATTGGTGGTGGGTCGTGTTGCTCGGGATGGGTGGCGGCGGGGCATTGATTCGGCTGGCGTTGCGCCAGCCGGCCGGACGCCGACTGGCTGACCGGGTGGCCTTGCATCTGCCGGTCGTCGGATCGCTTGTGGAGCGGATCCTGATCGCCCGGTTCGCCCGAACGTTCGGGACACTGATTAGTAGCGGTGTGCCGATCCTCAGCGCGCTGGAAACGGTTCGCGCGACGGTCACCAATAGCGTGATCGACGATGCGCTCAGCGATGTCGAACATAGCCTGAAAGTTGGCGAATCGCTGGCCCGTCCTATGGAGCTCTCTGGCGTGTTTCCGCCGCTGGTCACCCGGATGGTCGCCTTGGGCGAAGAGACCGGACAGCTAGACCACATGCTGATGCAGGTCGCGGACAGTTATGAGGAAGAAGTTGAAGTGCAGCTAGCCGGGCTGACGCAGCTGTTGGAACCGATGCTCATCGTCTTCGTCGGGGGGGTCGTCGGTTTTATTGTCATCGCGATGTTTTTGCCATTGATGTCGCTGACGAAGCTGCTCGGATAGGCTGTGGCCCGCCGGTCGCACGCGTTTTCGCTCATTGAGCTGTTGATCGCGATGGCCATTCTCTCGGTCGGCCTGGTGGGAGCGATTCGTGTCTTTCCCGTCGGTCTGCGAGCTTCGCAACGGTCCGAGCATCGCAGCCGAGCCGCGATCTTAGCCCAACGCGCGATTGAATCACTGAAGCTGGCACCCTGGGATCAATTGACGCCCGGCGAATCGACGACCGAAGAAGGCGACTTCCAGGTGACGACCACCATTCGCCAACCAGACGTGGAGCCAGGCCTGGCTCCGACGCGGCTGAAGGCCATTGAGATCACCATCCAGTGGACTGAGGAACACCGTCAGCGCCAAATGACGTTCGTGACCTACCTGCCAGCCCTGGAGCCTCCCAACTCGTGAGCAGACGCTGTTCCGCCCCACCGGCGCGTGCGAGGCTTCATGGGTTAACGCTCGTTGAGCTCATGGTGGCCCTGATGATTCTCATCACTGTCAGCGCGAGCACGTTGCTCATCTTCCGCAGTATTACCCGCGCTTGGAGAACTGGCACACTTCGAACCGAGCGCTACCAACAGGCTCGGCTGCTGTTTGACTTATTCGAGCGCGAGCTCTCATCCAGCGTGGCCAATGTGCGCTATCCCTTTGTCGGCCGCCACGCTGGTGATCCGGCCCCGTTAGAGAGCTCGAGCGTTGCCGATGAACTGTTCTTTGTCGGCACGCTGCCAGGGCGGCTTGGGCTGATTGAGCGAGGCTACTGGGTCAATGACGACGCAGACCTCATGTGTCATGACGATGACCAAGCCGATGGTAACTATGCGACCGGGCAGAGCGAGGTGTGCGGGCGCGACGTGACCGGCTGGGTTGCGACCTATTTTGATGGCACCGAGTGGCTGGATCGATGGGACGGTCAACAGACCGGCGCTCAAGCTGGTCAGGTGCCGAAAGCGGTGCATATCGCCGTGACGATTGGCCAGCAACGCCCCGAAACGTTTGAAACGGTGATCTATGTTCCGACGAGTTAAGCGCATGGGCTGCGGGGCAAGACTCCGACGTCGAGCATCGGCCGGACGTCGGCCAGCCGAGCGCGGGGTTGCGCTGCTCATTGTCGTGAGCGTGCTGACGGTCATCGGAATTCTGGGCGTCACATTTGCGTTTTCCATGTATCTCGAAACGCAAGCGGCCCGGCAGTTCGCTTCAACGGCTCAAGCGCGGTACAGCGCTGAAGCCGGCATCAGCCACGCGCGAGCGCTCCTCGAGGAAGACCGGGTCAGCTCCCGGATTGATGACAACAGCGAACCCTGGAATCTCAGTTTGGCGGGCGCGGACATCGATGTCGATTCTACCAACGCCAACGATTCTCGCTGGTGGGATCTGCGCAGTGCGGCCCAGCAGGCAGTCGGTCGGTATGCGGCAAAAATCGTGGATGAATCCGGAAAAGCGAACTTGAATACCGCCCAAGCCGACCCCTCTCCCCGCGCCCTCGGAGCCGTGAACCTGACTCTTCTATTGCAGCAGATCGGATTCAGCGACGCGGCAGGGGTCGCGCGACGCATCGAAGCATACCGGTATGGAGATGATGCGCGGCCGGGTGTGGCAGGAGTGGATGACGACGGCGATGGCAGCATCGATGAGACCGACGAGTACCAGCCGCTGGCGCTGCAGGGCGATGACCGCCGATATGAAACGCTGGAAGAAGTAGCCCGTGTGGCTCAGCTCAGCTCGGAACAGCTTCGAGACCTGCGTCGTGTGGCAACGGTCTACAGTTGGGATATCAATCGGACGACAGCCACAGGGGTTGCGCGCGTCAATGTCAACACAGCAGCAGCAACCGAACTGTTCGGGGTCCTACTTGAGGCTGGGGTGGCTGATCCCTGGCAAGCGGCCGCCAACCTGGCGGACTATGTCGATGCTGATTTTGAGATGTCGCGGGTGGTGAAATCGTCCCAACCGCTCTGGATGACCGACCAGGGTATGCTGGGAAGTTGGGCCTGGGTCAGCGATCCTGAGGGTCATTATGAAAGCCACCAACCTGGCGGGGCGCCGCTGAGTTGGTCAGTGTCGGTGCCGACCGGGACATTCCGTGTGCTGATCCGCGGCGAACCGGGTGTGAAAGTTGGCGATCTCACGATGGCGGGACAGTTTCGGCCGTCGGTGGAGGACGGCGAGCTGTTCGGATCGCTCTCGCTGCAAGGGACCTTAACGATTGACATCAGCCACCATGAGCCAGCTGGGACCACCTGCGCGTTTCGGGGCATTGAGCTGGTGTCTGAAGGGACGGCCCAGGGCCTGCTGGTGCGCGGGATCGAAGCCGTGCGGTTCAATGAGGTGATGGTGAATCCGAGTACCGAGCTGGACGTTGCCGACGCGGTGTTCGATTCACAGGGATCGAGTTGGACCTGCACTGGCGGTGGGTGCCAGAACAGCGGGGTGGGACAAGCTCGATGGTCATGGACCAGCCATCGCGTTCCGCCAGGCCAATACTATGTCCGGGTGCTGGCCCAAGGCAGTGGGCAAACTGTCGGCGAAGTGCAGGTGAACGGAACAACGCAACTCTTGGCCAACGGGCAACGACATTCGTCAACGCTCGCGGTCGGTTCCGACGGAAAAATCAGTCTGACTATTGGCAAGACCAACCCGGCCCAGACA
>JAHFGT010000077.1 GCA_023247275.1 Candidatus Omnitrophota bacterium
CCACGGCATGCCCTTGGAGTAGCCCCCCTACTTTATTCCGGTGACACAATACATAATTCATTGCGCAACTTTCCGCCATCCTATAGACTGGCGCACATGGCACGCTTGGCGCGAGTGAATCTGCCAGATATTCCCTATCACGTGACCCAGCGGGGTAATCGTCGGCAGCCGGTCTTCTTCACGGAGGAAGACCGGCACATCTATTTGCAGCTCCTCAAGAGTCAGGCGGATCGGTATGGGCTCGAGGTCTGGGCATACTGCTTGATGACAAATCATGTCCACCTCATCGTTGTACCGCGCGCGGACCAGGCGCTGACCCGAGCGATTGGCGAGACGCATCGGCGCTACACGCGCCACGTCAACTTCCGCGAAGGATGGCGCGGCTACTTATGGCAGGGACGCTTTGCCAGCGTGCCGCTTGATGAATCGCATCTGATCGCGGCCATGCGCTACGTAGAGCGCAACCCTGTCCAGGCCGGGCTGGTGAATCGTGCGGAAGACTACCAGTGGTCCAGCGCACGCTCCCATGTACTCGGACAGCCGGATGCTGTGCTGGCCAGCCATTTTCTCACGGAGCAGATTCAGGACTGGGCAGAATTTCTGCGTACACCAGAAGACGATCGTGTGGGAACGCTGCTTGCGCGGCATGGCAGTACCGGGCGACCGCTTGGAGCGTCGGCCTTTGTTGAACGGTTGGAGTCGCTGACCGGGCGGATGTTGCGCCGTGGCCGCCCAGGTCGTCGCGCGCGTGCGGCGGTGGAAATCAGCTAAGTATTGTGTCACCGGAATAGATGCTGGAGGCGGTCGATTTCGCGTTGGAGGTTGTGCCAGCTCACCGAATCTTTGGGATACAGCTTCTGCGTATCGCGCAGTTGTTGGATGCGGTGGCTGGTCTGATCGCTCGACGAGGATGATGCAAATGATGCGGGCCGCGCGGCCTGGGCGCTTGGTCCTGACCGGTGGCCGGTCTCTGTTAAGTACCGCTGCAGGTATTCGCGGCGCAGGGCCATATAGGGGTGGGTGCGTAGGAATGGGGACGGACTGTCAAACCGTGAAAAATCGGTCAGTAGCTCCAGCGCCGCCTGCGGATTAAACCCCGCGCGGATCACATACTGAATCCCCAATTGGTCCGCCTCCAGCTCTTGCTCCTGGCTATACCCGCTGGCATGGACCTGTTGGATCAGTGAGCCGATGTTGATCGCCAGCTGGCCGGCTTGTTGCGCGCTCGGTCCGGCGCCTCGAGTGACCGCCGATGCCCCGGCCGCGATCAACGCGGCGATCAACTGTTGCTGCTGCAGCATGCGAAACCGTTTGACCAGATGCTGGGCGACGGTGTGGCCCAGCTCATGGCCAAGGATGAAGGCCAGCTCGTCCTGGCGGCCGCCTCGGCTGGACAAATATTGGAGCATACCGGTCGACATATAGACCCGTCCATCGGCCAGCGCAGCCGCGTTGGGGTCACGGTCTTCATAGAGGTAGGCCTGATAATGCAGCGACCGGCGTTCGGTGACCGCGCTGAGCCGATCCACGATTCTTTGGATCTCAAACCCTGCCAACCGTTCGTCCGGCCCGATCGGCCTGGCCCCCTGCCGCGTGAACTCGCGCGCCTGCTGCGCGCTGATGGCCTGCTCAATTTGGATCACCGATTGCGACTCATCAGGGGTCGGCGCTGATCGCACCGCATACTCTGGCGTCGCGCAGCCAGCACCGGCCAGCAGCGAGCCGGCGAGCAGCCAACTCGCGAACAGTAATCCAGCCGCGGCTGGCCGACCGATCCATCGTCTTTGACTATCCGAGGCGCAATTGGGCTTCCGCATCGACCACATCCCGATTGATTCGACGCAACGCTTTCTCCGCGGTCTGCTTCAGACGAAACTCGGTTGCCGGCGACTCTTGAAGCTGTCGCAACAGCTGGACCGTCATCCGGAAATATCGGACGATCTCCCCCTCATCAGCATCGCATAAGGTGGTCAATCGCTCAAATGGGGTATGGGCCATCCACGCATCCACCGCGTGCGAGAGATGAAAGGCCGGCACCTTCGTCGTCGGGGCAATGCGCCGCCGCGTTTCTTCGCGATGAATCCTGCCCAACGGTTCCTCGCACAGTTCGGTCAGCTGCCGGCTGAGCCGATGGCGTTTCGGCGCTGGGGTGCGGGGTCGGGGTTCGTACACAATCGCGGTGACCAGTACTGCCAATGACAGGGGGTCTAGTTCGGCCAACTGCCCGCGCGCATGGAGCTCTCCGATAAGCAGCTCGTATCCATAGATCCACGACGCGAAGTCGCCCTTCTCGGTCAACGCGCGGTCAGTCGTATAGCACAAGGTGCGCAACAGCTCCAGCTTCTGCTGCATCAACGCAAGCCCCTGGGCTCGCCGCGCGCCTTGCGTTTGAAAATAGTAGAGCGTTTGCGGGAACAGATCCAGCAAGGCGTTTCCATGATGGCGATACAGATTCAGCAGGGTGGCGTACGCGGTATTGAATCGACTCTGCACTGGCTCAGGGCGGCCCTGCAGCAACTGTTGAAGCTCATGGTGGGCGACATGGGCCGGGTTCACGCGCACATAGACAAACCCGGCTTCGTCCAGCCCGCGGCGGCCGGCTCGTCCGGCCATCTGGAGAAATTCTCGACGACGGAGCAGCTCGAATCCGCCATCGCCGCGCTTCTTGACCGTGTCGAGCACGACGCTGCGAGCCGGCATGTTAATCCCCAGCGCGAAGGTTTCAGTCGTGACAATCATTTTCAGCAGCCGGCTGGTAAAGCATCGCTCCACGACTTCCTTCATCGTGGGCAGCATGCCGGCATGATGATACGCCACCCCACGCTCCATCAGATGAGCCAACGCCCGGGCGGTGTGGTCATGCGTCAGCCCGAACCGCTGGCACAATTGCTCGAACAACGCGGACAGCCGTACCCGCTCCTTCGGGTCGATCAGCGAAAACCCGGCCAGCTCCCAGGCCAAATCTTCCACCCGCCGACGGCCAAAGGAAAACAGTAAACACGGCAGTCGATTCTGCTCCTGCAGCTCACGGACCAAACTGTCCAGCCGATTCGCGCGGGCCAATTCCAGATGACGGCTATGACGGTGGTGGTAGACGCGACGCTCCAGCGGTGGATAGCCGGCCTGCCGCAGCTCTGGCAGGCTGCGCTGGATCGCGTTGCGGCATTGGAACAACACCGTGAGCGGGACCGGCCGATGCGTGGACTCCACGACCTCGATGGGTCGCTGATGGACTTGACGGATCCAGGTGGCCAGCTCATGGACATTCGGGATCGTCGCACTCAAACACAACAACCGAATCTGCGGTGGCGTAAAGAGCAGCGCCTCCTCCCACACCGTTCCACGTTCCGGATCGTCGAGGTAGTGGATCTCATCGAAGATGACCCAGGTGTATCGCGCCAGCCGCTCGACATCCTCCAAGAGCGTGTTGCGGTAGATCTCGGTCGTCATGATCATCAGCGGAGCGGTTCGGTTG
>JAHFGT010000043.1 GCA_023247275.1 Candidatus Omnitrophota bacterium
GCTTGGGATTTGGTGTTTGGTGCTTCTGAGATTGTTGACAGGGCGGTACGTAGCGAACGACGTTTCGGTTTCCCATAATCGCACATAGGTGACCGGAAATTTGAGGGCGACCGCTTCAGCATAGATCAGTTTCGCCAGGTTCTCCGCGGTGGGATTGACGTCGATGATGTACACCGGCTCCTGAAGTTGGCGTAGGAGCGCAAGCGCTGGATCAGCCTGACACAGAATCATCTTATGATCTAGGTTGACGTCGATCCAGCCTTGGATCGCCTGCTTGATCTCCCCGAAATCCCGCACCATCCCGAGTTGGTCCAGGTCTGTCGACGACAGCTCGATCTCGACCTTCCCGTTGTGCCCATGCAAATGCCGGCATTTGCCCTGGTAGTTGAGCAGCCGATGGCCGTAACAAAAGTAGAGAAGTTTTGTGACGTGATGCATCTTATGCGATCAATTGGCCACCATCGACGAAGACCGTTGAGCCGGTCATAAAATCGGTGCCTTCGAGCAGAAAGAGCGCGGTGTTGACGAGATCTTCTGGGCTCCCCCATCGTCCCAGCGGCACACGCGCCGCAATTCGGGCCGCCGCCGCCGCAGTCATCCCAGCCGGCGGGAGGATCGGACCAGGGGCGATGGCCACCACACGGATGCGAGGCGCCAACTCTTTCGCCAACGCTTTGGTCAATCCAATGACCCCGGCTTTCGAGACGCAATAGGGCAGATAGTCCTTGTACGGTCTGACCCCGGCCCAGTCCGCGATGTTGATGATCTTGGCGTGAGGTTGACGGCGCATCAGCCGACTGGCGTACAAGGCGCAGAGAAACGGGCCTTTGAGGTTGGTGTCGAGTGCCCGGTCCCAGTCGTGTTCGGTGAGCCGGTCAAACCGAACCCGGTCAAAGTTTGCGGCGCTGTTGATGAGGATATCGAGTCGGCCAAACACCTGATCGATGCGCGCGATGAGTTGCCGGACGCGGGCGGCTTTTGATAGGTCAGTCCGGATCGGGAGCGCTCGTACGCCGCAGGCTTCGATCTCCCGTGCGGTCGCGCGTGCCTGGCGCACTGAGTGGTGATACGTGAAGGCCACGGCACAGTCGCGACGGGCCAGTGCGAGCGCGAGCTCGCGTCCGATCCGCTGAGCTCCGCCGGTGATCAAGCTAACCCGGCCTGCGAGACGCATCAGGAGTGTGGAGTGTGTCTTGAGATGATGGACGTGTGTTGCGGATGAATGAGCCGGCCGAAGCTCAGCCGGGAGATCGAGGGTAGCGACGCGACAAATCCTCGGCCATCTTGTTGATGACATTGGACAGATCGAGCAGGGCGTCGCCTTCACGTAAGACCAAGCGCTGCGAGAAATCGCCGTTGCCGATCGCCTGCAGCGCGCGTTTGACACGGTCCATCGGGCCGACGATTCGGTGGCTTTGACGAATGCCGAACACGAAAATGATCGGGATAGCGAGCAGCAGTTCGATGAGCAACGTAATCGCGATAGCCAACGACGCGGCGATGAGCGGCGCTTTGGATTCGACATCCGGCTCGTACATCGTCAGCCGCAGCAGCCCGACAGAAATCAGGGTGCTGACGACCGCCACGAGGAGCACCGCCATAAACACTCGCGTCACAAACCGGAGCTGATACGGTCGGTCCACGAGATACTGCGTTCGTTTATACGGGGGATGTGATTCCATTACGGGAAGTATAGCACAATGTGCGGGCAAATTGTCAAGGGGATCCCCTGACCGGACAGGCGATTGACTTTTCCGACGGGCTTTGTTAGTCTCAAGCCAACGCCAATCGCGTATGAATGTCCAGCCAACGCCCTCCTGTGTGCGCTCTCATCAGTGGTGGTCTTGATAGTGCGGTGCTGCTGCGCCGTTTTCTCCACGCCGGCGTGCCGGTCCTGCCGCTCTATGTTTGCCAAGGACTCCGATGGGAGACTGCGGAACTGTATTGGCTGCGACGGCTGCTGTCGGCCATGCGAGTTCCTCACCTGAAACCATTGCGCGTGGTGGACATGCCAGCTCGAAGCTTGTACGGCCGGCACTGGAGCCTAGGCCATGCACCAGTCCCAAGTTCACGCAGCGCGGATTCCGCGGTGTATCTGCCCGGGCGTAACCTGCTGTTGATCAGCGCGGCGGCGATCGTCTGTGCGCGTGAGCGGATCGAGCGGATCGCCTTAGGAATCCTTCAGGGCAACCCGTTTGGCGATGCCACCCCGGAGTTTTTTCATACCCTCAGTCAGTGCCTGCAACTGGCCTTGGGACAGCCCATCCGGATCCTCACGCCACTGCGTTCATTGAACAAGCTCGACAGCGTTCGCGCGGCGAATAAGCTACCGATCGGCTTGACCTTCTCCTGTCTAAGCCCGCGCGGTGTACATCCTTGTGGCCGGTGCAACAAATGCGCTGAGCGTGCCCGCGCGCTCCACGCGCCGCGCGCGAGCTAATCGATGCACGCCTCGCCGCAGAGTTCGATCGGCCAGAAAGCGCTCATGGCCGCCACCGGGTTGATCCTGCTCGCATTTGTGATCAGCCATCTCTTGGGCAATCTGCTCGTGTTCGCCGGCCCAGAAGCGCTCAACGCGTACGCGCTCAAACTCCGCCACATGGCGCCGCTCTTATGGCTGGCGCGCGCGCTCCTGTTGCTAGCCGTTGTCGTGCATCTGTGGACATCCATCCGTCTTTCTCGGCAGAATCGCCTCGCGCGGCCAGTCGGGTATCGGCGGTTCCGGCCTGGAGAAACCAGCCTGTCGGCTCGCACCATGCTACTCTCTGGTGTGTTGCTGCTGGCGTATCTGGTGTATCATCTCCTCCAGTTTACCTTTCACACCACCGACCCAGCCTTGGCGCATCTGACCGATCCGCTCGGAAATCACGATGTCTACGCCATGGTCATCACCGCGTTTCGCAACCCCTGGATTTCGTGCATCTACGTCGTCGGCATGGCGGCCTTGTGCGCGCACCTCAGCCATGGGTTTGACAGCTCGTTTCAATCGCTTGGCGTGAACAACGAGCGGCTGCTGCCGCTGCTGCAACGGGTCGGCCAAGCGTTGTCGCTGGCAATTTTCATGGGGTACTCCTCGATCCCTGTTGCCGTGCTCCTCGGGATCGTCAAGCTGCGATGACCATTGCTGCCCAACGGCTGCGACGATTCGTGTACGGGTGTACAGGTGGACCGGTGTACAGGTGGACCGGGGTGCGGATCGACGACCTGTTCACCGGTACACCCGTTCACCTGTCCACGGATGATTCAAGATGAGATTGGACGCCAAGATCCCTGCTGGTCCGTTGCCGCAGAAATGGGAGGCGCACCGGTCCCATCTGCAACTCGTCAGCCCGACCAACAAGCGCAGGTATCGTATCATCGTCGTGGGCACCGGCTTGGCCGGCGCCTCGGCCGCGGCGAGCCTGGGTGAGCTAGGCTACCAAGTCGAGAGCGTTTGTTTTCAAGACAGCGCCCGGCGCGCGCACAGCATTGCCGCGCAGGGCGGGATCAACGCGGCGAAAAACTATCGCAACGATGGTGACAGCGTCGAGCGGCTGTTCTACGATACGATCAAAGGCGGCGATTTTCGCTCGCGCGAGGCCAACGTCTATCGATTGGCACAGATCAGCAATGCGATCATCGACCAGTGCGTGGCTCAGGGCGTGCCGTTCGCGCGCGAATATAGCGGCTATTTGGCCAACCGCTCGTTCGGCGGAGCCCAAGTGTCGCGGACTTTCTACGCGCGCGGGCAAACCGGCCAGCAGTTGTTGTTGGGGGCGTACCAGGCGCTGATGCGCCAGGTTGACGCCAAGACCGTCACGCTGCATCCGCGCACCGAGATGTTGGACCTGGTTGTCATCGATGGCCATGCGAAGGGGATCGTTGTCCGCGACTTGGTGACCGGCCGAGTTAGCCCGTTCGCCGCCGATGCGGTCGTGCTGGCGAGCGGCGGCTACAGCACCGTGTACTATCTGTCGACCAATGCCAAGGGATGCAACGTGACCGCGACCTTCCGAGCCTACAAACGCGGGGCGTTGTTCGCGAACCCGTGTTATACGCAAATTCATCCGACCTGCATTCCACCGTCCGGCCAGCATCAATCGAAATTGACCCTGATGTCCGAGTCGTTGCGCAACGATGGCCGGGTCTGGGTGCCGAAACAGCCGGGTGATCGGCGCCTACCGCCACAGGTCCCGCCAGCCGAGCGGGATTATTTCCTCGAACGCAAGTATCCCAGCTATGGCAACTTGGCGCCGAGGGACATCGCGTCGCGCAGCGCGAAGCAGGTGTGCGACGAGGGTTATGGCGTCGGGCCTGGCGGCCAGGGCGTGTACCTGGATTTTGCCGAGGCGATCGCGCGGTTGGGCGAGCCGGTCATTAACGAGCGGTACGGCAATCTGTTTCAGATGTACGAGCAGATTACCGGTGAGAACCCGTATCTGACGCCCATGCGGATTTATCCAGCCCCGCACTATGCGATGGGCGGATTATGGGTCGACTACCATCTGATGAGCAATCTCCCAGGCCTCTACGCGATCGGGGAAGCCAACTTTTCGGATCATGGAGCCAATCGGCTCGGGGCCAGTGCGCTGATGCAGGGGCTGGCTGATGGGTATTTCATCTTGCCGTACACGATCGGCGACTATTTGTCGACGGTGACTCCAAGCAGCGTTCGAACCGAGCATCCAGCGTTTACCGATGCGACTCAAGAGGTGACGCAGCGCACCCAGCGGCTGATCTCAATCCGCGGCCAGCGGTCGCCTGACGCGTTCCATCGCGAATTGGGCACGCTGATGTGGGATCAATGCGGGATGACGCGCAGCGAGCACGGTCTGAAGCAAGCGCTCGCTCGCATTTCGCAACTGCGGGCTGAATTCTGGAAGGATCTCAAGGTTGTGGGAGCCGCACAGCAGTTGAATCAGGCGCTCGAACAGGCTGGCCGGGTCGCCGATTTTCTGGAATTCGCCGAGCTGGTGTGTCTTGACGCGCTCCACCGTCAAGAGTCATGCGGCGGCCATTTCCGCGTTGAGCATCAGACGCCGGATGGCGAGGCCAAACGCGACGATTCTAATTTCGCCTACGTCGCGGCCTGGCAGTATCAGGGCGATGGCCAGCCGCCGACGCTGCACAAAGAGCCGCTCGTGTTCGAGCAGGTGCAGCTCGCCCAGCGCAGCTACAAATGAGGAAGCTCATGGATCAGAGAGCAGCGGTCAGAGGACAGCAGTCAGGCTCGGCAATGGCTGACTTCTAAAATCTGTCCGCTGATTTCTGAACGTTGTGGAAGGTTCATATGAGGCTGACTCTCAAAATCTGGCGACAGGCGCAGGACAACCCTAAGGGCACGTTCGAGCGCTACGACGTCGACGATGTCAGCCCGGACATGTCGTTTTTGGAAATGCTCGACATCCTCAACGAGCGGCTCATGCACGAGGGGAAGGAGCCGATCGCATTCGACCATGATTGCCGCGAAGGCATCTGCGGCATGTGCTCGCTCATGATCAACGGCCAGGCGCATGGCCCAGACCGCGGGGTAGCGACCTGCCAGCTCCATATGCGGCGGTTCAAGGATGGCGAGACGATCGTGATTGAACCATGGCGAGCGAAAGCGTTTCCTGTCATTAAAGATCTCGTCGTCGACCGCAGCGCATTTGATCGGATCATCCAAGCCGGCGGCTATGTGTCGGTCAGCACCGGCGGTGTGCCGGAGGGCAATACCATCCCGGTGCCCAAGCCTGCTGCTGAGCAGGCGATGGATGCGGCGGCCTGCATCGGCTGCGGAGCATGCGTGGCCGCGTGTCCCAACGCGTCTGCGATGCTGTTCGTCGCTGCCAAGGTGTCACACCTGGCCACACTGCCGCAAGGCCAGGTGGAAAAAGATCAACGCGTCCTGCGCATGGTCGAGGCGATGGACCAAGAAGGCTTCGGCAACTGTACCAACCACTATGAATGTATGGCCGCCTGTCCGAAACAGATCCACGTCAAGTTCATCACGCTGATGAACCGAGAATATCTGAAAGCCTCGATCAAGCAACCCTGAGACTTCAATGCCCGCACAAGCTCTTCTGCCGGTAAATACGTTGTAAACCAGGTCGGTGAACAATATTTATGCTTTTATGTATTTACATATTTAACGCGCGATGGTATAGTACGTGACGTCGGAGGGAGATGATGCGCAGGACAACACTAATGTTGGACGATGATCTGTACCGCGCGGTGAAGCGCAAGGCGATCGATCGGGGTCGGCCAATGCGGACGTTAGTTGAAGAAGCGCTCAAGGCGTACTTGGGGTTGGGAACGAACGTCAGAGTCCGCCAGCCGAGATTTGGGGTCTATCCTGGCCGCGTTGTTGGGTCTTTCCGGCGAGCGGACATCTACGCAGAACGCCTTGATCGTAAGTTTCGCCGTCACTGATGGTGCTCTTCGATGCCAACGTGCTCGTTCACGCGCATGTCGCAAAATCTCCCTATCATACAGTGGCTCGGCGGATTCGAGATGAAGCGGCTGTAGGTCATCTCGAGGCTTGTCTGAGTCCGCAAGTTCTCTGTGAGTTCTTCGCCGTCTGTACCGATCCTCGCTTTGTGCAGCCAGCCCTATCATCAGCGCAAGTTAGAGCAGAACTCAAGACCTATTGGAGTGCCAGCGAATTCAAAAGAATTCTCCCAAAAGAGACCACGCTCCTTCGGATGTTCCAGCTTCTCGAAGCGCATCCAGTGAAACAGCAGGCTATCTTCGACGTGTTTCTCGCGGCGACGATGCTCGATAATGATGTCCGAACTATTTATACCGAGAACGTGAAGGATTTCGCAGTCTACAAAGAGCTACGCGCTATCAATCCGTTTGGGACTCTCACTCTTCAGTGAATCGTCGAGCTTCCAGCGTACCAGCACGTTCGCACGTCGCCACCGGTCCCTGGGGTCGGTTGCCGCCATTTCGAGAAGGGCCATTGCCGCCGTTTCCTGGGTGGAGGGCGGCGCTCGGGCCTGGAATCGTGTGGATGGCGCTGGCTCAGGGCTCGGGCGAACTCATTTGGTGGCCCTGGCTCATCGCAAAGTATGGACTGGCGCTGCTCTTCCTCTTAATCCCTGCCTGTCTGTTGCAGTTTCCGCTCAACTACGCGATCGGGACCTACACCCTCTTGACCGGCGAATCGATTTTTCAAGGATTTATCCGACTCAATCGTTGGATTGCATTCGCGTTATGGATCCTCATGACCATCTCGTTCTTGTGGTTCGGCTCATTCGCGACCGCCGGCGGCACCGCGCTCGCTGCGCTGACTCGATTCCCACACGGGTGGACCCTGCACCATCAGATGTTGTTTTGGGGCGAGGCAACGATCCTGGTCTGCTGCATCGCGCTGGCCGGCAGCCGGATCGTCTATACGCTCATCGAACGGTTCATGTGGCTGGTGGTTGTCGCGACTCTGGTCGGCCTGATCGTGGCCTGTAGTCATCCCACGGTGCTCTCGCAGGTCCCAGCGTTCCTGCACGGGCTGATCATCCCGCAGCGACCCTGGCCTCGTCCTTGGGATCCCACCGACGCGACGACGTTGTTGACCGCCATCGCGTTCGCCGGTCTGGGCGGATTTTGGACGCTGTTCTACTCCTATTGGCTGCGCGAAAAAGGCGTGGGGATGGCCAAGGCCATGGGGCATGTCGAAGGCCTGGGCGGCCGCAAAGAGGTCGTCTTCGAGGTGGGGGCGGTGCCCTGGAAGATTGCGCACCCGCACATCAGTCACTGGCGGCGGTTTTTGGCGGTGGACAGCGCGATCGGAATCTTGGGCAATCTGTTCACGACGCTGATGACCTGTCTCTTGGCCTACGCGGTGCTATATCCAAACCATTTGCTGCCTGAGGGGGATGAGCTGGCGGCTGTGCAAAGCCGGTTCTTCGAAGTGGCTTGGGGACCGGCCGGTCGAGTGCTGTTCCTCATCGTCGCTGCAGCGTTTCTCAACGACACCTGGATGGCCACGGCTGATGCCGTCGCCCGAATCCACACGGATTGTGTCCTCAGTTTCTTTCCAGCGGCACGCCGATGGAGTGTCCGTCGCTGGTATCTGTGCTGGTTGATCGCCGTGACGATCGTCACGGCCGGCACGTTGTTCCTCGACCAGCCTGGCGTATTGATCCAGCTCTCTGCCGTCATCGGATTTCTCGGCACGGTCAGCTTTGCGGGCTTGCTCTGGGCCGTGAATTATCGCGTCCTGCCCCGGTACGTCGATCAGCGGCTCTGTCCCAAACCCTGGGCTGTCGTTGGGTTGGCGATGGCAGGCGTCATCTATCTGGCGCTGGCCGTCATGTATCTGTGGACCCGTCTGGCGCATCATGTGCGTTGATCCTTCGACGCGCTCTTGCTCGCTCAGGATCGTTGAGCGCGGTCGAAGCATTGACAACCAATGGAAAACGCCAGTATGCTAAGAGTTTCTCCATGTCTACCGTCGACGCAACGATCCTGGACGAATCGCCATGAGGGGACAACGCCCCATGACCGCCGACCATCGCAAGCAGGTGATTCGGCTGACCTGGAGATTCATGCTGTGCACGATGATCGGCTTGTGGCTGATCGTCTTTTCGTTCCGGTCGTCGTCATTGCAACTGCTCTCGCCGGTCCTGGTCAATCTGCTGTTGCTGGGGTGCGCATTGAATTTCGGCATGGCCTGGGTGCTCAACCGGATCGCGACCGGGAAGCTTGAGCAACAGCTCCAGCCAGCCGCGCTCGCGATGTTAGCTGAGCCGGAGCGAGCGGCACTGACCCATCGACTCCAAACGCTGACGATGGCGTATCTCGCCTTACTGGAAAGTCCGGCCCTCTGGGGATTTCTGATCGCGTTCCTCGGCTCTCGTGATCGACGCGTGTTTTATCTCCTCGCGCTGGCGAGCCTGCTGGGCTTGGTGTTGTTTCGACTCAAAGTGTTTCCCTTGGTGTTTGAGCGGATGGATCGGATTGCTCGATTCAATTCCCTGTCACCAACTGAAGCTGCCAGCGATGCGTCCTCGTAAGACGACCGCCCGGCCGACGGTTGGGTTCATCGGGTTAGGGACGATGGGCACCCCTATGGCTCTCAATCTGCTGCAGGCCGGCTTTCCGCTTGTGGTGTGGAATCGCACGACGTCAAAAACCGGACCGCTGAAGGCGGCGAGAGCCACGGTGGCGGCCAGCCCGAGTGCCGTGGCGGCCGCATCCGACATCACCATCACCATGCTCGCGCAGCCGCACGATGTCGAGGAGGTTGTGCTGGCGGCCAGGGGGGTGCTGGCAGGGCTGCAGCCTGGCAGCGTGCTCGTTGACATGAGCACCGTGTCTCCCGCGACGTCACGCAAGTTGGCTGCGGCTGTGCTGACGAAACAGGGAGAATTTCTCGACGCCCCAGTTGTCGGGTCCAAAGGCCCGGCGACGGCCGGCACGCTCGTCATCCTCGTCGGGGGATTATCGCAAACATTGGACCGGTGTCGTCCGGTGCTGTCGGCGATGGGCAAGACCATCGTGCACGCTGGCGGGTTTGGCACAGGCTCCAGCCTCAAGCTGGCCACCAACCTGATGCTGGCGCATTTGGCCATCGGGTTTGCTGAAGCGCTCCTCTTGGTCCAGCGGGCAGGGATCGGCCCCACGAAATATCTCGACGTCCTCCAAGCCAGCACATTCCATTCGCCGTGGTATCAAACCAAAGGCGCTGGCATGATTCAGCGCGACTTCTCGCCGCATTTCGCGTTGAAACACATGCGCAAAGACCTCCGGCTCATGGGGCAGTTGGCGGCGGATGTTCGCATCGCGCTGCCTGTCACCGAGGCCATCGAGCAGATGTTCGCGCAGGCTGAGTCGGCCGGACTGAGTGAACAGGACTACTCGGCCATCTTAGGCTACCTGGAAGGTGTGCAGGGATGAGCCAGCGTAGTTCGCGCCAGGAAAAGCTGGCCCCATTGCGCCGCGACGTGCATTTTCTCGGCGAGCTGCTCGGCCAGGTCCTGATCCATCAAGAAGGTCGCGCGTTTTTCGAGACCGAGGAGCGGATTCGCCGCTTGGCGATTCGGGCCCGCCGCAGCGGGGATCCCCAAGCAGACACCGCCCTGCGCCACGCGCTGCGCCGATTGCCACTTCCCACGGCCCAGAAAATGACCCGGGCGTTTTCGGTCTATTTTCAGTTGGTGAATCTGGCCGAGGAGAACCATCGGTTGCGCCGCAAACGGTACTACGAAAACCTACCAGGATTTCATCCGCAACGCGGATCCATCGAAGATGTGGTCCGCCGACTTCACACCGCTGGTGTGCCATTCGACGCGTTGGTCAAGCGACTCGGCGATCTGTCAATCACCCTGGTCCTGACCGCGCATCCGACGCAGGCTTTGCCGCCCACCATCCTGACCAAACATCGCGCCATCTGGGATCTGTTGTTGAAGCGTCAGCTCGTCAGTCCGGTGGCGAAGGAAGACCGGGCCATCGTGCAGGAGCTGCGCGACCAGATCATGGAGCTGTGGCAGACCGACGAACTTCGGGTGAGCCGACCCAGCATCCAAGATGAAATCGAACAAGGGCTCTACTATTTATCGTCGGTGTTGTATGACTCGCTTGCCGATGTGATCCTCGCATTTCGGGCTGAAGTCCAACGGGTGTACGCGCGCACCATCCCCATGTCCAGCTTCGTGCGGTTTGGCAGTTGGATCGGCGGCGACAAAGACGGCAACCCGAACGTCACGCATGAGACGCTGCGCGCCGCCTTGTTGCGGTATCGCCAAGCGATCCTGGCCAAGTATTTGGTGTCATTGGAGCGGTTGCAGGATCGCTTGACCCAATCGGATCAGTTGTGCCGGATCTTGCCAGCCTTCCGATGGTCGCTGGCCAACGACCAGCGAAGTTTTCCTGCGCTCACCGAGTCGTTGGCCGAACGCTACCCACACCAGCCGTATCGACAGAAGCTGGTGTTTATGCGGCAGCGGCTGCGCCAGATGTTCCGCGCTCCGACAGAACCTGACGGCGGCTATGCCAGCGTGCAGGAGTTTCTCCGTGATATCGAGTTGATTCAGCGCAGCCTGCGAGCGCACCGGGCTGATGCAACGGCCGATGGCGAGATCGCCAAACTCGGCCTGCAGGCACGGCTGTTTGGGTTCGTCTTCACGCCGCTGGACGTTCGCGATCATAGCCGTCGCCATCTCAACGCGTTTGCCGAATTGGTCCGGCTGCACGAGCTCTCACCCGACGATCCGCTCACGATGCCTGAGCCCCAAAAGCGGGCACTGCTAGACCACTTGTTGGGTGAGCCTCGATACGTGGAACTGCTCAAAGGCAGCTCCCCGGAGACCCGAGAGGTCATCCGAACCTTTCAAGTGCTGACCGAGCATCTGGAGCATGTCGATCCAGACGCGATCGACGGGTACATTATCAGCATGACGCACGATGTCAGCGACGTCTTGACGGTTCTCTGGCTCTTTCAGCAGACCGATCTGTTTCGTCGCACGACTCGCGGGTTCTGGAGCGCGGCCCAGATTACTCCACTCTTCGAAGGAATCACCGACCTGCGCCGGGCGCATGAGATCATGGAGGCCCTGTACCAACATCCGGTCTATCAACGCCAACTCGTGGCTCGTGGTCGGCTCCAGCAGGTGATGCTAGGCTATTCGGATTCGAATAAGGACGGCGGGTTTTTTACCGCGAACTGGGAGCTGTACCAAGCTCAGCGACGGCTGCATGCGGTGTCCAAAGCTCATCGCGTGCGGTTGCAACTGTTTCACGGCCGGGGCGGCACCATTGGCCGGGGCGGGGGACCGCTCCATCAGACTATCTTGGCGCAACCGTGGGGCACGCTCGAGGGCAGAATTAAAATTACCGAGCAGGGTCAGGTGGTTGCGGACAAGTACGCCAACCCGATGATCGCGACGCGAAATCTCGAGCTGGTCTTGTCAGCCGTGTTGGAAGCCACGCTCGCGACATCGACACCGCCGGCTCAGGTATCCGTCTGGGAAGCGGCGATGGAGTCTCTTTCCGAATCGGCGTGGTTGCGCTACCGGCAAGTCGTGTATGACGACCCGGCGTTCGTGCACTATTTCGAGCAGGCCACCCCGATCGATGCCATTACCGAGTTTCGTATTGGCTCGCGACCCGCCGTACGTCCAGGTGGGCGGGGAGTCCCGAGCGCAGTCGAGGGACGGCCAGCCGTCCGCCCTAGTGAGCGTGGCAAAAAAGTGAGCGCTCACCGAATCGAAGATTTGCGCGCGATTCCCTGGGTGTTTAGTTGGGTGCAAAGTCGACAGGTGTTGCCCAGCTGGTTCCCATTTGGTTGGGCCATCGACCAGTTCACTCGCACGCATCGCCAAGGGCTGCAAGAATTGCAGCGCATGTACGAGACGTTTGCGTGGTTCCATGTGATGGTGGATTTCATTCAGATGAGCCTGGGGATGGCGGATATGCGGATCGCGCAGCAGTACGCGTCATTGGTCAGCCCACGCGCGGTCGGTCGACGGATCTTTTCGGCGATCAGCGACGAGTACGCGCGGTCACGCCGCGCGGTGTTGGCCATTACCCGCCAGCACGAACTGTTGGATTCCAACTATGTCCTTCAAAATGCGATTCGCTTGCGCAATCCCTATGTCGATCCGGTGAGCTTGTTGCAAGTGCGCCTGTTAGCCCAGCGACGCCAGCGCCAACGACCGAACGCTCGTCGAACCGTTGAGCGGGCGCTGGCACTGACGATCAATGGGATCGCCGCCGGCATGCGGCACACTGGTTGATTTACCGGTGCTAAAGAAAAATTGCATTAAAATTGCATATTCGTCCTTGACACCTTCTGTGCGCAATGCTACAGTACCCCTTGCCTGTCGAGAGGACATTGGCGTGAGAAACGACTGAGTTTGATAATTCCGGATCACCCGACTTTCTTTTAACAGGCTTTCTGAGCGCCTCTTGTAAAGAAGGCGCTCTTTCTTTTTCCCAAAGGATGTGGGAAGCTCTTTGACAATTTGGAGAGAAGTGCTGCCTACCCCCAGACAATTCTGGGGTTTCATCGGATCGATTCACCTCAAAAGCTCGTAACCTGCTGCCATTTGGTGGCGGGAAGCGATCCTATTTGACGGAGAGTTTGATCCTGGCTCAGAGCGAACGCTGGCGGCGTGGATAAGGCATGCAAGTCGAGCGATCCTCGCAAGAGGAGAGCGGCAAACGGGTGAGTAACGCGTAAGTAACCTACCCTGAAGCGGGGGACAACCCGACGAAAGACGGGCTAATACCCCATATACTCACGTGATCGCATGGTCATGTGGGGAAAGATGGCTGAACCGCAAGGTGCTATTGCTTCGGGAGGGACTTGCGTCCCATCAGCTAGTTGGTAGGGTCACGGCCTACCAAGGCATTTGACGGGTAGCTAGCCTTAGAGGGTGGTTAGCCACACTGGGACTGAGACACTGCCCAGACTCCTACGGGAGGCTGCAGTCGAGAATCTTTGGCAATGGGCGAAAGCCTGACCAAGCGACGCCGCGTGCGGGACGAAGGCCTTCGGGTCGTAAACCGCTGTTACAGGGGACGAAGGCCTGTGCTGTGAACAACGGCGCAGGTTAGACGGTACCCTGGAAGAAAGCCACGGCTAACTCCGTGCCAGCAGCCGCGGTAATACGGAGGTGGCGAGCGTTGCTCGGATTTACTGGGTGTAAAGGGCACGTAGGCGGTCCGATAAGCCCTGCCTAAAATACTCTGGCTCAACCAGAGTCGGTGGTAGGGGACTGCCGGACTTGAGGACTGGAGAGGCGAGCGGAATTCCCGGTGTAAGGGTGAAATCTGTAGATATCGGGAGGAACACCAGTGGCGAAAGCGGCTCGCTGGCCAGTCTCTGACGCTGAGGTGCGAAAGCTAGGGGAGCGAACAGGATTAGATACCCTGGTAGTCCTAGCCGTAAACGATGGACACTAGGTGTTGGCCCCGCTAGGGGTCAGTGCCGCAGGCAACCCGCTAAGTGTCCCACCTGAGGAGTACGGCCGCAAGGTTGAAACTCAAAGGAATTGACGGGGGCCAGCACAAGCGGTGGAACATGTGGTTCAATTCGATGCTACGCGAAGAACCTTACCCAGGCTTGACATGCAGGGAGTAGGAACCTGAAAGGGGGACGACTCGTAACCAGTCGAGATCTTGCACAGGTGCTGCATGGCTGTCGTCAGCTCGTGCCGTGAGGTGTTGGCTTAAGTGCCACAACGAGCGCAACCATTGCT
>JAHFGT010000044.1 GCA_023247275.1 Candidatus Omnitrophota bacterium
TCTGCCTGGGCAAGTCCAGCTATGCGCGATGCGGGATCGTGGTGAATATCACGCCGCTCGAGCCAGAATGGCAAGGGCATCTGACGATCGAAATCTCCAACACGACCCCGCTGCCGGCCCGGATCTATTCGTTTGAAGGGATCGCCCAGGTGCTGTTCTTCGAAGCCGGCTCGCTGCCTGAAGTGTCGTACGCTGACCGCAAAGGCAAGTATCAAGGACAGAACGGCATTACGCTGCCAAAGGTGTAGCCCCGAGCCATTGGCATGTATGTTTGAGGTTCCTGCCCCTGAGTTTTCTCTCCAGACGAGCTTGTCCTCTGGTCAGACCTTCCGATGGTTCGTGGTCGACGGTCCCTCGACTCGCCCTGTCTCCGCAGGGCTCGCTCGGGACTCCGCCCTGTCCCAAGAAGAGACGGGGCGTCGATGGTACTACGGATTCCTTGGCCAGTCAGTTGTCAAGGTGCAGCAGGAGGGCGATCGGCTCTGGTGCCAATCCGCCGATCCAGCCATCACCCCGAATCGGATTCGTCACTACTTTGCCTTGGATCTGCAGCTCAATGACGTGCTGTCGTCCATTAACGTGGATATGCAGATCTACCAGGCGATTCGGCAGTGTCGAGGGCTTCGCGTGTTGCGGCAAGACGGATGGGAGACCTTGGCCTCGTTCATCTGCGCTTCCTTTAATAATATCAAACGGATCGAAGGGATGATTGATCGCCTCTGTCAGGCCTATGGGCAACCGGTTGGGCTCAACGGGTTTCGCGGGTTCAGTTTTCCCACCCCAGAGGCGATGGCCAGGACCTCAGAGCGTCAGTTGCGCGCGCTCGGGCTGGGGTACCGGGCGCCGTACTTACGCGCCACCGCGCGGCTGGTGGTCGACGGCAAGCTACGAATCGATCAGATCCAGCAGGTCGACTATGACGCGGCAAAGCAGGCGCTGCTCGCGTGCGACGGGGTGGGCGATAAAGTCGCGGATTGTGTCGCGTTGTTTGGATTTGAGAAGTATGAGGCGTTCCCGATCGACGTGTGGATGGAGCGCGCGATGCGGTACTACTTCCGGCACCGGCGCATGACGCGCAAGCTGCTCCATGATTATGCGCGGCGCCATTTCGGCCCGTACGCCGGCTATGCGCAGCAATATTTATATCACTATGTCAGGACCGCGCGGGGAAATCGGGGACAGCCACTGCTGTCTTCCGAACATGAATGACAAATCAGTGGCTGTCCCCGATTGTGCCGATTGTGCTCGAGGAACTAGTGCGGGGATCGAGGCTGGGAAAGGGGCGTCGCAGTGTGCTTGGTGACCTTGCCGCTTGAGTCGATCTCGTAGATGATCGGAGCGCCGGTGGCGAGATTCAGTTCGAGGACCTGTTCCTTGGTCAGATGGTCGAGGTCCATGACGATTGAGCGTAGGCTGTTGCCGTGAGCGACGACCAGAATCGTTTCGCCGGCTGTGACCCGCGGCAAAATCTTCGACTTGAAATAGGGCAGAGTGCGCGCGGCGGTGTCTTTGAGACTTTCACTGATCCCCTGCGGATTCCACGCGGTCTTCTCTTTCGGCGGCGGCACATCATAGCTGCGCCGCCAGATGCGGACGTGTTCCTCCCCGTACTTCTTCGCTGTCTCAGCCTTATCCAGTCCTTGCAAGGCCCCATAGTGCCGCTCGTTCAGCGCAGAATCGCGCTCGATCGGGATTCCGGTTTGTCCGAGGGTCTCGAGCACGATCTGCAAGGTTTGCTGGGCGCGTTGCAACGCCGAGGTGAATGCCCGGTTGAATCGCATAGGCCGGAGCAACTCGGCGCCGCGGCGAGCTTCTTCGCGGCCAGCCTCGGTCAACGGGACATCGACCCAACCGGTGAACCGGTTTTCAAGGTTCCACTGTGATTGACCGTGACGAATCAACACCAAGCTTCCCATCAAGACTCCTGTGCGTGAACAATCGCGCGACATCGTAGCATATTGGCAAAGATTCTTCGCAGTTTCCTTGACACTCAGAATGGGGTATGGTACGAATTGTATTGCGATGAACATCATCGTGATGATGGTGCAGTCCTCACGTACTTGCGCGATCTGTGGCGGATCGCGACAGGTCATTTGAGGACTGACGCGTCACCGCTGAACAACTTAGAGGCTTTGCCCAGGGGACTCCGCGTGCGAGGGTCCCTTCTTATTTGTTCTCAAGGATCGACATGCGCGTTGGACTAACCTACAACGTCAAAAGCGAAGTCGTCCTCAAGCCGGGCGATCCGCCAGATCTCAACGCAGAGCTTGACCATGAAGAGACCGTCAATCATATCGAGCAGGCGTTGCGTGAATCTGGCCATGACGTCGTACGGATCGGTGGCGCGCGCCGTCTGGTGGAGCAAGCTGGGCGGCTGGGCGTTGACATCGTGTTTAACATCGCCGAGGGCTACGAAGGACGTAACCGCGAGTCGCAAGTCCCCATCCTGCTGGAAATGATGCGCATGCCGTTTGTCGGGGCTGATGGCCTCACGCTTGGCCTGACCCTGGACAAGGTGCTCACCAAGAAGATCTTGATCGCCGAGCAGATCCCCACGCCGCGATTCCTCGAATCGGCTGATCCGGAGAAGCTGTGGAAGGGGGATCTGGTGTATCCGCTCATCGTCAAATTGCGGTGCGAAGGCTCGAGCAAGGGGCTGAGCGAGAAGTCGCTGGTCACCACCCCGGATGAGCTGCGTCGTCAGGTGGAATACCTCATCGCGACGTACAAGAACCCGTCGATCTTTATTGAGGAGTTCATCGAAGGATCAGAGTTCACCGTGGCGATCATCGGCAATGAATCGCCTGAAATCTACCCGGTTGTTCAAATCGCGCTCGACGGGCAAACCGACCTGGGGCGTAAGTTCTTCACCTTTGCGTATCTGCGCTCCGGCGCCGACTATCTGTGTCCGGCGCCGATCCCTCGGGCGCTGGCGAATCAGATGCAGGAGTTGGCGCTGCGGACCTACCAAGCGGTGGAGTGTCGGGACTTTGGCCGGGTGGATTTCCGGGTGGATCGTCAGGGCCGCCCATCCGTGCTGGAGATTAACCCGTTGCCGTCGTTGTCCACGGAAGATGTCTTCACGTTTATCGCCAAGACCCAGGGGATAACGCACCATCAAATCATCACGCGGATCCTGGACACGGCGCGGATTCGGTGCGGCCTGATCCCACCCCCTGGCCGGGCTGCCTACGGCAGCCGGCCGGTGCATGCACCGGCCGCCGTCGGCAACGGCCAGGGGGGTGGGATGAAAGCGAACACCAACCTCGGAGTCTCTTCATCTACACCATTGCGTTAACCTACAATCTTCGGCGCGACGTGGGCGAGCGGGATGGTGTCCCGGTCGATTGGGATTCCGAGTTTGACACTCCAGGGACAATCGATACCATTGTTCGCGACTTGCAGGCGGCTGGCCATACCGTGCATTGTGTTGAGGCCGACGCCGATTTGCCGGGGTGGTTTCTGACCCATGCGGTCGATCTGGTGTTTAACATCGCTGAAGGACGCCATGGCACGTATCGAGAATCTCAGGTGCCGGCGATCCTGGAATCGCTGCGCGTGCCCTGTACCGGGTCGAACAGCGTCGTCCTCGCGCTGGCGATTGACAAAGCAAAGACCAAGCAGATCTTGGCGTCTGAAGGCCTGCCAACTCCGCGCTGGCAATTGTTTCCCACGTCGACCACCGCGCTTGACCGCAGACTGCAATTTCCCCTGATGGTCAAGCCCAACCGGGAAGGCTCGAGCAAAGGGATTTCGAAGGAGAGCCTTGTCAACGATGAAGTGTCGCTGCGCCGGCAGGTGACCCAGGTGATCGATCGGTATCGCCAAGAGGTGTTGGTGGAAGAGTTCATCGAAGGGCAAGAACTGACGGCTGGCGTGTTGGGCGATGTGGTGCTGCCGGTGTTGGAAATCGACTTTGAGCCGTGTCGTCAATCCGGTGAGCGATTTTACAGTTGGCGCATGAAAGAATTTCAAGGCAACACGGCGCTGGGGCTGGCCCCACGGCTGTTTTGCCCGGCTCGACTGGATCCGGGGACGACCGCACGGGTGCAGGATGTCGCCCGACGTGCGCATCAGGCGCTCGGGTGCGTGGATCTTTCGCGGACCGACATCCGACTGCGAGCTGACGGCGTCCCGTTTGTGCTGGAAGTCAACCCCTTGCCAGGATTAAACCCAGTGGACAGCAATTTTCCTGTCATGACGCAGGCGATGGGCCTGTCGCATGACGCCTTGATTCAACGAATCGTGCAGCTGGCAATGGCCCGGTACCAGATGGGCCGGTCGGTATCGGTGGTGGGCTCAGACGGATGGACCGCTGAGACGCGATCGCCGGATCGCCAGATGGTCGGGGGGCAGGGGGTGCAGGTCCACCACCAGGAGCCGTCATCCGCGTACGCGATAGCGAGCGACGGTTTCCTGATGGCGAGGACAACAGGAGGCGTGCGGTGAACCCGGAATCGTATCGACGGATCCCTTTATGGAAGGACGTGCCGTTGGATCAATGGGAGACGTACCGATGGCAGATGGCCAACCGAATCCAGGGGGTCGAGCAACTCCGTCAGGTGATTCGGCTCACGCCATCTGAAGAACACGCCGCGACCCGTCGATCTGGCCGATTTATCATGGGGATTCCGCCGTATTGGGCGGCGCTCATGGATCCGGACGACCCCACGTGCCCGATTCGTCGACAAGCCGTGCCGACCGAAGAAGAGTACCAGCTCAGCCCGAATGATATGATCGATCCGCTCGGCGAGGACAGCCATATGCCGGTGCCAGGCTTGGTGCACCGGTACCCGGACCGCGTGCTGTTGCTCGTCGTGGAAATCTGCTCGATGTATTGCCGGTTTTGCACGCGCAGCCGTGTGGTCGGCACCAGCGCGGGGTTTAGCAAGCCGATGAACATCGATCATGCGATCGACTACATTAAGGCCCACCGGAAAATCCGCGATGTGCTCATTTCTGGAGGTGATCCCCTGACGTTATCGGACGAACGGCTCGACGAAATCCTCACGAAACTGCGCGGGATTCCGCACGTCGAGTTTATCCGCATCGGAACACGCAACCCGATTACGCTGCCCTACCGCGTAACCGAGGCACTCTGCCAGGTACTGCGAAAGCACAAACCGTGGATGAGCCTGCACTTCAATCATCCCAAAGAAGTCACCCCGGCTGTGCGCAAGGCATGCGGGATGCTAGCCGACAGCGGCGTGCCGCTCGGGTCGCAGACGGTGCTCTTGAAGGGAATCAATGATCGGCCCGCCATCATGAAGAAGCTGTTTCATGAGCTGCTCAAGACCCGTGTGCGACCGTACTACATCTATCAATGCGATCCGGTCAAGGGGACCGCCCATTTCCGCACGATGGTGGGCCAGGGGATGAAGATTATTGAGAAGCTGCGAGGCCACACGACCGGCTATGCCGTGCCGACGTTTGTCGTTGACGGACCAGGGGGCGGCGGCAAGATCCCGCTCATGCCCAACTATGTCGTGAGCGTCAAGGATGGTGTGTGGACGTTGCGCAACTTTGCCGGAAAGGTGTTCATGTACAAGGAAGAGGGGAGCGCGAACGGTGTCGGTCCATCAGTCGAGCCGTCGTACGCGCTGATCCAGTAGCCGACGCCCATTGCTGCAGGGCGACCCCGCACCCTCGTTGTTGGGTGCGGGGTTGTTTGCTGCGCAGATGTTGATGCGGAATCGCGTGAGAGGGATCTTCACTTGGCTGGCGTTGATTGCGCTCCTAGGCAGTGGGTGCGCGCCGGCGAAACGGGAGGATCTGGTGCAAGAAGTGCTCTCCGCCGATCCTGGGTTCAGCCAGGTGCTCGAGAAGCATAAGGAGCTCACCAATCGTCTGGAAACCTATGAACGTGAATTATCGCTCAAGCGCGCGACGATCCAGCGTAACCTGGAACAGCTCAAGAAGGAATTGGCGGCCGCAGAGGCCAGCGTCCGCAGCCGGGCGGCGGATGTGCGGAGCAAAATGGAACCGGATCGACTCCGACTGGATCACGCGCTGCGGCAGGCCCAGGAAGATATGCGAAGAACCAACGCGAATCGAGCAGCGGTCGGGCGAGCGATATCGCAGTTGCGCAAGACGATGAAACGCGCGCAAGCCGATGAGATTGCGGATCCACCGGCGCGGGCTGAACGAGAATCTGATCTCCATGAGATGTTGCACGACGCGGCTCGCTTAGACCAAGAACTCAAGGGATTGCGAGCGCATGTCCGCTTGCTGAAGTTAAAGCTGCTGCTCATCAAGCTCTAGAGCTCTCACCTTCAGGCGGCATCCCTCTGACGTCGTGAGTCACTCCGAGTGTGGTACAATAAGTCCTCGCGCATGAATCTCATGCCCGCACCTGTCCGCTACGGTTCACTGACCATCCATCTACGAGCGCTTGATCATTGTCCAGAGCTGCTGCCGTTTGCCCAGCAGCTCTCGCCTGCCACGCCGATGGTCTGGCTCGATAGCGCGCGACCGCATCAGGTGACGGGTCGCTGGTCGTTGCTCGGGTACGATCCGTGGCTCACCGTTGTGGCGCGCGGGAATCGGCTCGAACACCACACCAGTGGTGCCACGCAGATTCGGGTCGGTCACCCGCTGCAGACCGTGCGCGAACTGTTACGGCGCTACCGCCCCAGAGCCTCTCCTGTAGTGGGCAGGCGTCCCGGGACAACGCTGGGGGCGGTCAGCCGAGCGATTGGCCTATTGGGCTACCTGAGCTACGAGGCGAATCAGTGGATCGAGCGGCTGCCGATGCCAGCCTGGCGGCAGCGCGGATTCGCCGATCGCGACCCAGTGGCTGGGCCAGAACCTGAGATGGTGTGGTTCGCAATGAAGCAGCTTATTCTGCTGGACCATTCGCTTGGCCGGGGCTGGGTGGTCAGCGTTGAAGATCCTGACTTACCGCATCGACAGGCCCGTGCAGAGGCGCTTGAGGAGTTGGATCGAAACACGACGCGGCTGGAGGCTGTCCCGACTCACCAGGGTGCGGGCGAATCATTCGAACCCCTTGCACAGGCTGGGGCGGTGCAGGCCACGACTACCCAGGCCGAGTTTGAGTCGATGGCGGCCCAGATTCTCAAGCACATCCAGGCTGGCGACGTGTACCAGGCCAACCTGGCGCAGCGATTCTCGACGACGTGGCAAGGAACACCGCTGGCCTTATATGCCACGTTGCGCGCGATGAATCCGTCGCCGTTCGCGAGCTTTCTCTCGTGGGGACGTTTGGCCATCGTGAGTTGTTCACCAGAGCGGCTGGTCCGTGTCCAGCAGGGTGTGGCGGATTCACGTCCGATTGCCGGCACACGACCTCGCGGATCAACGCCGACCGAGGAGGCGGTCAATAGCCTCGAGCTGTTGCTCAGCGAGAAGGAGCGCGCCGAACATCTCATGTTGGTCGATCTGACGCGAAATGACTTGGGGAGAATCTGCACAGCCGGGTCGGTGACCGTCGATGAGTTGATGGCGTTGGAAGCCTATTCGCATGTGATCCATATTGTGTCGAATGTGTCCGGTCGATTGCGACGCGAGATCGATTCCATCGATGTGATTCGCGCGATGTTTCCCGGCGGCACCATCACCGGCTGTCCAAAGGTGCGGTGCATGCAGATCCTTGGCCAGCTCGAACCGGTCCCGCGTGGAATCTATACGGGCTCACTTGGATCGTTGGGATTCGATGGAGCGCTGGATCTGAATATCGCGATCCGAACGATGGTCATTCACGAGGACCGGTTGTCGTTCCATGTCGGGGCTGGGATCGTCGCCGACTCTGACCCGCAGCGCGAGTACCACGAGACGCTGTCAAAGGCGGCTGCGCTGATGCGGGCGCTGGAGCGGTTTGGCGCGCGAACGATCGCGTCGTCATGAGGACCGAGATGATTCTGGCTGACGCCAGGCTCGATGCGCGAGCAAGCCATGGGTGTTTTGAGACGATGCGGGCGTACCAGGGAATCATTTTTCGGTTGGACGATCATCTGGATCGGCTGACGGCGTCGGCGCAATATCTCGGAACCGGGATGCCGAACCGGCGACGACTGCGTCGACAGGTGGTGGACGCACTGGCATCGTCCGGATTGCAGGACGCGATTGTCCGTGTGGCGCTGCTGCCGCGTTCTCACCTGCCTGCAGACCCCAGCATTGTGGTGCAACCGGTGCCCTGGCCACCTGCGATCGCGTATCGGCAGGGGATTGCGTTGGCGGTGGTGCCGGCGCGACCCTGTCCGGTCAGCGTCATCGATCCGCGAGCGAAATATTCCGCGCGGCTCGGCAGCGTGCTGACCGTGATCGACGCGCAGGTGCGCCGCGTGGATGAAGCGCTCTTCCTCGACCCGCAGACCGGCTCGGTGACCGAAAGCACCGCCAGCAATTTTGGGATCATCAAGCACGGGAGCGTCAAGACGCCGCCGTGCTGGCTTGGCCTGCTGGCTGGAATCACCAGACAGGTGATCGAGGAAGCTGCTGGCCGGCTCGGCCTGGCGGTGGAGGAGATCCCGCTGACCCGGCATGATGTCTATAATGCGGAGGAGGCGTTTCTCTCAAGTACGATCAAAGAAGTGATGCCGGTGACCCGGATTGATGGCCGGCACATCGGCACCGGCCGACCTGGACCGGTCACCAAGCGATTGCGCCAAGCGTTTCAAGCGATCGTCCAAGAGGAGTTGGCGGAAGTGACGCATTGATGATTGTTGTGAAACGGGCACTGGTGAGCTGCTACGATAAGAGCCGGTTGGAGCGATTTGCGAAGACGCTGACCGAGGTTGGCATCGAGCTGGTGGCGTCGGGCGGGACAGCCCAGTACTTGCGTCAGCATGGGCTACCGGTTGTGAGCGTCGAGCAGTTCGCCGGCATAGCAGAACAATTGGACGGCCGCGTCAAGACGCTGAATCCGAAAATTCACAGAGGGATTCTGGCGCGACGGGATGAGCCGACCCATGTGGCGGCGGCAGGTGAGAGCCTGATCGATCTGGTGGTGGTGAACCTCTACCCATTTGAGCAGACCGTCCAGCAGGCCACGGTGTCGCTCGCTGAGGCCGTCGAGCAGATTGATATTGGCGGCGTGGCGTTGTTGCGGGCTGCGGCCAAAAATTTCGCTGGGGTGGGTGCGGTGAGTGAGCCGCAGCAATACGAGTTGGTCGCGGACGCCTTGCGGCAACACCATGGCCACCTGCCTGAGGCGTTGGCGCGACAGCTCGCCGTCGCGGCGTTTGAGCTGACCAGCCGGTACGATCAGCGGATTGCCGAGTATCTTCGGATGGGGTTAGAATCTCATGCGGCCGACCAGCGACCCCAGACAGTGACTCTCGCGCTGCATCAGCGTCAGGTGCTTCGGTATGGCGAGAACCCGCACCAGCGCGGCGGATGGTATCTCGACGAACAAGAGTCAGCCTGGGCGCTTGGCCAGTTAACCCAGCATCAGGGCAAGGAGTTGTCCGCCAATAACTTGCTGGATATGGACGGAGCGCTCCGCTGCCTCTTGGATCTTGACGCGCCGGCATGCGCGATCATCAAACACCATTCGCCATGCGGATTAGCGACCGCCTCGGACATTGCGCAGGCGTTCGAGTCCGCGTATGCCTGCGATCCTGAATCAGCATTTGGCGGGATCATCGGCTGTAACCGGCCGGTGACCGCGGCGTTGGCTGAACGAATCACCGGCGAATTCTTCGAAGGCGTGCTCGCCCCGGCGTTCGAGCCCGGGGCCGAATCGATTCTGAAGAAAAAGACGGCCCTACGGGTGGTTACGATTCCTTGGCCGGTCAAACCGCCGCAACGAGTCGAGTGGCGGCAATTGCTCGGAGGATGGTTGTTGCAAGATATGGACCTTGACACGAGTCCCGGGTCGTGGCGCGTGGTGACCAAGCGTGCCGCCACGCTCCAAGAACAGCACGATCTCGCCTTCGCGTGGCTGGCGGCCAAACACGCAAAGTCCAATGGGATCGTCTTAGCGCGTCACGGAGCGACGGTGGGAATCGGGCAGGGCCAGCCCAGCCGAGTCGGCGCGGTGCGCCTGGCGGTGCAACGTGCCGGAGCGCGCTGTCAGGATTCCGTTGCGGCCTCGGATGGATTTTTTCCATTTCCGGATGGCGTCGAAGAGTTGGCCGCGGCCGGCGTGCGAGCCGTGATTCAGCCTGGAGGATCGATTCGAGACCAGGCGGTCATCGCAGCCGCCGACGCGACCAACATGGCCATGGTCTTCACAGGGCGACGACATTTCCGCCACTAGGAACTGCATGGATATTCAGCAGCTCTGGGACAAAGCTCGGCGCGAGACGGAACTGATTCGCCTGCGGCTTGCAGCGCTGTCCAGCGTCCAAACGACAGCCGTGCCGTATATTTTTCTGGCCGAGTCGTCCTTGCACCAAGGCGACACGGTGATTCGTCGCGGCAGCGTGCTCATCGAGCGGCCCGCCATTGTCCTGCCGAGTTTTTCACCGCAGTTTGAGGGGTTTGAATTTGAATTGGAGGCGCAGCCACGCGTCAGCGGCGACTCCATGGCGACCTTTCTGTTGCTGCGCGGGATCCAGTTCCCCTCGCTGCGATATCGGCACGAATTATCAACCCTGGATGTGATGGAATCATCGCTCCGGCAGGCGGTGGAGCAGTGGAATGGCCAACTGACACGAGCAGAGGATATCCACACCGGCCTCGTCGTTGGACCGGAAGACGCCTGGCAGTTCTCGTTGCTCTTGTTGATTGGGGCGCTGGTGGTGCGCTCGGCCGAAGGTGATCTGCGCCGGATCCTTGACGACTGGCGTCAGCGCCGCCCACCAGGTTCTGGAGATGGGCGCTAAACCCCGCGTGCTCACCATCGAGGATGAGCCAGGGGTGCGCCATTTCATCCGCGCCGCGCTGGAAGAATCGTTCGAGATGGTCGAGGCGGCTGATGGACCAGAGGGATTCAGTCAGGCACGGTGGAAACAGCCGGACCTGATTCTGCTCGATTTACATTTGCCGGGCATGGACGGACTCACGGTGTTGGCGCAACTCAAAGGGAATGTCCACACCAGCCACATCCCGGTCGTGGTTGTGAGCGCTCGGGGAGAGACGCAGGTCCTCTTGGCCAGCCAGCGCGGCGGAGCGGTCGACCATCTCATTAAGCCATTCGACATCGCCGAGCTGCGAAAGGTCATTCAACAGCACCTCCCAATTCGTGAATGAGGAAACCGACGTGGAGCCCAACCATGGGGAGGGAACGGACCGACGATGACGTATGATGAAGCGGTCACGTACCTTGGCGCCCTGATCAATTTTGAGCAGCACCACCGGCCACAAGAGATGCGCACGATCAGGCTGGAGCGAATGCGCCGGCTGTGCCAGGGGCTGGGCGACCCGCAGCGTCGGTTCCGCAGTGTCCTGGTGGCTGGGACTAATGGGAAAGGGTCCATCTGCGCCATGATCTATTCCATGCTGCGAGAGAGCGGCCTACGGGTTGGGTTGTACACTTCGCCGCATCTGGAGCATGTCCGCGAGCGGATCCGCCTCTGGCCGGCGCTGGGCGCGGCTGCCGCAGCCCGGGCAGGCGAGCGGTCGCACGGCGATGACTGGATTGCACCGGAACAGTTTGCAGCCAGTCTTGAACGTGTGCGCGCCCGAGCTGAGGATCAACCGACCTATTTTGAGGCCGTGACCGCTGCAGCGTTCTGGGCGTTCGCGCAGCAGGAGATTGACGTGGCGGTCCTTGAAGTGGGGCTCGGTGGCCGGTTGGATGCGACCAACATTGTCGACCAGGGGGTGTCGGTGATCGCCCCGATTGGAATCGATCATGCCGACGTGCTGGGCACCGATCTCGTGGCGATTGCCAGGGAAAAGGCTGGGATCATTAAACCGCGCCAAACAGTCGTCAGTGCCCCACAGGCCGATGAGGTCTTGGACGTTCTTCGAGTGGTGGCAGACGCTCACAGCGTCCCACTGATGCTCGTGGGATCTGATGTGTCCGTGACCACGCAACACTATGACCTGGATGGCTTGCAGATCACGATCGACAGCGCGCGGGGGCGGTATGAATCGCTGCGTCTTTCACTCATCGGTCGGCACCAAGCGCACAATGCCGCTGCGGCCGTGGCCGCGGTGGAAGCGCTCTCTGAAACCGGTGTGCCCTACCGTTTAGTCGAGCAAGGGCTAGCGCGCGTCGAGTGGCCAGGCCGATTGGAAGTCGTCAACGACTCCCCGCTGGTGCTGATGGACGGCGCCCACAATCCAGCGGCCGCCCAGACGCTGGCCCACTCGCTCCGCGAGCTCTTACCCGGACGGCGAATCCATTTGCTTATGGGCCTGTCGTCTGATAAGACGATCGAAGAGGTGGGACAGGCGCTCGGGCCGCTGGCTGTTGGGGTCACCTGCACCAAGAGCCATCACCCGCGTGCGCTGGATCCCACGACGTTGGCACATCGGCTGGCGCCATTCTGCGCTGATGTGCACGTGATGTCAGATCCGGCTGATGCCTATACATATCTGCTCAATGCGGTGGATCCTGATGAGGTGATCGTGGTGACTGGGTCACTGTTTTTGGTTGGCGAGCTGCGGGCCGCCTTACGTCAAGCCCATGTTCGGGTCCGCCGGCCCGCACCGGCCGCATCGTGAAGGACGATGGAGGGCTGCTATGCCGATGATTACGGTCGACTGGCTGGAAGGCCGAACGCCAGCACAGAAAGCCGCGCTCGTCGCTGCCGTGACGCAGGCATTAGTCGACATTGCCCATGTGCCGAAGGAACAGGTCTGGATCGTGTTCCGCGACGTCACACGGGCTAATTGGGCGATGGCCGGCAAACTCCTGGAGAGCTGATTCGTGTACACGTACACCCGTGTGCGGGTTGTTGACCCGCGCGATCGGATGTGGAGTTAGTTCGGGGCATTCAAGTAGTCGATGTAGTCAGCGACGCCGTAGAGCGTTTCTTTGACGGCGCGCAAGCGATCGGGAATGTAGGGATGGGTGAGAGCGTACTGAGGACGCACGACACCCCGAGGAAGGTACGCGGTGTTGCGTTGTCGAGTATGCTCGTGCAGCTTCTTGAGAAACGAGAGCATCCCACGAGGGTCGAACCCTGCCGCTTTCATGTATTTCACCCCGAGTCGGTCGGCCTCTAATTCATCCTGACGAGCATACGCCAGTTGGGCGGCGCGCATCCCCACCCCCAGGCCGCTAGCCGCTGCTCCCTGCCGTGCGGCCACGGCGGCCAGTTGGGCCAACTGCATCCCCAGCCCGCTCTCATAGCGCTTCACCGCGTGACGGGCGGTGACGTGCGCCACTTCATGGGCGATGACCGCGGCGAGCTCGTCATCGTTGGCGGCGCGGTCAATCAGGCCGCGGTTGACGAACACATAGCCTCCTGGCAGCGAGAACGCGTTCATCTCCGGATCTTCAATCACCTCGAAGGTATAGACCAGCTCCTTGCGGTCGCACACCGCCACAATGCGCTCACCGATCGCGCGCACGC
This sequence comes from Candidatus Omnitrophota bacterium, assembly GCA_023247275.1. Classification (GTDB taxonomy): domain Bacteria; phylum Omnitrophota; class Gorgyraeia; order Aquiviventales; family Aquiviventaceae; genus JAHFGT01. Next base: position 13,431 of record JAHFGT010000044.1, read on the forward strand.
GCTGCTGTACCGCGTCGTCTGCGACGGATGGCAACTCGACATGGACCTGGCGCGCGATCTTGCGGCCGAGCGCGACCTCCTTGCTCGTCGAGGTGATCGTATATTCTTCTTGTTGGGTCGCCAAGTTCATTTGGCTTTGGCATCCGGCGCAGGCCACGAGCCACACACACAGCATGGGGAGGGCGTGTGTCATCGGGCGGGTTGTCATTGGTCAAAACGGCTGCAGCGATTCGGTGATGTGCTGCGCCCATTGGTAGGCGGCGATTCCGGCGGAAATGGCCAACCAGATCCCGAAACCGGTGTAGAGGAGCACCACCGTCGTCAGAATCCACTTGGCTCGCGGTGAGAGTCGCGGGTGTTTCCACACCAGCGGCAGCCCCAGCGGACCAAGCACGAAGAAGAGCAGCACTAAGAGGAACCAGATGTTGTGGTACCACCTGGCCTGCGGACTGGGCGGCTGGGTTAGGCCGGCCAGGGAAGTCTCCAGGACGACTCCGCAGTGGCGGCAAAACAGATCTGATGCGTCGGCGATCGCGCCGCACTGTGGACACCTGAGGGGGCTCG
>JAHFGT010000045.1 GCA_023247275.1 Candidatus Omnitrophota bacterium
CGGGTGAGCGAGGGGATTTGAACCCCCGACCTCCTGGGCCACAGCCAGGCGCTCTAACCAATTGAGCTACGCCCACCATAATCAGAGGAAAGTTGCGTGGCGATGTTGCGGATGCAGAGTATCTTACCTGATCGTCGCATCGCGCGCAATGAGCGACGGGTGATGGTTAGCTGGGACGCAGCAAGAGCAGATCCGGGCACAGGATCAGGTTGCTGATGATATGCACGGCCATGCACGGGATGAGGCTGCGGGTTTCTTCATACAGCCAGGCGAGCAGCAGCCCGTCCCAGAAAATGCACAGCGTGCCGAGCCGACCATAGAAATGGGCCCCGGCGAAGATGGCCGCGCTGATCGTCGCGGCCCAGCCCCAGCCGAACCGGCGGCGCAATGAGCCAAAGACCAGCCCGCGGAACAGGAACTCTTCGCTGATCGGGCCGATGAGGACCAGAAACACCAGCGAGACGATGACCGCACCGGGCGAACCAAAGGCCACTGTTTCATCAAAGCTCTCGGTCCAATGAAACCATCCGGGCAGCGTGTACATGGCCCGGGACAACAGATCCTCGACGACCAGGCTGACACCGACCGTCGCCAAGACCCAGACCGCGCACCGACTCCAGCCGCCAGCCGGCGCACGCAGGCCGAACGTCGTCGTGAACAAGCCGCCAGCCGGTTTGAGCAGATGCTTGCGGGTCATCACAAACAACGGGAGACAGATCACCAACCATCCCACACACAGCTCCAGCTCATCCTGTCGAACTCTGATCAGCCGCAAGCCAAGCCCAACAAAGACGCTGAACATGACGCCCAGCGCCACGGCTCGCACCACGACGGCAAAGCCTGACGACCATGGCCAGGGCGGAGGAAGAGCGGCTGTGCCGAGTACCGGCTGCGGATGACGAAACAACCACACCAACGCGGTCACACCAATGATGATCAGCACCAGTTCGACGATCAGATCAACCCGCCAGACCAACAGATACCGGGCTGCGCGTGCCTGCTGGGCGCGCTCGTATTGGGCCAGCCGGGTCTGGTCGCCTAACCGGCGCGCCAGCTGGCTGCCGATCATGTCATGAAACCATCCACCTGGAACCTGATCCAGCGTGCTCCAGACCACCGCGGCATCATGAATCTGCGTCAGGCCATAGGCTGCGCGCGCCAATTGCGCGTAGGCTGGCAATGGGGATGGCTCACGAGTCCAAACACTCACCCGCTGGTCCAAGGACAGGGTCCAGCCAGACCGCTCAGCGTCTAAGATAGTGACGTGCAACTGTGCTAATGCGTCCGGATGCTGGGCTGCCAGCTCGCGATACCATTCGCGGAGTTGCGATTCGTTGTCCACAAACCCGCCGCTGAAGAAATCGTCCAGCGCCCGTTCCCATGCCGGCAACCGCGGCTGTACCTGCCCATAAACATCAATCTGCGCGGCCAATTGCTCCAACGCCCTGGTCGGATGATCCAGCCGCTTGAGCGGCGGCACCAGCAAGGTCGCCGCCGCGCACACGCCGGTCCACAGGACGAGCAGCACCGCGGCAAGTGTGGTGGGCAACGGATGCAGCCGACGATAGCCGGTGGGAGAAGCAGGCTCGACCGGTGCGGGATCCTGATTCATCGCCGACATGGCTATGGCACGGTGGTTGATTCGTCAGGCGTGAGCAATTCAGGCTGACGGTCTGGCGTCGGTGGCTCGGCGCGCGCTGGCTCTGGGGTCTGGGTCACCTCAGGCTGAGCGGTCGGTGTCATCGGCTCAACCGCCACCGGCTCAGGAATTGGGGTCGCGAGGATTTCGAGCGCTTCTTGGATTTCTTTGCTGGTCTGCGCGATGCCCTGCATGGTGGCCGGGCTGGCCGGCGCAATGCTCACAGAGATGTGCCGACCGAAGAGGGGAATCCGCACGACTTCAACACCCCGCTCCAGCAGCCGCCCGACCAGCTGCTGCACCGTCTGGTCGCCAGGAATGAACGCCCAATGCCACCGGTCCGGCTGGTCCAGACGGCCGGTGAGGTTCATCTCCCCTCGAAGTTTCGGCTCTTGTCCGGCGAGGAGGCGTTTGACGTCGATAATCGTGCGCCCATGAATCGACACATCGCCTTCGGTCAGATGGCCGAACTCGAGCTGGATCCACGCGTTGAGCTCATCGGACTTCGCGGTCCAGTGGCTGGTGGATTTCAGGGTCGACTCATAGACGCGCAACTCTGCCCCGCGCCCGAAGTACGGCTCAAACGATGCCAAGGCTAATGGCTCAAGCTGGCACGAGGCATCCAGATCTTGCGATCCAGGCTCGTACCAGCCAGAGCAAAATACCGGGGCAGCATGCCCGGCATGTCCGACGAATTCGGCCCAGAGCGCCAGACTCAGATGCGACTGATTCGACGGGATGCTCAGCGGGCCGATCACCAGCGAGATATGGTGTAGCACCACATGAAAAACCGGGGTGGTACTTTCGTCGATATATTCGACCACACCATCCTGGATGTTCACGGATCGGATGTTCAGGTCGCGGACAGCCTGGATCTGGCCGAACGTCTTGGCCGCTTCTCGAGCCTGCTGCTCCAGCCATTGCTCAACCCCTGGCCAGACCAGCTCGCTCGTCGAGGTCCGGGTCAGCCGCAGCACCGGCTGGTGGATGTCCAACGAGTCAATCCACAGCGTCTTCAACGTGGGCGAGTACCACCGCGGCCGGATGACCGCCTGCTGGATCGTCAACGCTGACGCCTCAGTCGACCCTCGCATATGGATCCCGGACAACACGGTCGTCAGCGGAAACGCCCAGGTCGCGTCGTCGATCCAGAGCTGCCGGCTGACCAGCCGCTGCAGCACCTGCTGCACGAATCGCGGAGCGAACCAGGTGAGCATGCCATACTGGAATCCCACCAGCGCAATGAGAAACAGCAAGATCCGCCGGCCCCAGCGTGGCCGTCTCATATCATGAGAACAACACCTGATTGCTTAATAGCTCAATGGCTCAATGGCTACCAAGAGAAAAGGCGCGCCCGGGCCGAGGCCGTCGCACGGCGTGCTCCGGCACTCCCGTCGGCGACCCCGCCAAAGTCCAAGCGAGTGGGCGGGGTGCCCGCCTCGGTCGTCGAACTCGTTCGCCTCGGCTTCGAAGGAAAAAGGCGCGCCCGGGCCGAGTCGAACGGCCAGCCAACGGCTTAGAAGGCCGCTGCTCTTCCAGTTGAGCTACGGGCGCGTCGCTCTGCACGCTGGACTCAACGTGCAGATTCCGAAAACGCGAAGGCGTTCGTCGTGCCGAATTCGTTAGCTGGAGCAGCGTGCAGAGCTCCCGAAGAGGGAAACCCAGGTTTTCCTCTTCGCGGATGGCCGCAGATGTCTTGACGATGGCGGCCGTCCTCAACTCCCTTCCTGGAAAGAAATCGCTCTTAAAAAACTGACTCGGTCATGCGGAGGAAAAATCGGGGCGCTCGGACTTGAACCGAGGACTTCTGCGTCCCAAACGCAGCGCTCTACCAAACTGAGCTACGCCCCGCGGATGGTGTTCTCTCGTCGAGATGACGGCGGTATTGTAGCAGTCGCGCACAACCACCGTCAACGAACTGGCTCGCATCGATTGCGGCCCACAGACTGCACTTCTATAATGCCTCTATGGGACGACTCGTACGAACGATCGCCATCACGCTGCTGGGCGTTGGCCTAACCGTCACGATTGGCCTATGGCTCTTTCTTTGGTCGTGGCTGCCGACGCAAGGCAAAGCCCTGCTCATCGAGCGGCTGGAAGCATCCGGCACAATGGAGGCGTCCATCACGTCGATGCGGTATGAGCTGTTGCGCGGGCTCACGGTGGAAGAACTCCAGCTCGTCGACCGGGCCACCAAGCAACTGTGGTGTAGCCTCCCGGTGATCCGCATGCGGTTTGATTGGCTGGCCGTGCTGCGCGGACGAATTGGGTTCCGCGGCCAGGCCCCGATCGACGTGCCTGTGCGGACCGATGTGACGCTAGCCGGACAGTATCATCCATTCGCACGCTCCTTCTCCGTCGCAGTCGAGACCGCAGAGATCCGTGTCCGCTCAGTCACACAACCGTTGAAACGCTGGGTACCTCCAGCCTTGACAGACGGCACGTTCCAGATGGACATCGAGCTCACGCAACGGCCGGACACGGTCCTGTCGATGAGTGGTCAACTCACCGGCCACCAACTGGTGTGGCAGGCTGATCCGGTCCGTGTCACTGGCGATGTGATTGTCAGCGGCATCGCCACCCCGCCGATCCAAAAAGGGTTTCCTTGGTCGTTTGATCTGGTGGCCAATATTCAGGACGGCCAAGCCGAGCATGTGCCAACGGTGGGCAACGTCACACAGGTCCAGGGCACGATCCGCGCCACCCCGCAGCAGATCATCGTCGAACAACTCCACGCCACGCTTCTTGGATCCCCTTGGGTCACTCAGGGACGGATCGCGCTGACCCATCCACCTTCCTACGAGCTATTGGCCACATCGACGTTGACATTGCAAACCGTGGCCGTGACCTGGCCGACGATGGTGCGCGACTGGAAACCCACCGGGCAGGCCGTGGTGCAGGTGGATTGCCACGGTCTGTTCGCGCCAGGCATCCCTGCCGACTGCCAGATGCAGACCCAACTCAAGGATGGGGTGCTCGCAGGCCCTGCCCTGCCTGACCCGATCACCGGGATCACGGGCAGCGTGCACTACGATCTGTTATCACAGACGCTGGACATCGAGCAACTTCAAGGGCAGGTGTCGACCCACACGGTGCAGGCCAATGGCACGATCGTGCTGGCCGAGCCGGCCCATGCCACCCTGACCGTCAACGGCACGGTGCCACTCTCGTATGCGGCGCGATGGCTGCCCAAGGACAGCGGTGTCAGCCACATCGACGGGACCGCAACACTCCAGGTGAACGCGCAAGGACCGCTGGCGCATCCGATGCTGACCGGGGAGATCGTGTTGCGCGAGGTGCAGGCGCAGCTCGCCGCGCCAAAAACCGCGCTTACTCAAGGACAAGGCCGAGCCGTGCTGGCTGGCCAACGGATCGAACTGCGCGAGGCCATGGTTCGGCTCAACGATCAACCATTTCGCTTGTCCGGCGTGCTGAATCTCGACGAAGAACCCAGCATGACAGCAACCATCGGATTCTCCAACGGCGAATTGTGGGTCTCTGCGCGGCAGGCGAATGAGGCGTGGCTTATCGACGACAGCCGGCTTTCCGTCGGTCAGAACAGCCAACTACGGTTGCAGGGCCGGATCGGCCGCAGAGGGACGCCGTCCAGCAGCCTGGCCTTCAGCGGAACCGTTGACGTCGCTGAACTCAAACAACTGCCAGGTGGCTCGCTGGCGCAGATCGATTCTTTGGGGCTGCACGGGGTGCTCACTGTCGACGGGCAGTTCCAGGGACAGCTCACCGATTGGCCCCAAGCCAGTGTACGGGCGCAGGTACGAGCCGATCGGGTGCAGATCCGTGAGATCCCGCTTAATCAGGTCGTGTGCCAAATCGATCAAGGTCCGCGGGGCCTGGTGATCGAGATTCCATCCGCATTACTCGCAGACGGCCACCTGACCGGAAAAGTGACGCTGGAGCATCGCGGGCCGCAGCAGGACTATTTCTTGGCTGAGGCTGATGTCACCGCGGTGCAGTTGGGGCAACTATCAACGGCGATCCCGGCGTGGCGAACCCATTCCCCGTCTGGCACCGCCTCGGCGCATGCGGTGGTCTCCGGAATCGCGTCTCAACGATCGAGCTGGCGCGGCGAAGGCTGGTTGAATGCGGCTGGCGAAGAGTTAGGCGATGTCCCGCTGCTCGAAAAATATATGGCCATCCTCGTGTTCGTTCCGCTGGCCGACCGGGTCGCGTTGGATTCACTCCGACGAGCACAGGTCAAACAGGTCGCGCTCACCTGGCGGCTAGCGCAGGAACGGGTGTCTAGTGATGATTTGCGGATTGGCGCGGTGGCTGGCGGCGCGCCGGTGGCGGTCTATGCGAAAGGCAGTATCGGGCTTGATCAAACGCTGGATGTGCTGGTCGAGCCAGAGTTGTCCGACGCGCTAGCGGCCGAGTCGCCGATCTTATCCGACGCGGCCCGCAAGGTGTTGCAAAACGCCGAGCGGTTCAACCGGATCCGACGGTTGTTTGTCCGGTACCGGTTGCGCGGAACCCTCAAAGACCCCAAGAAGTCATATGAGATCGCCTCGATGGACGAACTGCTCGGTTCGCTCATCGGCGATCTGTTCCGCGGACTGCTGAACCAGAACTAATCGCCGCGCAGGATCCGCTGTAGGATCGGGCGCATTCGTCGGGCCGCTTGCGCCCGATGGCTGAGCTGCTGCTTCACCCGCATCGGGAGCTGCGCGACCGTCTTGCCCAAACCTGGGACCACGAACAACGGATCATACCCGAACCCGGCCCGCCCGGCTGGCTGGCGCGCAATCCGCCCAGTCCATGTGCCATGTGTCACCGCGATGACACGGCGTGAATCGGCCAACGCGAGCGCGCATCGATACCTGGCCTGACGCTGCGATTCCGGCACATCGACCAGACGGTGCAGCAGTTTCTGATTATTGGCGTGGTCATTCCCATGCCGGCCGGCGAAGCGTGCTGAGCGGATCCCTGGTCCCCACCGCAACGCTTTGACCTCAATCCCAGAATCGTCGGCGAGCGCCAAGTGGCCGGTCGCCCGGGCCGCGGCGATCGCTTTGCGGATCGCGTTCGCCGTAAAGCTGCGGCCGGTTTCTGCGACAGCTGGCGCGTCGGTGAGCTGTGCCAGCGCCTGCCAGCGAACTTCAGGAAGGCGGAGGAGCTGGCGGAGCTCTTGGACTTTATGCGGATTACGGGTGGCGATCACGACGTGGACTGCGGACATCGGACTAAGACGTCAACTCACAAACTTCGAACAGACGCCGCGCCCAACGCCCGACGCTGGATCTGGATGATCTGGTCGATCCCGCGCGCCGCTTGGCGAAGCATCGCGGTGAGAGCAGCGGAGCGAAACGGGGCGCGTTCAGCCGTGCCTTGCACTTCGACAAACTGCCCTTGACCGGTCATGACCACATTCATGTCAACGTCAGCGGTGGAGTCTTCAGCATAACTTAGATCCAGGACCGGGCGGCCGCTGACCACCCCGACGCTGACCGCCGCGACAAACTCGCGCAGCGGCACTGTGGGCCACCCCTGTTTTACCTGCACCTGCCGCAGCGCTTGCGCGAGCGCCACAAACCCTCCGGTGATCGCCGCGCACCGCGTGCCCCCGTCGGCCTGGATCACGTCGCAATCGATGATGACCGTCCGCTCGCCGAGCTGTTTCAAATCGGTAACGCTGCGGAGGCATCGCCCGATCAACCGCTGGATTTCTTGCGTGCGCCCGCCTGGCCGACCCCGGGCCGACTCGCGCTCGATCCGCTGCTGGCTGGATCGCGGCAACATGCCGTACTCGGCGGTCACCCATCCGGTGCCGCTGTTGCGCAAAAATGGCGGGACTTTTTCCTCAACGGTAGCGGTGCACACCACCTGGGTATCGCCCCATTTCACCAAGCAGGACGCGTCAGCAAACTTCATGACCCCGCGCGTCAAGGTGATCGGTCGCAATTGGTGCGGCGCCCGCCCGCCAGGCCGTGTCAGCTTAATGACCATTCACCCGCTCCACCGAGCCGATCGCATAGCCGAGGAATCGATGACCGATTCGGTTGAATTGCGTCGGTTCATCCGTCACAAAAAATCGATAGCGCGGATGCGCCTGCCCATCGCTGAGGATGTCGGTCCCCAGGAGCACGCCGCGCACTTCAGCCGCGGTCTGGCGCCCAGAATCCACCAACGCCACCGATGGGCCCACCACCTCTTGAATCGTCTTGGTCAGCAGCGGGTAATGCGTGCAGCCAAGGATCAGCGTGTCAATCCGCTGGCGCACGAGCGGCTGCAGATACCGCTGGGCGATCGTCCGGCAAATATCCCCATTGAGCCACCCTTCTTCGACCAGCGGCACAAACAGCGGACAGCTGTGCGAGAACACCTTGATCCGCGGATCCAGCCGCTGGATCGCCATCTCATAGGCGCGACTATTGATCGTCGCGGTCGTGCCGATGACCCCGATCCGCTTGTTCCTGGTCTGGCGCACGGCAGCCAACGCCCCTGGCCGGATCACCCCGATGATCGGCACCTTAAAGTATTTGCGCAACGTGGGCAGCGCCCACGACGACGAGGTATTGCACGCGATGACGATGCACTTCACCCCATACCGCAGCAGAAACTCGACGTTCTCCAACGAGAACTTCACGATCGTCGTCTTGGATTTGGTGCCATACGGCACCCGAGCGGTATCGCCGAAGTACACGATCGATTCCGACGGCAGATCCTCCATGAGCGCCTTCACCACGGTGAGCCCGCCGATTCCGGAATCAAACACGCCGATCGCCTGTCGTCCCCCCTTCATCGGTTCCTAAATATGCTGCGCTCCCAGCTCTTGAATGTAGTTGATGATGCCGCGGGCGATCGCGTTCGCCGCCGCCTGTCGATACGACTCGCTGCCTAAGCGCGTCGCTTCAGAATGATTGGTCACATACCCGACCTCGACCAACACCGCCGGCATCCACGCTTCCCGCAGCACCACAAATCGAGCCGGCTTGGTCCCACGGCACGGTGCCCCGAGATCACTGCGCATCGACCGGCAGATACAGGAAGCTAGCCGACGCGACTGTGACCGCGTGCTCCCGAGGACCATGTCCCACAACACCTGCCGCACGGTCGTCGATGGAACACCCACTTCTGCCGGGCGCACCAGCGGCGGCCACGTGGCACCCGAGGTGATTTCAGAGACGCGGGGATAGTACACTTCGATTCCCGAGACCTGGCGATTCCGGTTGGCGTTGATATGGATGCTGACGAACAGATCTGCTGGCAGTCGGTTGGCGGTCCGGGCTCGTCCGCTCAGCGGGATGAACTGGTCAGAATCACGCGTCATCACCACCGACAACCCAGCCGCCTCGAGCGAGACCCGAACCCGCCGGGCGATGTCCAGGACGAGCGTTTTCTCTTTCAGCCCAAAGTGGCTGGTCCCTGGATCGTCCCCGCCATGCCCTGGATCCAGCACCACGGTGCGGATCGCCGCAGGCAACTGCGGCCTGGGTTTTATTGGGCTGGTCGCGACCGGGCTTGGTGGGCTGATGACCGGCGTGGAAGCGCAACCAGCCACCCAGAGAGTGGCGATCCCAACAGCCCATAACACCGGCTTGTGAAGCGGGTCAAAACGACGGATAAGCACAATCACTCGGAACAACCTGCTGGATATCAATGATGGTCCCGTCAACAAGAAAGAAAAAAAGTGGAAGCCTTTCGACTTCCCCCTCGGCCGTTGGCCTCGGTCGCTCAGGGCACTTTTTTCGCCCTCCGGGCGAAAAAAGTGGAGGCGGCGGGAGTTGCACCCGCGTCTTCGGACCACAGTCGTGAGCCCTCTACATGCGTAGCCCTGCATTGACCCGCTCGCCCTGACCTGCCTGCAGAGCCGGCCTGTCACAGCATAGCCGCTGTCGCATCTCGCTCAGCCCCTAGCGGCGGAGACCGAGTCCAGCCTGCTCGTTCCGCCGTCCTCGCCCGCAGGCTGACGAAGCGACGGCTCGCATTAGAACCGGATAGGCGCTAACGCGAGGCTTGGGACAAGCGCCTGGTCAGAAGCGAGGATCGACTCCGCCTCTGCCACTGGACTGTAGTTGGCACTTGGTATTGCGTCAGGTGTTTTATCCCTTGCTTGCGCTCGGGATGCCTTTCGGCACGAGGCCTCCTGACCACCTCGACATGCCCCTCACAGCTGCTGGTGCCGAATCGAATCTCATCGCCCCCATTCACTCGCTGATTCGTTTCTGTCGAGTTCGAATGGCGCGCTGAATCTCGCGATCGGTTTCCCGCTCGCGAATTCGGTCACGTTTCTCAAAGACCCGCTTGCCCCGTCCGACGGCCAGCTCGATTTTGGCCAGCCCGTGCTGCTGATACAGCCGCAGCGGTACCAGCGTCAGGCGCGAGCGCGTTAATACGCCGGCGAGTCGATCAATCTCGCGCCGGTGCATCAACAACCGACGGACGCGCAACGCCTCGACGTTAAATCGGCCGCCCTGCTCGTACGGGTTGACGTGCATATTATATAGGAACAGCTCTCCGCCATCAACGCGGGCAAAGCTGCCGTCGAGGCTGACCCGGTGCTGCCGGATCGATTTGATCTCGGGGCCTTTGAGCTCGATCCCCACTTCACACGTCTCAAGAATCTCGTAGTCCCGTCGAGCCTTGTGGTTGGTGGCAAAGACCGCGTCCGGCTGCGGCGTCCCTTTGGCCATCCGGTTAGGCCGGCGTCGTGGCGGTGGCGCGCTTTCTCATGACACTCACCATCCGCCAATCCATGGACGACGGCTCAAGCGGTTTGCTCAGGTCGAATTCGCCATAGGTGCCGACCAGCTCGAAGGCCCCCGACAGCTCGACCAGCGCGCGGAACTCTTGCGGCAAGATCAGGCGGGTGCGGGTGGACCCGCCGCGGATCTCTTGAGTCTGCTCACCGTCGAGGACCTGGAACACCAACTCGTCCTCGAACGTTTGCGTGACCGGATCGATCGTTTCCGGGTGCTGCAGGTAGAATACCCGGACCGTCCGATCACCCTCAGTCTGTTCCCATTGATGGATCTCATTGCCGATCTGATCCAGTTGGCGCGGTACCCAAAAATCGGTGAGGTACAATCCGCCCGGCACCAACACCTCTGCCACCGCGCGAAGATGCGACACGATCTCTTCATTGGTCAGGAGAAACCGAAACGTATCCATGAGGCACCACGCGGCCTCGTACGTGCCGTTCACCGTCAGGTGCCGCAAGTCATCGATGGATGCGGTGATCTTGGACCGGTCTGCGCGCGACTGTGCCTGTACATACTCGACCATCGCCGGCTCCAGGTCAATCCCGGTCATCGCATAGCCTCGCCGGGCCAGCTCTGTGAGATGTCGGCCGGTGCCGCAGCCGATATCGAGCAGCCGCTTGGCATGACTGAGGCCAAAGGTGTTGAGTGCGGCTTCGATGAAGTCGCATTCCACAGCGGTGTTCCATCGATAGCCGAGCGCGTAGAACTCTGGATACCGATACACAACAGATTGGGTGGTCATCGTCTCAACGCCGGCACGACGGCGCTGGTCGACTGGTGGCGTCGGATGGTTGCATCCACGACGCAGCCGATGAGGTCAGCGTAGCGCAACCCGAGATACTCGGCGAGCAGGCCGAAGCTGCCATCCGGATCAAATGATGGCAGCGGATTGATCTCCAAGAAATAGAGCTGGCCGTCCTGGTCGACGCGTAAATCGACTCGAGCCATATCGTGACACCCTAACACGTCGAACATCGTCGTGGCGATCTGTCGCGCGCGCGCGTCAAGCTCGTCGGTGAGATCAAGTGGAGCGATCATGTCGCTGGGAATCGACCGGACGACATGACACGCCAGCCGTGTCGATGGATCCAGCGGCCGCTGAATCGCCGGATACGCCTGCACCGGGTTGTTGCCGATCAGGCACACCGTCAGCTCGCCGAATGGAATGAACTGTTCGACCAGCGCTGGCTGCTGGCATTCGTTGATGCTCCAGCCCACACGCTGCGCCAGCGCGGCGTGATCATACACAACAGCGCCGGAATCGATCGCTCGTCCTGATCCTTCATACCGTGGTTTCACTATCATCGGAAACGTCAATGGAATCGTCGACGGCACAGATTCGCCCGGATTCACCATGATCCATTGCGGCGTCGGCACACTGGTTGACACCGCGAGCCGTTTGCAAGCAAGCTTATCCAGCCCGAGCATCAGCGCCAGTGGATCTGAGCCAACATACGGCACCTTCAACCGCTCCAGCACCGTCGGCACCCAGGCTTCTCGGCACCGGCCGTGCGTTCCTTCAGCCAGGTTGAACACCAGCTCAATCCCGTGAAGCCGCTCAGGCATCTGCAACAACTCTTCGGCGCTGCCCAACCGCGTCACCTCATGCCCCAGCGTTGACAACGCTTGTCTCACGGCGTCGACCACCCGAGGCGGGTCACACTCTGCCTGCCTCGGGTCAGTCGGGTCTGTTTGAAGATTATAGGTAAGTCCAAGTCGCATAGAACCGTGTTGTCCCCTCGTGGCTGGCGAGTGTGGCGCGGGCGGCTATTATCCTCGAAGGACCTTAGCGATACACGTCCCGGCGATGGCCGATGTTGACGATGTCCACGAGGCGAGCGGAGTCGTCGATGCTGTAAATGATTCGCCAACCGCCTTGGCGTATGCGGTACGTGTCCTCACCGGACAGTGTTTCAGCCCCGTGCAGCCGGGGATTGACGGTGAGCGATTGCATGCGATCAACGAGGCGTGAGAGATCGGTGTTCGGAACGGACCGTAGCTCTTTCTCCGCGCTCTTCTTGATCACGAGGCTATAGGAGGCCATCCCGCTTCAGGTCCCTGAGGACAGCCTCAAAGGGGCGGGTCGGCTCATTGCGCCGTGTCCGAACAGCGGCCAGATCAGCCTCGTCTTCACGTAGTGAGCGGACCAACGCCTCGCTGACCAGCGTCGAGAACGCCTTGCCCGTAACGGCCGCTTTCACCTTTGTCGCACGGTAGATCGCTGGATCCAAGTACACGGTGGTTCTGGCAATGGACATTCGGCATCGCCTCCTCAGATAGAAACTATAACATTATAACATTAAAATGGCAAATACCCTCGTCTGGAGGCATGGTTGACAGGTCGCGTCAGTGGTCGCTAGAATGTGGCTTCTCTGCGGAGGTGGCGGAACTGGCAGACGCGCAGGTCTCAGAAGCCTGTCCCGCGAGGGGTGAGGGTTCAACTCCCTCCCTCCGCACGTTTTTTTAATGCCAGGGGTCTATTGCCCTGCCTTGACAGCAATTCCTGATGACGATCATCACCTTTACTGAACAACTCCGGACAAATGGTCGTAACGACTGCGTCGATATCACGGAGCCGGTCCAGCAGGCGGTCCATCGAGCAACGATCCGCCAGGGATTCGTCACGGTCTTTGTGACCGGCTCGACGGCTGGGGTCACGACGATCGAGTACGAGCCTGGGCTGGTGAAAGATTTGCAGGCGGCGGTGAAGCGACTCTTCCCTGAGGAGCTACCCTACGCGCACCATGAAAGTGAAGGGGATGACAACGGGTTCTCCCACCTGCGCGCGTCGTTTATCGGTCCATCGCTATCGGTGCCTATCGTCGATGGCGCGCTGCAACTCGGCACCTGGCAGCAGATCGTGCTCATCGACTTTGATACCCATCCGCGCACCCGGTCGTACCTCATCCAACTGCTAGGCGAATAATTTCCGCACTGAACCTCAGTCGCAGGAAGCCCCAAGCGCCACATCCCAAATTCCAAAGAAACTCCAAGCCCCCAAGCACCAAACCGACGTTTGGGTATTTGGTGTTTGGAATGTGGTGCGTCTTTGGTGCTTGGGATTTGGTGCTTGGTCATTGCCGGGACAGGAGACATCAAATAGAATTGATGTCTCCTGTCCCATCAATTCGCGCTGGATTACTACGCAGGCCTGAAAACGGGATGGCTACGCGGAGTCGTTGAATGGGAATACGCGGGAAGCAGTTCGTGTTGGTCCCATTGTGTCTCGTCCTTGGCATGGCGTTGTGCGCTGCGGCAAATGAAGCTCCAAAGTCTGAGCCAAAGGTTTCTCCCATATTCACAACATCAGCCTGGAGAGCGGGAGAGGTCGTCACTTTGCTTGTGCGAGAGAGTGCGGATCACGCGTTGTTATTGACCGTTCAAAATTGGAACAACGTCTATACAGGACAGGCAGCGCATGGTCCCGTCTATGAATACCGACCACAGACCAATGAGTTCCGTGCGACCCAGGCCGAGATTTGGGATCGTGCGGGTGGACCGATTATGGATTGTAGCCAGCCACCAGAAGGTGATGCAGACTTCCGGCTTGATGCTGCCTCGGGAACATTG
>JAHFGT010000046.1 GCA_023247275.1 Candidatus Omnitrophota bacterium
ATTCGCATCCACGATCTCTTGCTGTTTGCGGTGCAAGTAGCGCTGTAATTCCTGCAAGGCATATCGGATCGCGGAGAGGTTATATGCCAGAAAGTACGTGAGGTCGTTGTCATCCTTCTCTGTGTAGAGATAGGCCCGCACGTACTGGCCGGGCGCCCGAAGAAAATGCTTCGAGATCGACAGGTACTGGAACAGCACGTAGCCGCGATTCAGTAAGTACCAGTACATCAGGGCTCGGGCGGTCCGCCCGTTCCCATCCGTAAATGGATGATCGTAGCCGATCCAGAAATGGAGCACGGCCCCTTTGATCACCGGGTGGATCCACCGCTCATCCTCGTCCTGATTGGCCACCTCGCACAGCTTATCCATCCGGGATGGCAGCGTGGCCGCAGGCAGCGGCTCATGAACGATCTCATCCCGGTAGCTCACCACGATGTCATCCCGCTCCCGGAGTTTGCCCGCCTCCTCCGGATGCTCCAGCGTATCTTGCGTCAGGATCGACTGAATCTCGCATAGGATGTCCACAGAGACGGGCTTTCCGATGTGCTCCCGGATAAACTGCATCGCCTTCCAGTTATTAAAGATCATCTGTTCGTGTTTGTTTTCCGGTTTTCTGCCGGTCCGGAGCATTTCTTTGGCGACGCGGTATTCGGTCGCCGCGCCCTCCAGTTGACTGGAGGCGATCGCTTCATCCATGAGCGAGCTGATGATGTACTGCTCCTTAGATGGCAAGCCTGCGGGATAATCCGTGGTGATGAGCCCGCCAGACCATTTGTCCACATAACTGATCTCGCGATGTAGGGAATCAGTAATCCAATAGGTGAAGGGCTTTCCTTCCTTATCGGTGACGGGCGTGGGCTTTCGATTGGCGAAGCGGACCAGCTTCAGGTACGCCCAGACTTCTTCCGGTGAGATCCTCACACCGGCTGGAATGCGGTACTTGATCTCAGACCAGTACAGATACTTGTCGTTCGCCCGCTGAATCAGGGGCTGTAATGCCGGGCTGCGCCCCACAGCGATCAGATTGGCGAGCTTCTCTCTATCGCTGTAAATATCACTCAGATTTGGAGTAGTGTCTACAAGAGCCATCGGGTCTCTCCTTAATTACCGATTAAGTATATATCGTGAATTAGAGAATGTCCATAGCCGACGCTTAATTCCTTGTTTATCACGAGTCGGTAATGACAACCTGCTCTGCTCGGGCGACAAGCTTTGAAAGACAATGGCCTGTTTCTTTCAAAGCGCCAAGCCGTTTGCAGATAGGCTTTCAAAGTGAGGAGTGGCAACACCTTTACTTTGCTGCAATCTCTTATCGCTTCCCCCTGGCCCATGAAGCCGGTCACGTCGTCCTCCACACCGAGCTGTTCAAACAACAGCGATTCCGAAGGGTAGATGACTGGAAGGATTTCGTCCGCACGTTCCCAGAATTGGATCTGAGCCGTCTGGAGTGGCAGGCACACAGCTTTGCGGGCTTGGTGCTGGTGCCAGCCGACGCCTTGGAGCGGGTGATACGCGAGGTCATCCGTCAGGTGAAGGCCCAAGGCGTCAACCGGGTGAAACGTATCTCGACAAACACAAGCCAGTCATGATCACGACTGGCTTGCGATGAAACGACGGACGGGGGAGGATCTACAGGGCGGCGATGCGGATCTGGTCGATGAACAGATTGCGATCTTGAGGTGGTTGGTAGGCGTCGTTGGTGAACGCGATGGCGACCTGGTGGGTTCCAGCTGACACGTCGGCGGTCAGCACCACGCTGGTCCAGTCGGTTGAGGAGACCGTGACCTGACCTACCGGCCGACCGTCGATGCGCAATTCAAGCATTGGCCCGATCCCAGCCACCGCCGTGCCTCGGGCCATGACCGTGAACTGATAGGTCTTTGCCGCCGGAAAGTTGACCGTCTGCCCGACATACCCGTTGGACCACAATTCCCATCCGTTGGTGATCCCGCCGCCGCCGGTCTTGGTCGGCATGGCTTCGACCTCTAACGTCGTCGGGACGGTCGGGGTCGCCGCCGCGGCAGATTTGGTGATGACCAGGCGATCCACGACTAGGTTGCGATCCGCTGGCGGGCTGTAGTAGTCGTTGACGAATGCCACCCCGACGCGGTGGGATCCTGCCGGCACATCGGCAAGGAGCGAACTGGTTCCCCAGCTGGTCGTGCCGACGGTGGCCATGGCGACCGTCCGCCCATCAATGCGCAGCTCCATGATCGGCCACAGGCCAGCCGCGGCTTGTCCTTTCGCAATCACGTCCACTTGATAGACACCGGCAGACTCAAATGTTACCGACTGTTCAATCATCCCATTGGACCACAACCCCCACCCATCGGTGACCGCACTGCCAGTGGTCTTGGTTGGCATCAATTCGGCTTCGAGCCGGATGGTGGTAGGCAGGATCACGACCGGTGGCTGCGCGATCACGACCATGTCATCGCTGCCACGATCGATTCCATCCGACGCGGTCAGGCACAAGACATACGTGCCAACGGCTGAGAAGTTGGCGGTTGTCGTCAATGCGCTGGGGCGATCGAAACTAACCGGTCCAGGGCCACTGACCAGGGTCCAGGCCACTGTTGGGATCGTGCCGTCGGGATCGCTGGCGGTGCCGGTCAGCGTGACCGGCGCCGGCAAGGTGCTGGCCTGATCCATTCCGGCGCTCACCGTTGGCGGCCGGTTGATGTTGGTCACGGTGACGCTCAGTGGCTGACTCACGGTGGCCTGACCATCCGAGGCGCTGATCGTCAGGGTGTAGCGGCCGGCTTGGGCAAAACTCGGCGTCCATTGCAGGGTGGCGCCGCTGAGCGCGGCCCCGGAGGGAATCGGGTTGATCGCATAGGTCACAGCGTCGGCGTCCGGATCGGTCGCGGCCAGCCCGATCGACCACCTCTGCCCCTCGGCAATCGTTTGTGCGCCCGGGAGGGTGAGGACCGGCGGCCGGTTCACCGCCTCCACCATGATGGTGATGTCTTCGCGATCGGTGAGCGTGCCATCCGAGGCGGTCACGGTGAGGGGATAGCGGCCGGCCTGCGTAAAGCTCGGGGTCCATGTCAACGTGGCGCCGGTCAGCACCGCCCCGCTGGGCAACGGGCTCACGGTGAAGGTCACCGGTTGATTCTCCGGCTCGGTGGCGGCGAAAGTCAGCGTGATCGGTTGGCCTTCACTCGCTGACTGGGGTCTGATCGGCGCCAAGACCGGGGGGCGGTTCGTGTTGCTCACGGTGAGTGTGACAGTTTCCGTATCGGTCAACGCCCCATCCGAAACGTTGAAGATCACCGGATAGGTTCCGGCCTGCGTGAAATTCGGGGTCCAACTCAACGACGCGCCAGTCAGGGCGGCGCCGGCAGGCAACCCCGTGGCAGTAAAAGTTAACGGTTGGGATTCAGGGTCGCTAGCGCTGAGCGTACGGGTCAGTGCTTGGCCTTCGGCGATCTGCAGCGCTCCGATCGGCGCCAGCACCGGGGGCCGGTTGGGCGGCGCCGGGGTGCGCAGTGTCAGATCCGCCGAAATAGCGTCCTGGCCGGCTGGCGTGGTGGACTGCACGCGATAATGGTACAGGGTCTCCGGCCTGAGCCCAGTGAGGTACACGGTGTGCGTGGTCGTCGCGGTGTCGTGCGTCCACCCACAGCAGCTGCCATAGGCGGTTGTCAGGCCGTACTCCACCCGGCTACTGGCCGGTTGGGTGGTCACCCACTCCAGCCGGCCCCCCCCATTCGGGGTGGCGGTGGCTTTCACTGAGGACATTACCAGCGATTCCGGCCGTACCGTCACCGCGACGTCGTCATTGACGGTGTCGCTGCCATCCGACGCGGTCAGCCGCAGGATATAGCTGCCTGCATCAGAGAAGCTCGCGGTAGTCTGCAGCGCCGCGGCGTTTGTGAAGGCCACCGTGCCTGGACCGCTCAGGAGCGTCCACTGCACCGTTGGTGTGATCCCATCCGGATCGCTCGCGGTCCCGGTGAGCAACACACGAGTCGGCAAGGTCACCTGTTGGTCCGGCCCGGCCGAAACGGTCGCAGGGCGGTTGGCGAATGCCACTTGGACCGTATCGACTTCAAGATTGCGATTGCCGACCCCGGCTTGATAGAAATCGTTGGTGAAGACAACCGCGAGCTGATGCGTTCCCTCGGCGATCTCGGTAGTGACCGTGTAGGTGGTCCAGCTGCTCGATGTGACCGAGACGCTTGCGACCGCGCGCTGGTCGATCCGCACCTGCATGTTCGGCCACACCCCGGCAGCCACATCTCCCCGAGCGATCACCTTGATGGTGTAGGGGCGCGCTGCTGGACCTGGGAACTTGACCTCCTGCCCCAGATAGCCGTTGGTCCAAATGAGCCAGCCGGACGTTGTGCGGGTCCCGGTGGTTTTGGTCAGCATCGCCTCGGATTCCAAGATCACCGGCACTACAGGCACAACGCCGGGCTGGACCGTCATGACGACGTTATCGCTCACGCTGGCGGTTCCATCTGAAGCCGTGAGCCGCAGGACGTAGTTTCCGGCAACCGAGAAACTGGCGGTTGTGCCTAGTCCGGCAGCGTTGGCGAACGTGACCGTGCCGGGGCCGCTGACCTGGGTCCAGGCCACCGTCAGCAGAGTGCCATCTGGATCGCTGACCGCGCCCTGCAGGGTCGCTGGGGCAGGCCACGTGCTCTGCGCATCCGCCCCAGCGGTCACCAGCGGTGGGCGGTTGGTGTTGCTGACGGTGATGGTGACGGTTTTGCTATCCGTCGATGTCCCGTCGGACACTGTGAACGTCACCGGATAGCTGCCGGCCTGGGTGAAGCTCGGGGTCCAACTCAACGATGCCCCGGTCAAGGCAGCACCGGCTGGCAGCCCGGTCGCGCTGAAGGTCAGCGTCTTGCCTGGCACACCGGTTGCCGACAGCGTCAGGTTGAGCGGTTGCCCCTCTGCGACTTGCTGCGGTCCGATCGTCGCCAGCACCAGCGACGATGGTTGACCAAACGTCGCCCGATACACCGAGCCGACCGCGCGCAAGATATACAGCGATCCGTCGACTGGATGAAACGCCATCGCGCAGGCGCCGGTGCCATTGGGCAGTGACGCGGTGATGTCGGTCCAGGTCACGCCCCCATCGGTCGTCAAATGGATCTTACCGCCAGCACCAGGACTCCAGTTGTAGGCGCTCACCGCAACTCGTTTTGGGTCGCGTGGATCGATGGTGATCGCGTCCGCCACACTGCCGGGGAATCGTTTGAGCTCTCGCCAGGTGTTGCCTCGGTCGCGTGACACCCAGAGCGCGGCCGAGGTGACTGTTCCGCCCGCATAGACGGTGCCGTCATTCCCAACCGCGAGATCGAAGACGCATGATTGAAACGTGCGGGTCCACGTGGCGCCTTGGTTCGTCGAGACAAAAATCCCACCGGCTGGGTAGCCGCAGGTTGCCCAGAACAATCGGTTGGAGTCGTTGGGGTCGACCGCCAGCGCGTTGTACACCTTCTTGCTAGCAGGTTGGTTCGCCGCCGCGGCCCAGGATTGGCCGCCATCATCAGAGATGAACAGCCCGCCGCGATCATCGCCGTCAACCCCCATGTAGATTCGATTGGGGTTGCTCGGATCCACCGCCAACGCCCGCGGATAGCCCTGGCCCCAAAACGTGTTCGTGTAGGGTCGTGGGGTCGGCAGCCCCTGGTGGGAGGGGGTGAACGTCTTTCCTCCATCTTGGCTGATGAGCACCTGGTTGAGCCAGTCAGCCCAAGGTGAGGAGGTCGCCAGGATTCGCTGGCCGGCTTGATCCAAGACCGCCACGCGCCACACGTGTCCGGGGATATGTGGATTGTACGGACCGCTAGTCGGGGCGATGGCTTTGTACGTGCGGCCACCATCAGCGCTCATCAAGAGGCCGTCGTCCATCGTCGCGACAAACAGATTCCCTGACGGAGAAAACGTCAGATCCGACCCGCAGGTGTTGGGCGCGCCGCGGATTTTCTCGCGCCACGTGACCCCGCCATCGTCGCTACGCCAGATTCCCCAATAGTCGGTCCGAAAGACATGCAGAGGGTTGAACGGATCCACCCGCAGTGAGGTAATTCGAGAGGCTGCGCTCATCCAGACACGGGTGGGGTTGCCGACCACATCCGGGATCATTTTCTGCGCGCGGTTGGTCCAGGTTTTCCCACCGTCTTGGCTCCACAGCATGCTGCCGGCATACCCGCCTTCAGAGGTGGCGACCCCGACCAGTGGAGTGGCTCCCTGCTCGACCAGCTCCACTTTCGAGGTGGTCCCACGAGGCACCGCGGCAGAGGGGGTCCAGGTAGTGCCGGCGTCGGTCGAAATCATCAACTGCGATGCTCCGGCGGCGTACACCGTGTTCGGCGAGCGGGTCGAGACCACCAGGTCGGTCACCGGCTTCGGGGTCGTTGGGGACACGCTCCATTGCTGAGCGGCGACATCGTATCGAGCCACCCCATTCTTGGACGCGACATAAGCGACGCCCTGCGTCAGATCCAATGCGACAGCCTGGATCAAGCCAGCGCCGAGCGGCTGCGCGGTCCCGCCCAGTAGGCGCCACTGCACGCCGCCATCGTCCGAGAACAGCACCCGGCCTGACGCGGTGCCGATCAGGACCGCCTGGGGATTGCGCGGATCGATGGCCACACTGCGAGCTGCCGGTTTCTCGAAATACAGCTGATCTTCTACCGTACCTGCCAGTTGCCACAACGCACCGGCATTGATCGACCGATACAAACCTCGCTGCGTGGCCGCGTAGACGATATTGGAGTCCGAGGGGGCGATCGCGATCGCCGCCACATACAGACACCTCAGCCCCTCAGTCATGAACGTCCACTGCTCGCCCAGATCGTCGCTGCGCCACAACCCCACGACATCCGACACCACATAGACCCGCCCAGGGATCTTCGGATCAAACACGAGGTTGGGGTACGCGCCGCCACCATACCATCCGGCAAATTCCCATTGGGGTGTCGATGCAGTCGCTGCCACCACCCGGTCCTGGGTCCCGAGCAAACAGACACTCAAGGCCATCAGTAGAGGAGCAAGTCGAGGACTCATGGCGCACTGGTCGTAGAAGAAATCCCGGACGTGGAGGTCGCCGCCAACGCGCCACTCAATGTGCTGATACTGTTAGCCGGCAACGTCAGGGTCAACGTGCCATTGACGATCGGATAGCTTCCGATGGTGACCATCTGTTCTGTCTGGCTGGTCCGCTCCAACGTCAGGGTGGTCTGTGGCAGCCCGGTGATGGTAACGGTGATCGGCGAAGAGCGCGTATTGATCATCTGCGTCATGAACACGTCCCGTGAGGCGTGCTTCGCCGCCAACACCAAGATGTCGGTGGACTTGGACGTGGCCTGCACCATCTGTGAGCCGACCGGCAGATGATCCGCGAGCTGCTTGACCACAAAATAGCCAGGATACGGACGCAGCGTCATCGGGTTGAGCAGCGGATAATCGTTCTGGTATTCCCAATAGAACAGCCGAGAGGCTTGGCTGTGCTTCAGCACCCGGTAATAGTTGTTCGCCAAGTTCCACGCATACTCCCATTTGGAAAAAATCGTCTTATCCGTGAACAGGAACGGATCATAGCCCAGCTCGGTGATCCACACTTCCTTACCATACTTCTTGGCGAGACTCGCCACGGCACGGAACTCTGAATCCGACCCGGACCACGAGTGGAAACAGACCGACGGAGCCAGGTACGGCGCCACGCTCGCATTACTCAGCAGCGGTTCGACTAAGCCAGGGAACGTTCCGGCACCGGAGGTGTCGCCCAGCACCCACTTGACCGAGAGCCCCAGCGCAGAAAAGCGTGGACCGGCGACAGTGATCAGTCGCGCCATCGGCGCGGAGTCAAATTTCAACTTAAACCCGATATCCGGCTCGTTGATGGTAATCGCGTCGATGGTCACTCCATAGGTGTCCCGCGCTCGAATCAGAAACGCAGCGATCGATTCTGTGAGCTCGTCATACTGGTTGGCGGGAATGATCCGGTTCTTGGACTCGGTCGGATTCTGGACCATCCAATCCGGCACATTCCAGATGGCGGCAACCACCGGGATGTTCCTGCGCTTGAACTCTTTGAGCAGCAGGAACAGGTTGTGGACCTCTCCGTCGTCGTGAAAGCTGTTCCACGTGAACGCGTTAGGATCCTCATTGTCATTCGTCGGCTCCCACCCCCGCACCGGGATCCCGATCCGAACGCAGGTCGGGCGCAACGTGTCAAGGTTTGAATCCCCGATCGCGTCCTGCGCCACCCCAAGCTCCCGACCTTTCGCAAAACTGCCTCCGACCCCTGAGATGGTTTGCAGCACACGGCTCGTCTCGATGGTGATGTCGCTAGCCCCTGGAGGGGGTGGGGTCGCGGGCTGGATCTGGATCGTGACGGTCACATCGGTGCCAGCGACCTTGGTGTGCTCCGCCATTGCCAAATAACCGGTGATCGTATGCAGACCAGGCGGCACGGATGAAAAGTCGATCCGGCCATCGAGCGTGGGTTCTTCGACTGGCGGATTGGCGTCCAGCGTGAAGTGCGCATGGGTCGCACCGGTCGCGGCCAGGTCACCGCCGGCCTGGTAGGTCACCGGGATGATTGTTCCGGTGATGATCGCATCCGGCGCTGGGCTGGTGATCGTCAGCGTCGACGGATCCGCGGAAGGAGGCGGCGTCGAGATGACGAAGGCCAACTGCTGGACATCTCCGATCGTGACCTGACCATCCTGGTTCATATCCGACACATCCAGCGTCACGGCTGCTCGACCCAACCACTGGTCGACCAGCGCGGTGACATCGTCCCCTGTCAACCGGCCATCACGATTCACATCGCCCAGCGTTACCCCTGGCAACGTCATGAACGTCATCGGGCCGGCCTGCGCTGTATTGCCTGTGGCATCCTTCGACGTCACACGGACGTAGTACCGCGTATTGGCGGCGAGCCCGGCCAGCGCGACTTGATGCGTGAGCGTCAGGTTGTCTCGACGGACTTGCTGGCCGTACGCCGGCGTGATCCCGTACTCCAGCAGTTCATCCGCAGCCTCGCTGGTCACCCAGCTGATCACCGCGGAGTGGCTCCTGATTCCGCCAGCTTGTGGGCCAACGATCGTCGGCGGGGTCGGATCCGAGGAGCCTGACGTCACAAAGGTGATCGGGCCGGCCTGGGCCGCATTGCCGGCGGCATCTTTGGATGTGACCCGCAGATAGTACCGCGTGCCAGTGGCCAGGCCGGGCAGCGTGACCTGGTGCGTGATGGTGAGGTTGTCTCGGCGGACTTGCTGGCCGTAGGTCAGGCTCGTGCCGTACTCGAGCAGCCCATCAGCCGGCTCGCTGGTGGTCCAGCGGATCACGGCGGAGTTGCTGGTGATCCCGCCGGCCTGCGGACCGGTGATCGTGGGCGGGGTCGTATCCTCGGTCGAAGATCGCTCGATGATGATGTCGCGCTTGAGCTCGCTCGTGTTGCCGGCTTGATCCATGGCGCGGACCGTGACCGCATGCGTTCCGGCAGGCAATCCGGTCAGGCTCGAACTAAAGGCGCCCTCTGCGTCTACCAGCGGGGTCGCCAGTATCCCATCGACCGTGACCTTCACCGCACCAGGTCGGTCATCGCGGGCGGTCCCGACCACTAGCACCGATTGCCCCAGTTTGAAGATCGCGCCCTGCGCCGGACTGCTGAGGGTGACGGTGGGTGGGACGGTGTCCAGCAGTAACGGCAATGTCTGGAACGTTTGGTCTGCTGTTTCCGCACGGTTGCCATTCGTATCGGTTGCCGTGATTCGGAAGTGGATCGTCATGGCGGCCGGCAGTTGCGTCAAACTGGCTTGGTGAACCAGTGACGCTGCCAACTCACCGCTCTGGGAGCGCCCATAGCTGGTCGTCGCGCCGAATTGGATGATCGTGTGCGTGGTCACATCGGTCTTCCACGTGATGGAAGCACTGGTCGAGGTGATGGCGGACACGACGATCTCGCTGATCCGCGGGAGGCTGACATCCACCGGCTGCACCGTCAGCCGACCCCCTATCGCCTGAATCGGTATCTCGTTGCCGGCCACATCGACCGCCGTGACACTGGCCAGCCCGATGTTCCTCGTGCCGGCAGCCGCCGAGGAAGCGATCTGCACTTGTGCGAACGCCAGCGGTCCGGCGGGGATCGCCTTGGTCGATTCCACGCCAAAGACCGCCAGGCGAAGTTGTCCTGGGGCGATCTGGAATGTGTCCAGTTGCTTTCCCGCACTCGCAACCGGAGATTCCAACGCCAATGACTGAATCTGCATCATCGAGCTGTCGAATTGCAGTGTCGCTACCACGCCATACAGCGATTGGCCGCTGGGCACCGTCAACGATATCGGCAGACGGACTCCCTGACCAGCCTTCGCCGAGACATCACTGACTTGCACCGTCAGGCTGCTGACCGGATTGCCGGCCGTCTGAAAGTTGTAGTCGGTAACCTGGCCGATATTGCCGGCTGAATCCTCGGATGTGATGCGGAAATAGTAGCGGGTGTTGGCGGTTAAGTTGGTCAAGGTCACCGAGTGGCTAGTTCCTAACGTGGCCTGGCGAATTTGCTGTCCATAGCTCGTGCTGGTGCTATACTCCACCAGCCCGTCGGCGGATTCGTTGGTGATCCAACTGATGACGGCTCCGGTCGTCGTGACCCCGCCCACCTGCACACCGTTGATGCTGGGTGGGGTCGTATCCCCAGCCGTCAAGGTGGTCAAGGTCAGCGTGCCGGCCGGGCTGGGATTACCGCTCGGGTCTTTGGACATCACCCGCACACGATACAGGGTCTGCGGCGTGAGCCCTGATAGCTGGACTTGGTGGCTGGTGGTAAACGCGGCCTGGCGCACCTGCTGCCCGTAGCTGGTCGTTGGCCCGTACTCGAGAAACCCGTCGGCTGCTTCAGAGGTCGTCCAGGAAATCGTCGCGGTCGTTTGGGTCACACCGGTCGCCGCCAGCCCGGTCATCTGCGGAGCCGTCGTATCCTTCTCAGAAGAGACGCTCAGCCGCAAGACCAGGCGCGGTCGACGATCGGCCGTGGTATTGAATGATTCTGATGAGACGGCCTGCACCGAGGTCGCTGTCGGGGTACCGGTTCCCACCAGGACCACGCCCCGATACTTGGCCGGGTCTTGGAGCCAATTCGAGACCGTCGTAGTGTTCAAGGTGAACTCTTTCCATTGATTCAGTTCGCTGCGCCCGTTCACGGTGACCGCCGGGCCAATGGCCGCAGAACTGAGCGTCGGACGGGTGGACCACGTGACCGCATTCTCCGCCCAATCGCTCATCGACTGATACGGGGTGATCGACTGCGCCGCGTCTGGTGAGACATCGGTCACAAACAGCTCCAGCCGTGCCCCGGTGAGCGTCGCTTGGACAGCGGGTGGCATGGTCGGCGTGATGAAGTGGATCAACCCCCAGGCGTCTTGCGACGCTGCCGGTTTCCCGATCGAGATCGTCGGCTTGCTGGCGAAGTTGTCCGTTGCTGAGCTACTCAGGACATGCGTATCCTCGGCGTTATTCAAGACCAGCTCCACCTCTCCAGTGAAGCCTGGCTCGACCAGCGCCAACGGTCGCATCACAGAGGCGAGTACAGCGCCCTGCGCATTGCGGAACTGCACGTAGATCGTCTTCGCGCCTGAGCCTGGCGGCAATTGAATTCCACGCACCTCTCCAACCGACTGCCAGGCGCCTTGACCGAACCCGACCGTCGAAACATTCACCTGCACCGCCTCAATCGGCCCGGTGGTTTTGATGTCCACCACCGGTGTGGACACGATAATGTTGTCTGTTAAGAGCGTGACCCGGTAGGCAGGGGTCGAGCCGGTGCCGCTGGTTGGCGGTGGGGCTTGCAGGCCGTCCAGCAGGCCGAGCTCTTGATACAGGGCGATCGCGTACGGCTCATCAAGCAGATCATTGGCCCCGTTCGCCGAGGTGTCGCCGTACTGACGACCGATCACCACATTCGGGTACAGGTCTTTTGCGATGTCCCGGTATTTGGCCTGCAACTGCGGCCATTGGTCCCGCCACAGCGGACCGACCTCCTCTTGCTTGAAGGTACTGATGAACAACAGCGGCCAAGTGAGGTACTGGCCACCCTGGAGGCCGCTCCGATCTGGGCAGACGCTGTACTGGAATTCGTTGTTCGACTTCGTGTTCAACCAGGGATACTTCGATGGGTATTTCGGCGCGCCGAGATAGTTGTGCTCGAGCAGCACATTGGTCATCTGAATGAACATCTCACGCATCGTCGCTGTATCGACGTGGATCGGCGTGGGCTGTCCGCGGTACTGCACCGGGCTGTCATAGACGCTGCCCCGACGGGCCAGGTCTTGGTAGTAGCGGATCATCGCCATTTGGAGCAGCCCGCTCATCCACGCGATGGGGGCGTGGGTCTGATACGCCAGATCCTTGAATTCATTGGCGCCCGGCGTGACGGTGCAGTTGGCGACTTTCATCGTCGCCAGCGGATAGCCATTGCCCTTGGTCCAGTCGGCCCGTTCATAAAAGAGCGCCTGCTCTTGCGGCGGCCGGTTGAGATCCACCGTACGGTTCGGATCGAACACGATGTGGTCTTGCGGCATCTTCCACCAATCGATCGTGTTCTTCACCAGGATGGAGGACGCTTCCCAATATTTCGGATCACCCGTCGCCTCATACGCCTTCACGACGGTGTACAACGGCCACGCGGCGACCCGTTCGTACTCTTGCCAGCCGATACCGTCGCCAGGCCGCTCAGGCGCCACCCGTCCCCACCCGTTGCGCGCATAGTATTCCATCCAATCACCTTGCTCTCGGATCACCTCAAGCGCCCGGGGATCGCCGGTGAAATAGTAGTACTCGTCCAACCCGCCTGGCACCACATGGCCGAACTCTGTCCGATACCCCTCATGCTCATTGGTGATATGCGCATGGATCATCCCGGGCGGGAACCCTGGGTACTGGGTCGGGAACTCCGTATGCATGACATCCAAGTCATAATGATGCCGCGCATTGGTCACCGCATAGTCGTACCAGCCGCGCTTGCCAGAGCGCGCGAACTCGGTGAAGAATGCGTGCGCGTCCTCATAGTGGCCGTCATTGTATTCCGGCGCCTGGCCATCCCGGATGACGGCACCAATCGCGTCTCCAAAATCGCGCTGCCCGTAGACGGCCGGGTAGATGGAGCACCCTTGCCGCAGCACGGTGCAGTTGTAATGGTTGTTCATCTTATTCTCCCAATGCGAGGTCACCGCAGAGGGAGGCACCAGCTTGCCCAGCGCTTGACTCGAGGTGTACCAGACCGGCTCGGCCAGTACCAGCGCCGGGGTCAGCGCCAATTCGGCGCGGCGACGAACGGTTGGGGTGTATCCGCCATCATGCAAATCGAGCCAGGCTTCATACGTTTTACCCACGCCGGGAAACACGGTGAAGAAGTTGGTTGGCGAGCTGGTCGGCACAAATTCGACACGCACCAGATCCGGTCTGGCCACCAACGCCTGCGGATAGTTCTGCCAAAAGTGGCGCACGGCCATTGTGATTCCGCGCGTCGGGGTTGAGACATCCATCCAGCCAGGTGCTTTTTCGCCAGAGCCCACACCGCTGTACTGAAAAGTGTAGGCGAACCCTTTCCATTGAATCCATGTACGCAGCGC
>JAHFGT010000047.1 GCA_023247275.1 Candidatus Omnitrophota bacterium
ATGGACATTCGGGATCGTCGCACTCAAACACAACAACCGAATCTGCGGTGGCGTAAAGAGCAGCGCCTCCTCCCACACCGTGCCGCGCTCCGGATCATCGAGGTAGTGGATCTCATCGAAGATGACCCAGGTGTATCGCGCCAGCCGCTCGACATCCTCCAAGAGCGTGTTGCGGTAGATCTCGGTCGTCATGATCATCAGCGGAGCGGTTCGGTTGATCGTGACATCGCCGGTCATGATCCCGACCTCCTCACCATGACGGGCGGTGAAGTCCCGGTATTTCTGGTTGCTGAGCGCCTTGATCGGGGCGGTGTAGATCACGCGCTGGTGTTGCTGCAGCGTGCGTTCGATCACGTAGTCCGCCAACGCGGTCTTGCCCGCGCCGGTCGGCGCAGCCACCAACAGCGACACCTGGCGATCAATGGCGCTGATCGCCTGTTGTTGAAAGGAATCATACTCGAACGCATGCAGCGGCGCGTCTCTGCTGGGGCCCATCCCTTTCATTGTATAATACGAATGATGTGGCGTCAGAGTTTCCCCTGCATCTGTGCAGGCCTGATCGGACTGGTTGGCGGCTCGGTGACGGCGCATGCGGCCACGACGGTTGCACCGGTCCACACCCTGACCATCCCGGCCACGGTGCAATGGACTCCAACCAAGATCGATGTGCGGGCCGGGGTGCGGCTGCGCGTCACCGCCAGTGGAACCGTCCGCGTAATGGGGGCGCGGGTCTGGGATTGGCTGACCGGGACGACGATTGCGCGCGCCGTCGGGCCGGAGGGCACCTACCTGTGGCCGCAGCACTATCAACGGAATCCGGCCGGAGCGTTCCCTTTGCCGACGATGGCGGACGGTCCGTCCCCGGCCTTTGCGCTGATCGGAAAAATCGGCGAACAGGGGGAGCCGTTTTACGTCGGGCGGCAGTATGAGCAGACCGCTACGACGACTGGCCGGCTGTGGCTCGGCCTGAATGACGATCAGCTCGCCGACAACCAGGGCGCATTCAGCGTCATGGTGGAACTGGATCCGAGTGATCAGACGGCGCACCCGGTGGTGCCACCCGCGGTCCTGCCGCGGATCGAGCCGGGCCGATTCCATGGGCACCCGCTGGTGCACGCGCGGGTCATCCTCGTCTATGTTGACGGGTTACGTCCGGATGTGCTGCAAGAAATGGCCGAAGCCGGGTTTCTGCCAACGTTCAAGCGGTTGTTCCTGGATAAGGGCCTGGGCGTTGCGAACGCGTTCACCGTGTTTCCCTCGAATACGCTGATTGCGAACGGGTCGCTGTTCACCGGGCTGTTCTCCGACCGAACCGGGATCAAGTCGCAGAATCAGTTCGAGCGCTCGACGCTGAAGCCGCGAGGCCAGCTCAGCGCCTGGCTGCCCGATGGATTTATTCACAAACCTGAGACCCAGGTCCTCGATCTCTTGGATCGGTATGCCCCCGAAAACACGCATGCGTTCCTCCTCGAGCATGGGGTGCGCACGCTGGCCACGCGGCTGGGTCCGCAATTTCGGTTCACGACGCTGCCGATCGCGCCGCTGAACCCGCCGCCCCAGTGGCTGCATCGCGCCGCCAATACGATCGGGCCGTTTAATTTGTCCAACCGGATTGGGTCTGCGGTGGACCAAATCAACGCCAGCTACGCGATCGAGGATCTCGTGGGGGATCCGGACGCCCGGGTCATCGCGATCTGGCTGCCCATGGTCGATAAGGTCAGCCATCACAGCCAACGAGGCCAGTTCGGCGGGGCGCGCCGAGACCTCGCGCTGGCCGACCAGTTGCTCGCACAGCTGGTGGCGCGCGTGCGCGAGGTCCGGTGGGATTCCTCCACCTACTGGATCCTGGTGTCTGACCATGGCCACCTCGGCGGACGAACTGCGGTGAACCGCACCTGCAACCTTGCGCGCGACTGGGCGTTTCGCCAACTCGGATGCAATGCCAAGGTGGTTGGACAGGAATGGTGGCATCCAGGAATCGCCGCGAAACGGTTCATCTTCTTTGATAATCAAGGCGCTGGCCAGGCAGCGATCTTCCTGCCGTACGGGTCGTATTTCACCGGCCCGTGGCGACGCAATCGCCTGTTCGAGCTGACGCATTACCAGATTCGAGCCAGCCAAGGTCCGATCAATCTGATCGAACAGTTGACCAGCGTGCATCCACCGGGCTGGGATGGCCGCGGCGCGCGTCCGGTCGATCTGGTGCTGATCAAGCTGGACGACGAACGGGTGTTGATCCACCGCGACCAGGACAATCAAGCCATCCTGCACCATCTGTTCGGCCCGGCTGGGGAGCAGTTTCAGTATGAACCGATCCGGCAGATGACCCAGGCAGCGGATGGCACGTTGCATTGGGAAGCGGCGAATCCTGGAATCGATCCGCTGGGGTATCTGACGGATTCAACTATTCTAGCCGGGAGGACAACAGCCGACTGGTTGCTTCAGCCGCATTCAGCCGACGAGTGGCTGGAGGCAACGTACCAGATGCGATACCCGGACGCGCTGGTGACGATGGCGAAGTTCTTTACGTGGGAGGCGTCGCTGCGAGCGTTGTCCTCGGTGCGCGACCCGGATCTGCTGCTCACGGCCTCTGAAGGGTGGTCGTTTCGCTCAGACGATGACCAGGGCACCGACCACGGCTATCCCCTCGCGGATTCTATGCGAATCACGTTGTGGGTGGCCGGGCCGAATATCGCGCACGGCGTGTTGGCCCAGCCGCATCGCATTGTCGACGTGCTGCCGACCATCTTGGACATGGTGGGCCGCCCCGACGATTCTGCTCAACTCGACGGGCATGCCATCACCGGAATCTACGAGGAAGAATAGCGACGGGGCACGAGGCAGGGGGCGGGGGCGAGGGACGGTGAGGCGTGCTGTCGTTGGAATGGTCATCGCCGCAGGCCTCTTGGCCGTAGGTGGCTGTAGCACCGTCCAGGTTCGGCGGCGATCAAACCCTCCAGCACCAAGTGCAGTCAGCCGGCTCACGCCGGGGGAACAGCAGTTCTTTGCCGGCTGTCCCACTCATGAGCCGGTTCATGTGCACAATGACGCGAACGCCTTCGACCCGCACACGCTCTTTTTCTCGCTGATGGGCGTGACCGAGATTGAAGTGCTGCGTGCGGCCGATTGGCTAATTGATGTGCCATTGGTCGGGATTCCGGTGCGGCCATTCGAATCCGCCACGCGGATGGTTCGCCGCAACTATGATCGTCTGCCCCCGTGGTGGATTGTTCGGCGGTTCGGCGAATTCGTCGCCGCGTGGCAGATTCCAGAGTTCAGCTTGGGGGAGGCCCGGGGGCTTGGCAGCGGTGAGGCGGCCGGCGTAGGAGGCGGGATCGTCTTCCGGGCAGAACGGCTGATCGATTGGACGCAGCTCATGATCGGAGACGCCAACGACGTCGCCGGGCGGGTGTGTGGCCGTCGCGGCGGCGTGGTGAGCTGGGACGCTCCGGCGCGCCCGGTCGACGGGCTCCAATGGCTGGTCCTGAAAACGTTCAATCAGCTCACAGTTGTGAGCGCGCGGGCCGTCAGCGGGGCATTGACGGCGGTCGAGTGGACCACCGACGAGGTTCTCAAGGTCGGCCGTCAGTCCCCGCATCCGCAGCAGACGGTGTTTCTGCGGCTGCCAGTGGATGCCTATCGTGCCCATGAACTGTGGTTCCTCGACTGTCGGCCGCCGGTCGTCGTCGGAACGGTGGATCAGTTTGCGCAGGCTACCCATGCGGCGCTCGCGCATAGGCCTCACACGATTCTGCTCGATGATCGGACATTGGACCGCCTGCAGTCGGAGGGACACCAGATCGTGGTGATGACGACGCGACATGTCATCGCTCATGCGCCGGATTCGCTGAAATCGTATGTCGTCCCGGCCGACTGGGTGCTGAACGGGTCGGATGGCGAACCCTCCGGCCGGCATTGACAACCGTCGCAGCGACGGTTAAGCTGACACGCGGCGATGATCTCGACGGAATGTTCCATGCGGTTCACCTCAGGCATTAGCGATTCGGTGAATGCCCAAGAGGCGGCGCAGCAGGCCTGCGGGCAGGTGTTAGGACAGCTGGATGGCTGGCCGTGTGACGTGGCGTTTGTCTTTGTCTCGACCATCTATCGCACCGAGTGGCCGACGCTGATGGAACAGCTGGTGGCGCAGCTCAAGCCGCATGTGCTTATCGGCTGCAGCGGCAGCGGCATTATCGGTGGTGGACAAGAGTTGGAATGGGTGCCGGCCATTTCTGTCGTTGGGGCGAGCCTGCCGGATGTCCGGTTGCATCCATTCACCGTGACGCCCGATGAGCTGGAGCTGTCCGCGGCCGGCGGATTCTGGGTCGATAAGATCGGCGCCTCGCCCGAGTCGCACCCAGTGTTTATCGTCTGCGCGGATCCGTACACCTGCAATCCTGCCAAACTAGTGCTCGAGTTGAACACCACCTATCGGTCTCGACCGATGATCGGCGGGTTAGTCAGTGGTGGCAGTGAGCCTGGGGATCACCTGCTGTTCATGGACACCCAGGTGTACCGCGAAGGGGTGGTCGGCGTGGCGCTCACCGGCAATATCACGATGGATACGGTGATCTCGCAAGGATGCCGGCCTGTCGGCCGTCCCTATGTGGTCACCAAAGCCGAGGAAAATGTGGTGTGGCAGCTCGGCGGCCGCCAAGCGCTTGCCGTGTTGCACGAGGTGTTATCCGGGCTCTCACCTGAGGATCGTGATCTGGCGCAACGCGGCTCGGTGTTCGTCGGTTTGGCGTTCAATGAGATGCGACAGCAATTTGGCTCGGGCGATTTCTTGATCCGACATATCGTCGGGATTGATCCCAACATCGGCGCGGTCGCGCTGGCGGATGAGGTCCAGGTAGGCCAGACGCTGCAGTTTCATCTGCGCGACCCCAGCGCCTCAAAGCAAGAGCTGCGTCGATTACTGCAACAAGTGGGCCGGACCGACGACCCACTCCACCGGCCGGTTGCCTGTTGTTTAATTGCACCGGCCGCGGCCGGTCACTCTATGGCCTGCCGCACCAAGATGTGCGGACGATCCAGACGGTCAACGGAAAGGTGCCGATCGGCGGATTCTTTTGCAATGGAGAAATCGGTCCGATCGGAGGAATCAACTTCCTGCATGGTTACACCGCCAGTGTGGGCCTGTTCCGTCCGCTGCAGTTGAAGACGCTCGCGTGACGCCGTGAGATTACTGCGACGACTGGTACTCGCGTGGAGCCTTTCGGTTGTGGCGTCCGCCGGACAGGTGGCGGCCACCGCGTCGCGTCACGACCTTATCGGATTGGCGGTCGGTTATCAACCGCCACAATTTTCCACGACCGATTGCCGTGGGCAGCCGCACACAGTGACTGCCTACACCGGCCAGGTGCTGGTGCTGCATTTTTGGGCGTCCTGGTGTCCGTATTGCCGAGGGGAAATTCCGAAGTTGACGAAGTTAGCACAGCCGGACTGGCAGGCGAAAGGGGTCCGGGTCCTCGCGATCAGTATCGATGAAGACCCGACGGTGTTGGAACAGTTCATCACCACCTCGAACCTTCCGTATCCGATCGTCGCGGATCGGCAGGCGGTGTGGTCAGTGGCGGATCAATACAATATCAGCGGGATTCCGGTGACCTTTGTCATTGGGCGAGACGGCGACATCACCGCACGGCTGCGAGGGGCTGGGGACATCGTCGGCGCGGTGGAGCAAGCGCTGAAGTGACGGTTGGAATTTGGTGCTTGGTCATTGGTGCTTGTTTGGTGTTTGGGATTTGGAAGTTGGTATTGGATTGTTGAGCGATTCCAGGGCCGCGGCGATTCCCCGTGTGACGTTGGTGAGAAACGGCACATCGAGCGTCTGCACCGTATCGCTGGGCTGATGGTAATGCGGATTGCGCAAGAACGCCGTGTCCGTCATCAACAGCGCCGGGTAACCGTGATCCCAGAATGGCGCATGATCCGACAGGCGACTTTCGGCCACCAGTCCGCCATTCCCGGGTAACGTGATCGTCTGCACCGGGAGCTGCTCGATGGTGCGCATGGCCCCGGCGACCGTGTCGAGCAGTCGCCGCGATCGTCGATTGCCGACCACTCCGATATAGGTTCCGACCGTGGGGAACCGGCCTCGCAAAAACCACGGGTAGTGCTGGAGGCCTTGCGTTTCCGTATACCCGATCATTTCCAACGACAGCATCCCGAGCAGCCGCACGCCGGCCTGCCGGAGCCCAGCGGCATACGCCTGGCTGCCAATCATGCCGAGTTCCTCGAGGGCGAACGCGACAAACTCGACCGGGATCTGCCAGGGATATGTGGCGGCCACTCGCGACAGCTCCAGCAAGGCTGCGACCCCGCTGGCATTGTCGTCCGCGCCTGGCGTGCCGACGACGGTGTCGAGATGTGCTCCGATGATCAACCGCGGCCTGTGGAGCCCCGCGGAGTTGTCTGTGGGGCGAAATCCTGCCTCGCACCGAGTGCCGTGCTCGGCACGAGGTGAGCGAGCCCCGTACACCTGGCTTTGTTCCGCAACGTGAGCAGGGTGAGTCGAAGGGTCGAGGGCGTGAGATGGCCGCGCAACCAGGTTGACAAACGACTGGCCGCTGTATGAGAATTCGTCAGAGACAACGCGCAAACCCCATGAGCGCCACTGGGCGGTCACATATTCCTGCGCCTGCGCCAACCGGCCCGGACTGGTGACCGGATGTCGCTCGCCTTCGAGCGCTTGCAGATGAGCCAGCAACCGGTCGGTGTGGATGGCCTGCGCTAGCGCGCTGGGCGCTTCTTCATGAGGCATTCGACTGGCCTCCTTGGCGAACGTCAGTATAGCAGACCAAGATGAATCCCGATGAGTTCGACGCGGAGCGGTTCAGTCGCTGGATCGCGTATGTCTTGCGACATAATCCAGCGCGGTATGGCCTGCAGCCGGATCAACACGGGTTCGTGGCCCTTGAGGCGTTTCTTGATGTGGCCCGGCGCCGTTATCCGGAGATGAGTTCGGAACGGTTGCAAGCGGTGGTGACGACCAGTGGTACCGAACGGTTCCACATGGACGGGGCGCGCATTCGAGCCCGGTACGGTCATTCGATTCCGGTCGAGCCGATTGGCCCTGCGATCGAGCCGCCGCCATCGCTGTACCACGGCACCGAATCGGCTCGTACCGCGGCGGTGCTCAGCGATGGGTTGCAGCCGTACGATCGACGGTTGCTCCATTTGAGCGGGACCCTGGACGAAGGGTATGCGGTTGCGCGGCGCAAGACCGACCAGCCGGCGGTGGTGCATATCGACGCCCAGGCGGCTCATCAGGCTGGCGTGGAGTTCTACCATGAAGGACGTGTGTATCTGGCTCGGCACGTCCCGGCGCAGTTTTTAACGCTCGCCCCGCTTGGGGCAGTTCCGGTTTCACATGAGAAATCCTGACATCATTATTTTAGGAGGCGGGATCATCGGCTGTGCGCTCGCCGAAGAGCTGGCCCGGCATGGGCGGCGCGTCATCATTCTTGAACGCACCAGCGCCGGAGCTGAGGCGTCGAGCGCGGCCGCCGGGATTTTGTCGTCGCAGCTCGATGTGGACCAGCCTGGGCCGTTTTTCGATCTGTGCCAGGCTGCGCGCAAGATGTATCCGCGATGGATCGAGCATGTGGAGCGCCGAACCGGGATCAGCGTCGGCTACCATGTCGATGGTGTGCTGTACTTGGCGATGTCCGGGCAGGAGGATCACCGCATGGACCGGCGCCGCCGCTGGCAGACGAAAGCCGGACTTCGGGTAGAGCGGTGGTCTCGCAGCGACGTTCGCCGGCGTGAGCCAGCGGTCGACGGCCGGATCAAACGCGGATATTTCTTTCCCACTGAGCCGCAGATCGATAACGTCCGCCTGATGGAGGCGCTCGCGGCGGCCTGTCGCAAGGCGGGTGTCGAGCTGCAAGAGGGGGTGACCGTCCGTCGGCTGCTCACTAAAGATCGTCGGGTGCGCGGCGTCGAACTGGCAGAGGGGCAGCTCCTTGACGCCCCGACTGTGGTCAACTGCTTGGGAAGCTGGGCCGCGCTGGATGGCATGCTGCCCGGCTCGTCGGTGATTGAGCCGGCCCGCGGTCAACTGCTGGAGTTCGATGCTCCGAAACGGTTGTTCCGCCATGTGGTCATGGCGGATTGCGCGTACGCGGTCCAGCGACGAGATGGACGGCTGTTGGTCGGCTCGACGGTAGAATTTGTCGGGTTCAACAAGCGCGTGACCTTAGAGGGCATGACCGGAATCCTCACCGGCCTGCATCGAATCACGACGGCAGACACGCTGCGCCAGTGCACGTTTCGCACCGCCTGGGCCGGGTTGCGTCCCTGCAGCCGGGATCGGCTGCCGATTTTAGGCCAGACCCGTGTCGAGGGGTTGATCATGGCCACTGGCCATTTCCGCCATGGAATCTTGCTGGCCCCGATTACCGCCAAACTGCTGGCTGAGCAGATCGTCCGAGGACAGAATCCCACCGAGCTGGCGGCATTCAACCTGGAGCGATTTGAACAACACCATGCGCCTTGAGACACTGATTCGAATCGTGTTGGTCGCCGGCCTGGGGGTCCTAGCCGGATGCTGTCTGCCGTCCCACGCCGCTTCACGAGTTCCCAACGATACGCAGCTCGACCCGGTGGTCCCAGGCCAGGTACTGGTGAAATTTACGCCAGGGGCTGCGGATGCGATCGAGCGCGCCAGGCACGCCGGCACATTACCTCGGGTCGACATCGCGTCGCTCAATGAGCTTTTGATACGGTATGGCGTGACACAGATCGAACCAGCATTTCCCGGTTCGCTCACCTCCGACGAGGTGGCCCGTCGATTTCCGCGGCGAGCGGCCCGGGCGCCTGCCAAAGCAAGCATCCCGGATCTGTCCCGTACCTATCTCTTGACCATGACCAGCCGGGATGATCCGGCCACAATCGCCAGCGCGTTCGCTGCTGATCCACACGTCGAGGCAGCCCAACCGAACCAGATCATGACCGTCCAGCCTCCGCCGTAAGCGATTTTCGTCACTCCCCGCCGCCACCCTGCAGAAACTTGACAAAAAAGTCATATTAAGCTAGAGTCTTAGTTGGGATGAAAATTACCGCCCAGGAAGAGTATGGCTTACGATGCGTGGTGCAGCTGGCCAAGGTCCCGCAAGGGCAGGTCATCAGCGTGAAGGAAATCGCGGCCAAAGAAGGCTTATCGCACGCCTACGTTGAGAAGCTGCTGCGGTTGTTGTCCAAGTCCGGGTTGGTGCATAGCATTCGCGGGATCAAGGGCGGGTATATGCTGAACCGGCCAGCCTCCCAAGTGAATCTGGGGGAAATCGTCAGAGCGCTCGGAGCGGTGCAGACGACCAGCCATATTTGTCATCAGTATACCGGCAATTTTCAGTCGTGCGTCCATTTCAGCAACTGCGGGATCCGCTCGATCTGGTCTGGACTGACAACGTACATCAAAAACTTCCTCGACCAAACGAGCTTGGAGAGCCTGCTCGAGAACGAGTACGATGTCTCGCAGCGGCTGGCGAAGCGGATGCCATCGTAGCGGAGAAAACATGACAAAAGAGTCAGCTCAACCACTGCTGGTCATCGACGATGTACACGCCTCTGTCGAAGGCAAGGAGATTCTCAAAGGGGTCAGCCTGACGATCAACGCGGGCGAAATCCATGCTGTAATGGGACCCAACGGCTCTGGCAAGAGCACGCTCTCGTTTTGTCTGATGGGACATCCAAAATATGTCCTCACATCCGGCCGAATGTTGCATAACGGCCAGGAGATGACCGGGCTAACCCCGGATGAGCGGGCGAAACAAGGCATCTTCTTGGCGTTTCAATACCCCACCGCGATCCCTGGGGTGACGATTTCGAACTTCCTGCGTGCCGCGCTGCGCGGGGTCAGAGGCGGGGACGTGCCGATCAAAGAGTTTCGACAGGCGGTCAAGACGCAGTTGAAGGCGTTAGGAATCCCAGAGTCGTTTATGAACCGGTACGTCAACGACGGGTTTTCCGGCGGGGAAAAGAAGCGGCTTGAAATTCTGCAAATGGCCATCCTCAATCCATCACTGGCGGTGCTCGATGAGACGGACTCAGGGCTGGATATCGATGCACTCAAGACTGTGGCGGCAGGGATCAATGCGCTGCGAAGTCCTGAGCGGGGGATGCTGATCATTACCCACTATCAGCGGCTGCTCGACTACATCAAGCCGGATCAGGTCCATGTGATGTTTGACGGGCGCATCGTCAAATCAGGCGGCCCGGAGCTGGCCTTGGAGCTGGAATCGAAAGGGTATGAAGGATTTCGTCCCGCGGTCGAACCCGTTGGGGCGACGGAGACGCGATGACCACGAAACCGCAAGTCCATATCAACGAAGACTACGAGCAGCTGTACGGATTCCATATGCCGGAGCACTACGTGTTCAAGGCCAAGCCAGGGCTCAATGAGCAGGTCATCAAAGAGATCTCCTGGATGAAGAGCGAGCCGGCGTGGATGCTCAAGAACCGGCTGCGCGCGTACCAGCACTTCCAGAAGAAGCCGATGCCGTCCTGGGCGAACACCGAGCTGCTGGGGAGTATTCAGTTCGACAACATTTTCTATTACCTGAAGTCGACCGAGAAGAAGGGCGAGACGTGGGACCAGGTGCCCGCAGAGATCAAAGAGACGTTCGACCGGTTGGGAATCCCGGAGGCGGAGCGGAAGTTTCTGGCTGGTGTTTCCGCGCAATATGAATCCGAGAGCGTGTACCACTCGATGCGCGACGATCTGCACAAGCAGGGCGTCATTTTTCTGGACATGGACACCGCGCTCAAGGAGCAGCCAGAGCTCGTGCAGCGGTACTTCGGCACGGTCATCCCGTCGGCGGATAACAAGTTCTCAGCCCTGAATACCTCGGTCTGGAGCGGCGGCTCGTTCATCTACGTGCCCAAGGGGGTCAAAGTCGAGATGCCGCTGCAAGCCTATTTCCGAATCAACGCCAAGAACATGGGCCAATTCGAGCGGACCCTGATCATCGCGGATGAGGGCGCGCAGGTGACGTATATTGAAGGCTGTACCGCGCCAACCTACTCCTCGGACTCGCTGCACTCGGCGGTGGTGGAATTGATCGCGATGCCGCACGCGAGAATCCGCTACGTCACCATCCAGAACTGGTCGAAGAACGTCTACAACTTGGTCACCAAGCGCGCGGTGGCGCATGAAGCCGCGACGGTAGAGTGGCTTGACGGCAACCTCGGCTCCAAGCTCACGATGAAGTACCCTGGGGTGTATCTCATGGGCCGGGGCGCGCGCGGCGAGGTGTTGTCGGTCGCGTTTGCCGGCGATGGCCAGCATCAGGATGCCGGCGCCAAAATGATCCATGCCGCCCCGGATACGTCGTCGGTCATCACGTCGAAGTCGATTTCCAAGGGCACCGGGCGCACGAGCTACCGTGGCCTGGTCAAGGTCTACGCTGGAGCCACCAACGCCAAGTCCACCGTGCGCTGTGACGCGCTGATGCTCAACCCTGAATCACGCTCGGATACCTACCCGACGATGGAGATCGACGAGCAGCAGGTCCAAATCGGCCATGAAGCCACGGTCTCAAAAATTGGCGACGAGCAACTGTTCTATGCGATGACGCGCGGACTGACTGAGGCTGAGGCGATGATGATGATCGTCAACGGGTTTATCGAACCGTTCGTCAAAGAGCTGCCGCTCGAGTATGCGGTCGAGCTGAACCGGCTGGTCCAGTTGGAAATGGAAGGCGCAGTGGGATAAGAACGGCTCAATGGTTCATTGGTTCAATAGCTCATTAGCTATGGACCGATGAATCCGGGGAAGTCAATGGGGAATGGGCTGGATCCCTCAACGATTGATGCGATCACCCGCAGGCTCAAAGAGCCGGCGTGGTTGGGCGATTCCCGCCGGCAGGCGCTGGCCCGCCATCACCAGCTGCCGTGGCCACACCCCAGCGACGATATCTGGCGTCGCACCGATGTGCGATTGCTGGATCCTGCGCAAGGGTTTTCGACCGTTGCGCCTCCATTGTTGGAGCGGATGCCGTTGCAGCATGCGCAATTGGAGCGATTCACCCAACCGCTGGGCAATGAACATCTGGTCGTCCGCGCCAACGGGGCGTGGATCCACGAGCCCCAGTTGCCTGGAATGGTGGTGCGCGAGTTGGCCGACGCAGTAGAGCGCGACCCGCAACTGCAACAGGCGCTGGCAGCCGACGGGTTGAGCCAGGCCGAACAAAAGCTGACGACGCTCAACAGCGCGTTCCATCACGACGATGTCGCCCTGCGCATTCCGCCTGGCACCTCTGTAGATCGTCCGGTTCGACTCGTTCGGATTATGTCAGCCGCGCCGCAGCAGGCCTTGTTTCCCCTGACCATTATCACCGTTGGTGCGGGGAGCACGGTGATCCTTATCGATGAGTATGTGAGCTTGGTCGACCCGTCGCAGTCCGAGCCGACTCATTTGATCAACGGGCGGATCAACCTGGTGCTGGAGCCGCACGCCAACGTCCACTATGTTCGGCTGCAGCGGTGGGATCCGGCCGGGCGCGAGTTCCTGCTCCAGCGAGCCACCGTGGCCGAGGGCGCCTCACTGACAGTGGCCAATCTTGCGCTCGGCGCCTCGGTCTCCAAGGCGCATTTCATGACACGGCTGACCGGACCGAATGCGTCGACGAAACTGTATGGATTTGTCTTCGGCCATGGCGCGCAGCACGTGGATCAGCACACGCTGCAGGACCATCAGGCTCCGCACACCAGCTCGGATCTAGAGTTTCGGGCTGCGCTCCAGGATCAGAGCCGGATGATCTACACCGGGCTGATCCGGATCGCCCAAGCCGCGCAGCACACCGAGGCGTTTCAAGCGAATCACAATCTGCTGCTGAGCCAGCGCGCGCGCGCAGAAACCATCCCCATGTTGGAAATCTTAGCCGATGATGTGCAGTGCAAGCATGCGGCGTCGACCAGCCCGATCGACGAGGAACAGGCGTTCTACCTGCGTTCGCGAGGCCTATCGCGCCAGGCGGCTGAGCGGCTGATCGTCATGGGGTTTGTCGAGTCCGTGGTCCAGCGAATCCCCTATGCGCCGCTCCAACAACAGCTCCGCGAAGACATCGAGGGAGGCTTGACGCATTGAGATGGCAGGACAGTTCGTGGCGGTCGCAAAGGCCGCCGATATTGCTGAAGGACAGTTCAAGGTCGTCGACGTCAAGGGGAAGCGGTTGCTGATCTGCCATGCCAATGGTGGGTGGTATGCTGTGGACGACACGTGCACGCATGATGATGGGCCGCTCGGCGACGGCTGGCTCGACGGGACCACGATCGAGTGTCCGCGCCATGGCGCCCGGTTTGATGTGAAGACCGGCAAGGTGGTGTGCCTGCCCGCGGCGGTGCCAATCAACTCGTACGCCGTGAAAGTGGATGGCGTCCAAGTCCTGGTGAACCTGGACGAGGTCATCCAAAAAAACGCTCAATAGCTGAATGGCTCAGTGGCGCAATGGGTTCGACAGGGTCAGCGACTGAGCTATTGAACCATTGAGCGCCTTCGAGGGTGTTGAT
>JAHFGT010000048.1:0-7597 GCA_023247275.1 Candidatus Omnitrophota bacterium
TGAATCTGTATGCGTATGTGGGTAGTGTCGGAAAACCCCTGCCATACTTTAAGCCCGCATCGGCACGGAGGCGTTCCAAATAGTACCGCCTACACGACCATAGTCACATGGGTAGGCGGTACTATTTGGAACGCCTCCATCGAATATCGAAGGAACCACACTCTTGATTGATAAAATAGGGGTGAAATGGTACATTTTTAGTATGAAATTTGAGTTTGACCGGGCCAAGTCCGAAACCAATCGGGTGAAGCATGGGATCAGCTTGGAGGAAGCCGCACGAATTTGGGAAAGCGCCCACGTGGAGGTTAGAGCCCGGACGGTGGA
The DNA here is from genome assembly GCA_023247275.1 of Candidatus Omnitrophota bacterium. Lineage (GTDB taxonomy): Bacteria > Omnitrophota > Gorgyraeia > Aquiviventales > Aquiviventaceae > JAHFGT01. The sequence continues at coordinate 325 of JAHFGT010000048.1, forward strand.
TGAGCTGAGATTCATGGCGATCGGCACCATTGAGGCTAAGCTCTACGCCTGCATCTACACCATCCGAGGCGAAGCGATCCGATTGATTTCGTGTCGCCGGGCCCGCGGAAAGGAGGTCAAATTGTACCATGCCTACTTCAAAGAAACGCTCAGCGAAAGCTAAGGTCACTGCCACCGAGTTCGACCAAGCATTTGAGCACGGAGAAGCCTTCGACCTGCTGAATCTGGAGAGCGCCACCATCCGCTCACCGATGCAGCGGATCAACCTCGACATTCCGAAGCAGGTGCTTCGCCAAATCGACAACGAGGCCAATCGCATTGGCGTCCCCAGAACCTCTGTCATTAAGCTGTGGCTGGTTGAGAAACTACGAGAGCTCCAGCCCCATTGACCGACCCAAAGCAGCGCGGATTGCTTTGTGCCCCCACCTCGATATTCCGGCAAAATGACCCGGCTGCTTGAGATAAGTATTGTCACCGGATTTGCGGTTCGTTCTGGCGAACGGCTGAGGCGCCGTTCCTATAGCGAAACGGAAGGGGTTCTTGAGGAAGTCGCTTGTATGCTCTAACTGCCAGGCAGTTCTCGTGTCAGAGGACAAGAACATCACAGTTTCAACGTTACGATACAACAAAGGCCCTCGATCCTTTTAACCTGGAAATCACCGCTTCGATCCTCCAATGTCCTACATGTAAGAAGAAGTAACTGCCGTACGACTACGCCATTTTTTCTGCCATTGCGGATGGGGGACGGCAATCGGGACAGCCACTCATTTCGCGGCGCGAAGATATTGGAAAATCAGTGGCTGTCCCCGATTGGATTGACGCGCTCAGCTGAGTTTGTTATCGTGGCGCGTGACATGACCCGGGCGCAACGGATCGCAATGTTCCAGCGGCGCGTGCTCGCGTGGTACGCTCGGCACCAGCGCAAGTTGCCATGGCGGGCGACCCGTGATCCCTATAAGATCCTCGTGTCGGAAATCATGCTGCAGCAAACCCAGGTGGACCGGGTCATGCCGAAGTATCGCCAGTTTCTCCGGCGGTATCCAACGGTCCACGCGTTGGCGCAGGCCAGGGTCGACGAGCTGAAAAAAGTCTGGTATCCGCTCGGCTACAATGTCCGACCGCTTCGGCTGCGCCAGATCGCCCAGCGGGCGGTGCGTGATCATGGCGGACAGATCCCGAACACCTATGATGGGCTGATTGCCATGGACGGGATCGGCCGGTACACAGCCGGGGCGGTGCTCAGCTTCGCCTTCCAACAGGACGCGCCGATCCTTGATACAAACGTGGCACGCTTGCTGTCGCGCTATTTCGGCGTGGCCGGCCAGGCGCGTCGGGGAACAACGGCCCGGGCGCTCTGGAAGCTTGCCGAGCAGGTGATCCCGACCGGCAAGGGCTATGTGATCAATCAAGCCATGATGGATGTCGGCGCGATGCTGTGCACCGCTCGGGCGCCGCGGTGCGGCAGCTGTATCTTGCGCCGCGGCTGCCGCAGCTATCCTCACCAGCTCTCCGGGCATGCCGCGCCGGCCCACGATTAACCGCGCTCAGCGGATCGACGTCGCCATTGGCCTGATTGAGTGCCACGGGCGGTATCTGATTTGTCGACGACCAAGGGGGACGATCTGGGGCGGGTATTGGGAGTTTCCCGGCGGCAAGCAACAGCGAGGCGAATCGCCCACGGCCTGTCTGAGTCGGGAACTATGGGAAGAGCTGAGTCTGCGACCCAGAACGCTTCGTTGGCGCTGCACGATCCGGTACGCCTACGTCTATGGGACTGTCGTGCTGTCGGTGTTCAGATGCGATGTGGCACACGATGGATTCCATCGATATCCGGCGACGCACGTGCGTTGGGTGCTACCGGCGCGCTTAACCCGCTACCGCTTCCCGCCCGCCAATAAGGAGCTCCTTCAGAAGCTCATCGCAGAGAGCACGATTTGCCATCGCCATTCGTGTACAGGTGTACGCGTGAACAAGTGGTCGGTCCGCTGTACTTGACGGCCCGTACACCTGTGCGCCGGTCACCTGTACACGAATCATTCCTTCCCGTGAGCCGACGCTGGTTGTGCCGACACCGCCGGCATGATATAATCAATTTATTCAAGGAGGTCGGCGATGATTACGCTTACACCTGCGGCAACGCAGGAAGTCAAACGGCTCATCGAGAAGGAACAGAAGCCCAACCTCGGGCTCCGGGTCGGAGTCAAAGGGGGCGGTTGCTCAGGACTGTCGTATGTGCTGTCGGTCGACGAAGCCGCACCGAAGCAGTACGACACCGTCTTCGAACAAGACGGCGTGAAACTACTCATCGACGCGAAGAGCCAGTTGTACCTGGACGGGACCACGATCGATTACAAGAGCACCCTGATGGGCGGCGGATTCGAGTTCAGTAATCCGCTGGCGAAAAAGTCTTGTGGGTGCGGTACGTCCTTTACCGTGTAGACGCGAGTTCCTCCCCAACTTGACCTCGTTCAAGCCTGGCGCGCCGGCATGAGCCGCCAGGCTTTGCCCTGTGGCAGCCTGACGTCATGGACATGGTTCCGAATCAGCCCCCAAGAACCTTCACGTCGGATGAAGCCAACGCGCTGCTTCCGGCCGTCCGTTCGCTCATCGAACAGCTCCAAGCCCTGCAATACTCTATTATCCAAACCAACCAGCAGCTCAATGATCTGGTGATGAAGGTGTCGGTGGGCAACGGATATCCTATCCGGATGCTTCGCCAGCAAATTCAACAGACCACTACGCACCAGCTGCAGCTGATCGAAGCATTCCAGTCCGCATTCAATCAGTTGGAACGCCTCGGATGCGTCTTGAAGGATCTCACCACCGGCCTGGTGGACTTTCACAGTCTGCGCAACGGGGAGTTGGTGTGTCTGTGCTGGAAACTTGGCGAGGACCGCATTCAATTTTGGCACACGCTCAGCGACGGCTATCCTGGCCGCCAGCCGCTCTAGAGAATGTTCAGCGCGTTGTGTTCCCAGCCGCTCTGGGTCGTTCAGATTCTTCAGTCCATCTGCGCGGTTCTCTTCATCTGGTTGGTGGGAAAACTTATTGGACGCACCCTCGGCCGCTGGCTCATCGCCTGGGCAGAGAAGATCGACGCCCGATGGGGCGAGCTGGTGGTCCGCACGCTCCGGCACGGCATTCCGATCTGGTCGTTGTTGTTCGGCCTGTACGTGGCGACCGGATTCTGGACGCTCCCGGACCATCTCTCCGCCGCGATCAGCCGGATGTTGTTTGTGCTCGGCTGGCTATCGGTGACGATGCTGTGCGCCGGGCTGGCAGGCAAGCTCATCATGCTGTATGCGGCGCGGTACCGTCAGGCGTTGCCAGTCACCAGCCTCACCGAGCAGGTGGCCAAGATCCTGGTCGTGCTGCTGGGCGGGATGGTCATCCTGCACGGGCTGGGTATCTCGATTGCTCCGCTGCTGACCGCGTTGGGTGTTGGTGGCCTGGCGGTCGCGCTGGCGCTCCAGGATACGCTGGCCAATCTGTTCGCCGGGCTGTACTTAACCATCGCCCAACAAATCCGGGTCGGCGACTATGTCCAGCTTGAGACCGGGCAGGAAGGGTATGTGGACGATATTGGCTGGCGGGCTACCAGCATCCGCATACTCTCCAACAACATGGTGATCGTCCCCAATAAGAAGTTGAGCGACTCCATTTTGGTCAATTATTACTTGCCCAGCCGCACACTAGCGGTGCTGGTCGAGATGGCGGCTGATTACCACACCGACCTGGCTCGGGTTGAGCACGTGACGCAAGACGTGGCCAGGCAGGTGATGCAGTCGGTGCCTGGCGGGGTGCCGGACTTTGCGCCCCTGGTGCGGTTCCACACCTTTGGCGAGTCGGCGGTGCAGTTCACCGTGGTCATGCAGGGAAAAGAGTTCGTCGATCAGTATCTCATCAAGCATGAATTCATGAAGCGACTGCTGGTGCGGTACCAGCAGGAGGGGATGGCGATCCCGTATCCCATCCGCACGATCCGCCTGCTGGGTGCCTCGACGCAATCGGAGGCTGGGCCATGAGCTGGGATCAGGTGATGTTGCAACCGCTGAAGACATTTCTCAACTGGCTCGTCGTATTGGTTCCACGGGCGTTAGGAGCGGCTGCGTTGTTGGTGGTTGGTTGGGTTGTGGCGGTCATGTGTCGGCAGCTCGTGGTCCGCGTGCTCCAAACAGTGGGGCTGGATCGGCTGTCTGAAAAAGCTCGGGTGCACGAGATCCTCCGCCGCGGTGCGATTCGTTGGACCTTTGCTGAGCTGATCGGCCAGCTCGTGTTCTGGATTATCCTCTTGGCGCTCATGACCGTCGCGCTGCAATCGATCGGCGTGGCGGCAGCGACAGAGTGGCTGGAGCGGCTGGGGTATTTCATCCCGCGGTTGATCGCCAGCGTGGCGATCTTTCTGTTTGGGATGCTGCTCGCCTCATTCTTGGGAGCGACCGTGCGGGCCGCAAGCCTGAACGCCGGATTTCCGCAAGGGTTTTTCATCGGGCAGGTGATCCATGCGGCTGTGGTGCTGTTGACCATCATCGTGGCGCTGGAGCAGTTGCAAGTCGTGACGCGAACCATCGAGGTCGCGCTCTATATCTTGCTCGGAGCATTCGGACTGGCGTTCGCGTTGGCCCTAGGCCTTGGAGCTCAGGAGTTTGTCCGTGACTTTCTGACCGACGTGCGCAACCGGTGGCGGACGCCTCCCAGTTAATGTCTGCGACGACCGTCGTCAAGGCGCAGACGCCGTTTAAGTTTTATACCAGCTTCATCCTGGAGGAAGCGACGGGTCTGCGCGCCGCCACCTTGCCGCAGTTACTCCACTGGTTGCGCCAGGTGCCGGACGGTTGCCTCTATCATCACACGCACTATTTCTTGCTCAGCCACCACTATCTCACGCCAGGACCGACCAACGACTTCGCGTACTGGGTCACGGAAGTGCTCGGAGAGGAACCGCTCGGTGAGCTGTTGGCGAGCATCGATACGATGCAGCATGCGTCGTTGCAGAGTCTACGGGACGCTGTCATCGAGACGATCGATTCCTACCTCAAGCAGCACCCGATCGCGCGATTCAAGTTCGCCTCTGAAGGCGAAGAGTTCCATTTCGTCAAGTCGATCCATGTCGTGGTGCCGACGCCGTGGAGCGCGTGGACGCTGGAAGAGTTCGCAGACTCGCTGCAGCGGGTGACGGTCTACTCGCTCTATTACCACGTGTTTGACTCGCGGCTGCGCCTGGGCCGGCCGACCAACGACTTCGCGATCTGGCTTGAGCAGCAGTTCGGGCAGACCGAATTGGCGAAGGAAACCGCGGCGGTGGACCCGTACGCGCACACGCTGGAAACGCTGCGAGCGCTTTTGGTATCGTTAGTGCGTCAACAACTGGATCGGGATGACCCAGAGCCACGGCGCGACGCTCACTGAGTACGAGCCGATCATTGGCTCCAGCGCGATCGAGGAGCTGCGGCAGCTTGCGCGGTATTTCCGCGGCAAACGCGTGGTCATGGTGAACTCCACTCGGGTGGGCGGCGGCGTGGCCGAGATTCTCAGTCGCATGGTCCCGATCCTTCTGGAGATGGGGATCCGTGTGCGATGGGAGGTCATCGAAGGCTCGGACCCGTTCTATAAGGTGACGAAGAAGTTTCACAACGCGCTCCATGGCAAGCAGGAATCGATTACCCCGGACATGTTCGAGGTGTTCCTGGAGCAGGGACGGCACAATGCGCGCAAGCTCACACTCGATGATGACGTGGTGTTCATCCATGATCCGCAACCGCTGACACTCGTCGATGGCCGGGCGCGCCGACCTGACGCCACCTGGGTGTGGCGATGCCATATCGATGTGTCGCGCCCACACCCTGGCGTCTGGGGATTTCTCCAGCCGTACATCTTGCAATACGACGCAGCGGTCTATTCAGCGCCGGCATTTGTGCAACGGTTGGCGATGCGGCAAGTCTTGATCGCCCCATCGATCGATCCGCTGAGCGATAAGAACCGGGAACTCGAACCGTCGGTCATCGACGAGGTGCTGCGCCGGCTCGAGATCCCGCGCGACCGGCCGATCGTCACACAGGTGTCGCGGTTTGATTATTTAAAGGATCCGTTAGGCGTGATCGACGCGTTCCGGCGTGTCCGCCGGTCGGTCAAATGCCGGCTGGTGTTGGCGGGCGGGCCAGCGACCGATGATCCTGAAGCTGAAGAGGTGTTGGCGCTGGCGCGCGAGCGGGCAAAGGATGATCCTGAAATCCATCTGTTGATGCTGCCACCCCAAAGCGACATCGAGATCAATGCGCTCCAACGAGCCTCAGCGGTGGTCGTGCAGAAGTCGCTCCGGGAAGGGTTTGGGCTGACCGTGTCTGAGGCGCTGTGGAAGGCTCGGCCGGTCGTGGCCTCGGCGGTCGGTGGGATCCCGCTGCAGGTCAAGCATGGATATAGCGGCCTGTTGGTCCACAGCATCGAGGGAGCGGCGTACGCCATCCGGCAACTGCTCAATAGTCCGGAGTATGCCAAGCGGCTTGGCGAGAATGGCCGGGAGCATGTGCGGCAGAATTTTCTGCTGACCCGGCATCTGACCGACTATCTCGTCACGTTTTTGTGCGCGCGACAGCGATCGGATACGATCCACCTTGACAACCACCAGTGAGGGATGAGCGCGTATCGTCTGGGGATTTTTGATCTGGGAGGCGTGGTGGTCGACGTGGAATCAGACCGGCTGGTCCATCAGGTGGCCCAGCTCTTGGGTTGTTCGTTCGAGCAGGTGCAAGAGGTGGTCTACCATCCGGAGCTGTTGTTGCCGTTCGAGCTGGGCTGGATGACGCCGGAAGCGTATTTTGATGGGCTGCAACAGCGATTGAAGCTGCCCTGGAGCTACGAGCGGTTTGTCGCAGCCTGGAACGATGTCTTTCGGGAGAAGACGGACGTCACAGCCATCGCGCAACAGCTCCATCAGCGGTATCAGCTCATCGCGCTGAGTAACACCAACGTCCTGCATCTGGCGTACATTCGCCGACAGGTGTCGTCGCTGTCGGTACTGGCCGACTGGGTGGCGTCGTGCGATGTCGGGTTACGCAAGCCGGATCCGGCCTTTTACCAGTTGGCGCTCAAACGGATCGGGGTGCGGCCCCAAGAGGTGTTCTATATCGACGATCGTCCAGAGATGGTGGAGGCCGGCCAGCGGCTCGGACTGACCGCGATGCGATTTGAAACCAGCCAACAGCTGCAACAGGAGCTACGCCACTACGGCATTCTACATGACGAGTAATCACCAAACGTTTCGGTTTGAGGCTTC
>JAHFGT010000048.1:7697-13483 GCA_023247275.1 Candidatus Omnitrophota bacterium
GCTTGCTTGTCACTTGTGATGTGTCACTTGTCGCTTGTCGCCGAATGAAACAGGAAGTTGTTCCGTTTCAGAAGATCTTATTTGTCTGCGTGAACCGGCGCGAGTCCCCTGAGACCTGCTGCGCCGCGAAAGACAGCGAACCGATCGCGGCCGCCTTGAAGGCGCGGATCAAATCGATGGGGCTCTCTCGATTAGTCCGGGTCAGTCAATCCGGTTGCCAAGATTTGTGCGCCAAAGGCCCGAACGTGATGGTGTTTCCTGACTACCGGCACTATCATGGCGTCACCCAACAGGATGTCGAGCGTATCATCCACGACGTCACGTGCGCCCTCGTCCTCCCTACGTAAAGCCATGCTTCCCCACTTGACTTAGCGAACCCCTCCATAGTCGTGTTGTGTTACACCATGTGCACAATATAATACAATGATCGTCATGGAGACCATGGTCGTGATCCATTTGGCGAAGATGTCATTGCTGGAGAAAAGCTGTACCTATTTCGGTGAAGTGCTGATTCCACAGAGCGTCCGTGACGAAGTGCTCGTTGGCAAGGAGCGAGGCTATGCAGATGCTTCGCTAGTGGACTCGTTGGTAAGCACCAAGAATCTCGTTGTGAAACGGGTAAGAGACCGACGGCTGCTCCAGCGGGCCAAGGAGCTGAATATCCAGCGCGGCGAGGCGGAAGCTGCGGCGTTGTATTGGCAGCAGCAGGCAACGTATCTGGCAAGTGATGATGACAGCGTGCGGAAGAAACGGGTTGTCTTGGATCTTCAGCTGATCGGAACCCCGGCGATCGTGCTGAAGCTGTATCAAGAGCGGGTGATCGATAAACAGAAACTTCGCGACAGTCTCACGGAACTCAGAACCATTGGATGGCTCAGTAGTGCTGTCATTGATCGTATCCTTCTGGAGGCTACATGAAAGTGAGGCAGGAAGCGGTCGGCGTTCGGTTACCGAAAGAGCTTCTGAGACAGATCGAGCAATTAAGCAAAGAAGATCAGGAGGACCGAAGCACAATCATCAGAAAATTGGTGATCCTGGGCTATAGCAATCTTCGGAAGGACAAGGCTGTCACGAAATACCGGCGGGGCGAGTGGACGCTCTCCGAAGCTGCGCATCAAGCCGGGCTGACCCTGTGGGAAATGGAACGGTATCTCGTCGAGCAAGGATTCCAATCCAGCTATTCGACAGACGATATCGCAAGGGAGATCCAACTACTTGGCAGGGCGACAGCACGCTGAGTGTGTCCGAGTTGCGGTGCCGTGCTGATCGACCGGAAATGCCAGCAGATGTGACCTAGTCTGAGGACTGCGGTCTGGGAAGGGCGCGTAGGCTCTGCGCGAACACCAGCGCAGCGAGCGCGAACAAAATGAGGGCGATGAGGGCGTTGGCGTTGAGCGTGACATGCCCGGCGAACAGGCTCTGGGCCCATGGAGCAATCGTGAGCGTCAGCGACCAGAGGGTCATGCCCAGCATGAAGGCGGCTGGTACCGCACTGACCAGCGCTGGCCGGTTGGTGCGTCGCAGCCAGACCGTGATCGTCCACAGCGTCAGCGCGGCCAGCAGTTGATTGGACGTCCCGAACAGCGTCCAGAACAGTTTCCATGCCGGTACGATCGCCCCGCTTGCGTCCTTCATCGTCCAGGTCATGCTCAGCGCGGGCAGGGCTAACGTTGCGAGTGTGGCGCCGATACTCCCTGCGCGTCCTTTCCATCCGGTCAATTCCTGAAAGATATACCGCCCCAACCGCGTGGCCACATCCAGCGTGTCATAGATAAACGTCGCGAAGGCTAACAGCGCGAACGAACGCGCAAACTCTCGATGGACGCCGAACCGCTCGACAAAGTGGCTCAGGCCGTTGGCATAGATTCGGTCCGGCGATTGTTGCACCGATGGATCGCCAGGGGCGAGCAGCATCACCGTCGAGAGCGCGACGACTGCGACCACCCCTTCCAGTAGCATACCGCCGTAGCCGACCGCGCGGCAGTCCGGTTCCCGAGCGATCTGCTTCGACGTCGTTCCTGAGCTGACGATGCCGTGAAAGCCAGAGCAGGCGCCGCACGCCACCGTCACGAACAGAATCGGAAACAGCGGCTGGCCTTTCTGGCTGGTCCAGCCAAGAAACGCCGGGTATTGCACTCGGTCACCACCCAGCAGCAGGCCGATGACCCCGGCGGCGAGCGTCACATAGAGAAAGAACCCGCCCAAATAACCGCGCGGTTGGAGCAGAATCCAGAGCGGAATAATCGACGCGATGCCGCAGTACCCGAGGATGATGATATCCCAGGCGACTTGAGGACGTACAGGCCAAGTGATAGGGATCACCAGAGGCAGGGACTGTCCGAACCAAATGATGACACCAACCAGCGGCAGAAAGATCGCGGTCGCCAGCCACAGCGGCATCCGCCATCGATAGAGACAGATCCCCATCGCGATGGCGGCGAACAGATACAGCAGCGACGACGTCGCCACCCCACCGCCATAGGTCGGCTCGACGAATGAGCTGCTGGTCAGGTCGGTGAAGGCGATGATCACGTAGATCAGCGACAACCACACAAACCCGAGAAACCATAGGTGAGCTTGGGGGCCGAGATGTTCTTGTACCAGTTCGACGATCGAGCGACCTTGGTGTCTGACCGAGCTGACCAAGGCGGAGAAGTCATGCACCGCGCCGAAGAAGATGGCACCAAACACGATCCACAGCAGCGTCGGCAGCCAGCCGAACCACACCGCGGCCAAGATCGGTCCGACGATTGGCCCGGCTGCGGCGATCGCGGAAAAGTGTTGGCCGAGCAACAGCGGGGCCTTGGCCGGCACAAAGTCCACCCCGTCATTGATCGCGCACGCTGGGGTAGTGCGCTGGCTATTGAGGTCAAACAAGCGCGCGAGCCAGCGTCCGTACAGGGCATAGCCGCCGATGAAACAGACGACCGCCGCGGCCGCGATGGCAAACAGGTTCATGCGATCGATTCTTCAGCCGCTGACGGTTGCTCGATGGGGCGGCACAACGACTGCGAACACCAGTACAGTGGCAGCCCGATGGCCAAAAAGCCGAACCCAAACACCGCATCACGCGGCGCCATGACGCAGATGTTGACCATGAACCCGATCATCAACAGGCCATAACACCATGGTGTGAATGGATAGCCCCAGGTGCGGTACGGTCTGGGCAACTCTGGCCGGGTTCGGCGCAGGATGATCACAGCGAACACGGCCATCGTAAAAAAGACGGTAATCGCCAGCGTCGAGTAGGTGGCGATCTGGTCGAACGTCTTGGTGCACACCAAGCCAATCGCCACCAGCGCGTTGATCCACAGCGCGCCGGCCGGCGTGTGAAACCGCGGGTGCACCGCCCCAAGCCACGCGAACAAAGGGTGATCCTTACCGAGCGCGTACAGGATCCGCCCGCCGGTGAGAATATACCCATTCACCGCGCCAAATGCTGAACAGCCGATCATGATCGCCATAAACAGCGCGCCGGCCTGTCCGGCACACCGTTGCATGATCGTGGCCGCGACGGTCTTCGATTGCGCTAACTCGGTGAGGGGAACCCATAACAGATAGGTCCAGTTGACCAACAGGTACAGCACCGCGGTCAACAGCACCCCGCCGATGATCGCCCGCGGGATGTTCCGAGAAGGATCCTGCACCTCTTCGGCCACATACGCGGCCTCAGTCCATCCGCCGTAGGTCCAGAGGACAAACACCAGCGCCACACCAGCCGACTGCACCAGCGATGCTGAGAGTGGCGGAAGGCTCCAGCTTGGGTGGGCCGGTGGTGCATGAAATGCCGCTGCGACCCCAGCGCACACGACGCTGACCAAAGCAAATATTTTCAGCGCGGTAAACACGTTCTGCGCGTACTTACCCCATCGGACCCCAAGGATGTTCACGCTCGTCAGCAGGAGAATGGCCGCCGCAGCCAACACTTGCACCGTCCATTCCTGTCGCAGACCGAGCACCACGCTGGCATATTCGCCGAACACTTTGCCGAGGATCGCGATGGTGCCGGTGCGCTCGACGAAGACCTTGGTCCACCCGAACAAAAACCCCCAGAACCGGCCATAGGTCTGTGTGATAAAGATATAGTCGCCGCCGGTGGCTGGGAACATGGCGGCGAGCTCTGCGTAGCACAAGGCTCCGCCCAGTGAGAGCAGGCCGCCGAGGAGCCAGAGGACCAGCGTAGCGGACGGGGACGCGACATGCCCCGCGATCGCGCCGGCGCTGCGGAAGATTCCAGCGCCAACGATGCAACCGACGACCAGCATCGTCGCGTCGGTCAATCCGAGCGATCGGACGAAACTCGGTCGAGACATCAGACCTCAGACATCAGAAAATTCGACCCGAGCAGTCCACGTCTCTTGTCCTTACTGACGTCTGCCAGGCGGCTCCTGGGGCGGCTCATAGTGCCAATGCCAGGGTTCGAACGCGGTGTTGGAGGCGTTATTGCGCGGATACGAGAGGAAAAATCCGAAGTCACGTGCGTGCTGCTGTAACCAACCATACTCCGGGAGCGCTTCAAACTCTTCCGGATGATTTTCGCCGCTGATTCCTTGCTGATTGATGAAATCGATCGCCTGGCGCGGCGGATACCCATGTTCGCTATGGCCTGGCAGCGCCACGTACCGATTGGTTTCACGAATCGAATAGTCATGATTGGAAAGATAGCCGAGAAATAGATACAGCTGGTAGGCTGGCGACCGATAACCGGACTCGACGTAGAGCCGCTTGCCCAGTTGTTGCTGCATCGCGTCCATCATCGACGAATAGGCCTGCAGGACGTCTCGCGGCAGATATTGCGGCGGCAGCGGCTGGCTGACCTGGTCCTGGTGCAGCATCTGCTGGCCGACGGGAACTACCTCTGGCGCAGCCGTCAGCTCGCCAAAATGATGGGCCGTCGATCCCAGCGCCTGGGCGTCCAGCGAGCGGAACGCGTCGAGAAACGCGCGCTGTGGGGCAGCCAGCGGCGCGTAGAGTTGATCCCACGTCAGCAGGATCGCGGTGCCGTTTTGCTGCTGAGGTTCGAGGACTGGCTTGAGCGTCTGGAGCACATCGTGCAATGTTTGCAACTGTTCAGGGTCCAGCCGCTCGGTATTCAATCCGCCGGCGAGCCCATTGGCAGAGCTGAGCGGTGTCCACACCGACACGGCGACAAGCGCCAGGACAACCGATCGGTGAAGGCTCGAGCTACTTGTGGAAATTGCCGACCTCGTCGGTGAACACAAATTCCGGCACAATGACCGGCTCGTAGTTCGGTGGGGCAGGAACCGGGAAGGTGACCAACTCGTACAAGCCGGCCGCTGTGCGCACAAAGCCATAGCCAATGCCGCGGAGCACCCCCCAGGTAAACCCGGCGGCCGCGCCTGAGGTTTGTGATGTCTCGTGGATCCGTTTGGGAATTTCGACCCAGCCGGTGACGGTATTGAAGAAACCGCGGGTGAGTTTGCCGAACGCGGTATGATGCGACGCTTGATCCGCCCAGACCGTGGACGGAACAAGCAGGATAAGAGCGACGAGCCCAATTACAAGCCGGCTAGCCAACCGCATGCTCCACCTCCGACGCTATCGTTCACTCTACCAAAAGTCATCGGGGACAGCTACTTGAAAATACCAAGCACCGAATTCCAAACGTTTGGAGCTTGGTGCTTGGAATTTATTTGGTGCTTGGCATTTGGTACTTGGTGTTTTCTAAGTGGCTGTCCCGATTGCGCAGCCGCCATGTTTTGACAGGGAAGAAGATCGTCGTACAATAAGTCAGCCCGCCATGACACACGAGGGTCGCCTCTTAC
>JAHFGT010000049.1 GCA_023247275.1 Candidatus Omnitrophota bacterium
TGTCAACAATCTCAGAAGCACCAAACACCAAATCCCAAGCTCCAAATAAGCACCAATAACCGCGTACCAATCACCAACCTGGCAAACGTGCTTTTATTGGGTGCTCGGAATTTGAATAGTGAGATTTCTGTGGGATTTGGTGCTTGTTACTAAATGAATCACTTTGCGCGCCTGGCACGAGTGATTTCGACCTGCGCGTAGCCAATCCCTGGCAGCGCCTGCTTACGCACCCGGACACAGACCGCATTCGTAGGAAATCCCTTCAACGTCAACGTCGCGACCTCTTCCGCCAGCGTTTCCAACAGACGATAGCTTGCATGCTCGACCCGCTGACGAATCACCGTCACCAGGCGGCCATAGTCGACCGTCTGTTTGACCGAATCGCGCTTCGCGGCCGCCTTGACGTCAATCGCCAGCTTCACATCGATGGCGATGAGTTGCGGCGCCTGCTGCTCCCATTCAAACACCCCAACGCGGCACATCACGTTGAGATCCTGGATCAGCAGCGTGTCAGCCATGCGAAGCGGTCGGTTCTGCCAATAAGGTTTCTAACATCCCGTTGAGCCGACGCTCCAAACCACCGCGGTAGCCTTCGCTGCGGTAGACGATGCGGCCGGTGCGATCGATGATCACCATCGTCGGAATGGCATGCACCTGGTACAGATGAATCGCCTGCTGCCCGGTATCAAGCAGGACCGGCGCGGTGTACCGGCCTCGCAGCCACGAACGAACCGGTGGCGCCGACTCGCCCGCGTTGATCAGCAACACCTGCACTCCGCGATCCTTATCTTGGCGATAGATCGCCTCCAGCGAGGGGGTCGACATGCGGCAGGGCCCGCACCACGTCGCCCAGAACTCCATCACCACGACGCGGCCCCTCATCGACGACAGCGTCACCGGACTTCCCTCAAGCTGCGGCAAGGTGAAGTCCGGCGCGGCCACCCGCTCAACCGGCGGCTGCCACTGTTCATGCGGCACGGCTCCTGCGCCCACACTCAGCACAAGACACGTCGCGATGGCAAGCCCACTCCACCAACGTGAACCGTTAACCGCGAACCGTGAACTCAACGTTCGACACGGTTCGCGGAATGTGCTGTTGATCTCCAACTCACTCCTCCATCGTCGAGATATCGCCGACCGGTTCGCCAAGGTCCCAGGCGCGCAGGACGCGGCGCATGATCTTCCCGGACCGCGTCTTGGGCACCTTGTCGACGAACGCGATTTCTCGGGGCGCAGCATGGGCGGCCAGGTGGTTCTTCACAAACGTCGCGATCTCTTGCTTGAGCTGTTCTGACGGCTGGTGGCCTTTGCGCAGCGCGATAAACGCCTTGATGATCTGCCCGCGGACCTCGTCTGGCTTGCCGATCACCCCAGCCTCGGCGACCGCCGGGTGGGCGACCAACGCACTCTCTACCTCAAACGGCCCGACCCGTTCGCCAGCGGTCTTGATCACATCATCGGCCCGCCCTTGGTACCAGAGATAGCCGTGTTCGTCTTTATACGCGGTGTCCCCGCTGACATACCAACCAGGGATCCGGAAATATTCCTGATACTTCGCCGGGTTGTTCCAGATCTCCTTCATCATGGATGGCCAACCCGGTTTGACGACCAGATTGCCGAGCTGGCCTGGGGGCAGCTCCTTGCCTTGATCATCCACGACGGTGGCAGAGGTGCCAGGAAACGGTTTGCCGGTGCAGCCGATCGGAAAGTCCAAGCTGCGATAGTTGCAGATTAGTTGCATCCCGGTCTCGGTCATCCACCAGGTTTCATGCGGCGCAATCCCGGTGATCTGGCGCACCCAGCGCAGCGCCTCGGGGTTGAGCGGCTCACCGACGCTGCAGATATGGCGCAGGCTGGAGAGATCATACTGGCGAGGAAGCGCGTCTCCGGCCGACATCAGCATGCGGTACGCGGTGGGTGCACTGTACCACATCGTGACTTGATAGCGCTGGATCGTCTGATACCACCGGTCCGGATCAAACCGCCCACCGATCACGACACTGGAAATTCCCAATGTCCACGGACCATAGATTCCATACGAGGTTCCTGTCACCCACCCTGGGTCTGCCGTGCACCATAGGGTATCGTCTTCACGCAAGTCGAGCGCCCATTTGCTGGTTTGATAATGGCCGACCATCGCGTATTGCCGATGCAAGGCGCCTTTTGATTTTCCCGTCGAGCCGGAGGTGTAGTGGATGATCAGCCCGTCATCGATCGTCAACCAGGCTGGCTCCACCCAATCCGGCGCCTGGGCCATCGCTTGCTCGTAGCTGACCTCATGGTCGGCTGATTCACCAGCAGCGCCAACAAGAATCAGACGGTGGAGGGCTGGGAGCTTGGCGCGAGGGATCCGATCCTTCAGCGCCGGAGTCGTGACGCACACGACCGCTTCGCTATTGCCCAGCCGGTCTTCGATCGCCTGCTCCATGAACGCTTCAAACAGCGGAACCGGGATCGCGCCGACCCGGTTGATTCCTAGAATCGCGATGTACAACTCAGGGGTCCGTGGCAGAAACACGCCAACCCGGTCGCCGGTCTTGACCCCAAGCCGCTTGAGGACATGCGCGAACCGGCTGGTCAGGATCTTCAGATCTTGGAAGGTATACTTCTCATCGCGGCGATCATCGTCGGTGTAGTACAGCGCGATTTTGTTTTTGCGCCACGAGACCGCATGTCGGTCCACCGCTTCGTGGACCACGTTGACCTTCTGGGTCCAGGACCAGTCGAATTCCCGCTCAACCGTTTTCCAGTCAAACGTGCTCGCGACCGAATCGTAATCTCTGAGGTTGGCGTCGATTCCGGCTGGCTTGCGCTGCCATTCGATCGTCGGAGGGACATCGGTGCTGGGGGGATTCTGCGGCGGTGTGGCAGGCGATGACATCAACACCTCCTGGACACTCAAGCGAAACGATCAGTCAGCGAGGACATAGGTGCGGCGCGCTAGGGGCGCTGGCTTGTTGGCAAGCACGAGCAGCCAGGCGCTGGCCATGAGGATCGTTGTACTCAAGACCCAGGTCAGTATTGGATTGGGGATCAGCACCCATAGTCCGGCGGCGACGATGTTGACCAAGGCCAATGGCAGGAAAAATTTCCACGCCAGGCCCATGAGCTGGTCGACCCGTAACCGTGGAAAGGTGCCACGGAACCAGACCAGGACAAAGATCAGCGCGTAGGTCTTGGTGAAAAACCAGATCCATGACGGCATCGGCTGCCGGCCCCAGAGCACCAAGGCACCGGCCATTGCCGCCGCTCCGAGCACACGCACCGGCCATGGCAACCGCGAACCGGTTGCGATGATCATTCCGAGCAGGACCGCGACGATACCAAAGGGGATGTTCGGCCCATGCCAGCCGCCGAGGAACAACGTCACGGTAAAGGCACAGATCGCAAACGACTCGAGAAACTCGGCCATGTACCACAGGGCAAATTTCATGCCGCTGTATTCGGTATGAAATCCGCCGACCAGCTCGGACTCAGCTTCTGGCATGTCAAACGGCGTGCGGTTGACCTCGGCCACGCCGCTGAGGAAGAACATCAGGCACCCGACCAACCCCCAGGGGGTGAACACGAACCACTGGTCGGCCTGCGCGTCGACGATGCCGGTCAAGGACAGTGTCCCAGTCACCATAATGACGGCGACGACTGACAAGACACCTGGCACCTCATAGGAGATGATTTGCGCCACCGCCCGCATCGCCCCCAGCATGGAAAATTTGCTGCGCGAGGCCCACCCGCCCATGAAGATCGCGTAGGACCCAATTGAGGAGATGGCGAAAAAGTACAGCAACCCGACATTGAGGTCAGCGCCGATCATGCCGCGGCCGAATGGTGTGATGACGAACACTAACATCGCGGGGACGACCGCCAGGATCGGCGCCACCGTATGGAGCAGCCGATCCGCCCCGCGCGGCACGATGTCTTCCTTAATGAGCATCTTCAGTCCATCGGCTAATGGCTGCGCTAAGCCGTAGACGCCCACGCGCGTTGGCCCGAACCGGTTCTGCATCCGGGCGATCAATTTGCGCTCGATCCACGTCAAATACATCATGATCGCCGGCGCGATGGCCGCGATCACGCCAATCGTCACCACCATCGACGCCCATGGCCGCCATGGCTCAGGCAAGACCCCAAGGAGAAACTGTTTGGCATGCACGAACAGTTGGTCAAGATCTTGCCACACCTGGGAGAGTGGCATCAGATCGCTGGAGGCGGTGCGGCTGGCGAAGCACCAGGTTGGGACGGTGCTGACGGAGCGGCTTTCGCTTTCTTCGCAGCCAACCGTTGATCAACCACCGCGGCTTCTTCCGGATGGATCGAATGGAAGTACTCGTCGCTCTTCAACAGCCGTTGCTTATCGTAGATCATCTCCGTGAACCGGCCTTCGCTGGACAGCTCGTACGTGTTATCCATCTCGATGGCGTCAAACGGGCACACGTCGACGCAGATCCGGCACGACATACAGACCGATGTATCAATATCGAACACCTTTGGCAACGTCCGGCCATGATTCTTGACCGGCCGGCCTTGTTCGTCCTTCTCCATGATGATGTGGATGCATTGCGGCGGGCACTCTTGCTCGCAGATGCGGCAGGCCACGCATCGCAGATTGTCCGGTGTCTGGTCGTAGACGAGAAATGGAAAATACCGGAACCGCTCAGCATGCTGCTGTTTGACATCCGGATATTCGACGGTGACTAACCCATTGGTGGGTTTGACCCCGACGGTTCGCAGCACCACCCGGCCCCAAGGATACGTCTCGAGGAAGGTCTTGAAGACCACCCCCATGCCGCTGAGCACCCCTGTGCCGATCAAAGCCATGGCGTTCGAGGAATTGGTTGCGATGGGTTCATCGGTCGACTTCTCCGAGCACGATGTCCACCGAACCGAGGATGATGATCGTGTCCGCGACTTTCTGGCCCAGGCACATGTCCTCGAGCACGGTCAGGTTCACAAAGCTGGGGGCTCGCACATGGTACCGGTACGGTTGCGGCGAGCCGTCGCTGACCAGATAGAATCCCAGCTCCCCCTTCGGCGCCTCGATCCGTCCATACGCATCGCCTTTGGCCGGCCGAAAGGTGCGCGGCGCCTTGCCGATCGCCAGCCCTTTCGGGCTGATCGCCGGGCCGGAATCTGGGATCTGTTTCAACGCCTGCTGCAGGATCTTCACGCTCTCACGCATCTCCAGGATTCGGACATAGTACCGGTCATACACATCACCGGCCGAGCCGAGCGGGATTTTGAACGCAAACCGGGGATAGATCGAATAGCCGTCGACCTTCCGGATATCATAATTGACGCCGGTCGCGCGCAACATCGGGCCAGTCACGCTTGCGTTGACGGCAAGTTCCTTCGATAAGACGCCGACCCCTTGTGTGCGCTGGCGGATGATTTCGTTGTCAGTTAACAGCATCTCAAACTCATCCAGGAACCGCGGATACCCGTCGACCAGCTGCTTCGCCTGCGCCAGCCACCCAGCCGGCACATCCTCCCGCACCCCGCCAGGCCGGACATAGTTGCACATCATCCGCGAGCCTGAAGCGGCCTCGAACAGATCCAGAATCTTCTCCCGCTCGCGGAACGCGTACAACAGCGGCGTGCCGAACGCGCCCATGTCGTTGATCAGAAACCCGGTGACCGCGGTGTGATTGACCAGCCGGGTCAATTCGGCCATGATGACGCGGACATATTCGCCCCGCTCTGACACCGGAATGCCGCCAAGCTGCTCAATCGCGATCGCCAGCCCCAAGTTGTTCGACATGGCGCTGAAATAGTCCAGCCGGTCGGTAAACGGAAAACTCGCGATGTAGCTGATGCTCTCGCCGATCTGCTCATGGTTGCGGTGCAGATACCCCATGACTGGCTTGAGTTTGACGATCGTTTCCCCATCCAGCGTGGCGTTCATCCGAAACACGCCATGCGTCGAGGGATGCTGCGGACCTAGGCTGATTTCGAGGAGCTGGGATTCTATCGCTTGTTCCATTAAAAGGAAAACTGTCTTTTGACAATTCTGTGAATATCACGTATGCTCATATTAACCAGGAGGCAGCCATGCTCGCAAAACTCACGCGCGGCAACCAGTTGACCATTCCCAAGGCTATTGTTGAACGCATTCATCTCCAAGCCGGACGTGACTACCTTGATGTCAGTTACCTCAACGGCGTCATTATCCTCAAGCCTGTGGACGTCGAGGAACGTATTGCACCCGAATCCTACGATGCCCTGCTCAATGAGGCCTTCACCGTACAGCCAGGCGATATCGTCGCTGATGAACGCGCCGCGGCGTCGGTACTCAAGAAGCGTGCGAAGCGGCGGTGATGCCGTTTCTTTACAAGCAGCGCTTTCTCAAGCGGTTCGACCGCTGTTCCCATGATGACCAGGCGCTCGTCCTGAAAACCGACCAGGAAATCCGCTCCTACTACGCCACCCGCCATGCGTTATTTGGCTTGAGGATCAAGCTCCTCTACGCTCGAGGCGCTGAAAAGATCTTCGAAGCGCGCGTGACACAAGCTATTCGTCTGGTGTGGGCCGAGCGAGAAGGCCTCGTTTCGTTTGTTATGGTTGGCCTTCATGACGAGGTGAAGCGATACCTTCGCTCCCTCCGCTAGCCGAGGCGCTGCTGCGTTCCAGCACGTTTTGATCCTCGACAACGTAGTCTTTGCGCATCGGATGACCTTGAAATTCGTCCCAGAGCAGGATGCGGCGTAGGTCTGGGTGCCCGTCGAACTTCACGCCAAACAAGTCATAGACTTCCCGCTCCTGGAATTCAGCGCCCCGCCACAGTGGGGTCAATGACCCGACGACCGGATTCGCCCGCGGCAGCTTGACCTTCAGGGTGATCGGCCCATGTTTCTTCGCCATCGAATACAGATGGTAGACCATCACGATGAGCTGCTCTGTCGGGTAATCCACCGCGGTCAGGTTCGCGACATACTCCATGCCAAATCGATCTGAACTCTTTAAGCAACGACAGACCGTCAGCAGATCTTTGTCCTGCACGATGAGTGCGCTGCCGTCAACGCTCAGCGATACACCTGGCAAGAGCTGCTCCAGGGCGGTTCTGAGTTCCTCAGGAGCTGGAAGTGTCATGGGACTCTCGGACTTCAGACCTCAGGAGAACCCAAAAAACCCTGGGCAAATGCTTGGCCGGGCTTTCACGTAGTTTTCTTTTACTGAAGTCTGGGGTCTGATGTCTGACAACGGCTGTTGTCTCCGATCTTATGTCTCAGTCTTTGGCGGGACGGTCGCAGTCCATTCAAGCCCTGGCCCGGCCGGTGGCTGCCAGACACTTGGGTTGTATCGCGGGACCAGCCCAGAGTCGCCGAGCGTTGGCACCAGGTATTCGTCCTGCCTCTCCCCGACTTCATGCGCCATCGACCGCCGCTTGATCCGCTCTTGCAACTTCATCAACCCTTCAAGCAACGCCTGTGGCGTCGGCGGGCAGCCAGGGATATAGACGTCGACCGGGATCACGCGATCCACGCCTTTGAGCACGTTGTAGCCCTTGTGGAACGGCCCGCCGGAGGTCGCGCACGCGCCCATCGAAATGACATACTTGGGCTCGGCCATCTGGTTGTACAGCCGCACGACCTGCGGCGCCATTTTCTTGGTCACCGTGCCGGCGACGATCATCAGGTCGGCCTGACGCGGCGAAGCGCGGAACACCTCTGAGCCGAAGCGGGCGATATCATACCGGGACGCTGCGGTTGCAATCATCTCGATCGCGCAGCACGCCAGCCCGAACTGGAGCGGCCAGATGGAATTGCCCCGCCCCCAATTGACCAGCCTGTCCCAGGTGGTCACATAGACGCCTTCTTTTTGCAGCTCGCTCTGTAACCCTTGGTCAATAGCCATAACAACCAGTGACAAGCGACAAGTGACAAGTGACAAGTACGTCCCGAAAGACGATTTTTCTGAAGTCTGCGGCCTGAAGTCTGATGTCTAGCATTACTTCCATTCTAGGGCGCCTTTCTTCCACGCATACGCCAGGCCGACACCAAGGATGCCGAGAAACAGCACCATCTCGACCAGCATCGCCGGGCCGAAATCTTTCCAGACCAGCGCCCAGGGATAGATGAACACGACCTCCACATCAAACACCACAAACAACAGCGCGTAGATGTAGAACTGCACGTTGAACGGAATCCACGGGTCGCCGCTGGACTCCATCCCACATTCGTAGGGCGCCAGCTTCGTTGGGCTTGGCTTGTTCGGGGCGACACACCGAGCCAGCACCAGCGGGGCCACCCCGAACCCGATGGCCGCAACGGTCAACAACCCGATGAGCAGGTATTGATAGGCGTAGGCGGTATCCATGACGTGAGGGTCAAGCGCCTGGTTGGCGTGCGAACCCGGTCCCACGGTTTACAGCCCCGGATTCTTGAAACCGCTTGGCGTCCTCTACACATTTTTCCCCGCGTTGCCACGCGAGGCTTCCGTGGTACGGGGCGAACCGGCTCAGCGTTCGATGACGCTGGCGGCTGTCACAAGGATTGGCGGGTCGGACAACCGAGCCGCCTGATCCACCTCACCAACCGAGAGGGGCTCTGGCCGAATTGGTTGACGTTGCCGCACGACGGCAGGAAACTCCCCATCAATAACACGATCCCAACACATCGCTCCTCCTAAGTCTTCGCGTCAGGTTCTATTATATCGAAGCGACCGACGACATGCCAACTCTGGGAGCCCATCGGAGCACATCGGAGACAGCCACTTATTTCTTCTCTGAGACCACCTGCAGGAAATGCGTGGCGGTCCCCGTGGGGGCAGCGCAACAATCCGGATGCAGCAGCGCGGCCAGCAGTTCGACGCCATCCACTAGACGAGGACCTGAACAATTGAAATAGGCCGGACCATTGATCAGGTAGACCTGGCCGGTGCGGACCGCCGGCAGCCGACGCCAGGCTGGCGCACGGGTCAGCACAGCCAGTTCGTGGTGCGCGCGCTGGAGTGAAAATCCGCACGGCATCAGCACGATGACCTCAGGTGCCGCCGCCTCGATGGATTCCCACGTGACATAGCCAGACGGTCCGCCGGCGCGCCCGATCACTTCTTCGCCGCCGGCCAGCGTGACCTGCTCTGGCACCCAATGACCACTGGCCATCAACGGCTGAAACCATTCGCAGCAAAAAACGCGAGGCCTGGGTTGCCCGTCGACCAGTTGTTGGACCGTCGCCAATCGTGCGCGTAGTGACTCGACGAGCCTGCCGGCCTGCGCCTGCCGCCCAGCGGCCTCCCCAATGCGGCGGATATCGTCCAAGATGTCAGCGAGCGTATGTGGATGCAACGAAATCACGGCGGGGCGATACGGCAGGCTGTGCAGCGCCTGCGTGACCACAGCCGTATCGACCGCGCACACCTCGCACAGATCCTGGGTGATGATCAGTTCAGGCGCAGCGGCGCGCAGGCCGGCCTGGTCCACACGGTACAGGCTCTGGTGGTGCGCCAGCGAGGTTCGCACTAGCGTATCGATCTGTTCACTCGTCATGCGTTGCTGATCGACGACGGTGGACAGCAGGCGCGGCTTGGTCAGCGCCTCGGCGGGAACGTCGCATTCATGCGAAACCCCGACGATCGAATCACCCAGACCGAGGGCAAACAGGATCTCCGTGGCGCTGGGGACAAACGAGCAGATCTTCATGTCCAAACCTAAGAAAAACCAAAGCCCTTGTTGTCACGCTCGGTGTGGGGTGTGAGGTGAACTCGTTGTCACACCGTCTACCTCACACCGCACACCAAGGACTGTTTCGGCTTTTGACCTACAACATTCTCACCGACGGACGACCCGAGCCACGGCCTCATCAATCGCCGCGGTCAGCCGCTGGAGCGCCGTGTCAAGATCCCGACGCACGTGCACGCGCAGTATGCGCCGGCCGCGTTGCTGCATCGCCTGAAAATCGCCAAGCGCTTGGGCGCGCTTCAGGACACCGAAGCTCCAGGGTTCGCCGGGGATGGGCAGATCATCGGTTTCGTCGGCGGTCAGCATCAGAAAGAGGCCGCGATCAGCTCCACCCTTGAAGAGTTGTCCGGTAGAGTGGAGATACCGTGGTCCATATCCGACCACCGTGGCCAAGCCCAGCTCGCGGAACAGATGCGTCCGTAGCGCGTGGATACCCGCCTCCAGATGAACGGTCTGCGGCAGAAACGACAGTAGGGCCAGATAGTCGTTGGCTCGGCGCTGTTGAAACCATGCTGCGAGGCATTGGGTCATCGAGAGCGATCGTCCGACCTCGGATGGGGATGGGCCGTACAGCGCCACCTGCTCATCAAGGAAGATGGGCTCGGATGGCTCAGCGAGTCGACCATCGCGCGCATAGGCCTGGAGCAGCGCGCTGGTCCGGTCTTTGCTCTCGGTCACGCTCGGTTCATCAAACGGATTGACTCCCAACAGGACGCCCACGATGGAAGTGGCCACCGACCAGCGAATCACTTCCCCGCCGAGATCATATCGGTCATGCCACACCAGGCGCACTACCGGATGGCCGACTTCGGCCAACGCGTGGGCATGCCGCTCGACCGTCTTGTCATACGCGTCCTCCACTTGCAGCTCGAGAAACACCCGGTCGGCATGATACGCGGAGGGCATCTGGACCGGCTCACCCTGAATCGGCACGATCCCCTGATCCTGTTTGCCGGTACTTTCCGCGACAAGCTGTTCGGCCCACGTGCCGAAACTAGCCAGCGCCGGTCCGCACAGCAAGGTGAGCTTATCGCGGCCAGTTTGAGCGGCGGCGGCGAGCACCGCCGCCAGCTGCGCGGCCGGATTGCTCTCCATCCCACCCGTCGGCCCATATCGGGCCAGCGCCTCTTGAGCCCGCCGGAGCAGTTGATCAACATCCACACCGAGCAACGCGGCTGGGACTAATCCGAAATAGGTCAAGGCGGAAAATCGGCCACCGACGGTGGCGCCGGTCTGGGCACCATGAATCAACACTCGACGATACGCGGATTGGTGGGCCTGCTGCGCGAGTGGGGTCCCTTCGTCGGTGATCGCGATGCAGTGCTTACCCGGCGACAGGCCAGCCGATTCGAACGCGTGAGAGAAGTACGTTGAGAGCGCTACCGTCTCGCTTGTCGTCCCGGACTTGCTCGACACCAGGACGAGGAGTTGCTTGAGGGGTCCTTGCCGATGGGCGGCCCGGATCGCGGTCGGATCGGTCGTGTCCAAGACCTGCAACTCCAGGCCGTCGCCTTCCACACCGAAGATCTGCCGGCAGACTTCGGCAAACAGTCCACTGCCGCCCATCCCCAGCAGCAGCACCCGTCGGATGCCAGCGCCACGCACCTCTTGTCGCAACGCCTGCAACTCATCGGTCTGCCGGGCCATGACCTCGATCATCTGGCGCCATCCGAGCCGCTGACGAATCGTCGCCTGCACGTCAGGGTCTGCGCTCCACAGGCTGGCATCCGATTCCCACAATCGCTTGATCGCTCGCTGATCATACAACTGGCTCACCGCACGTTTGGTCGCTGGTCCCAGGCTGCCGAGCAGGACGGTTTGCGTGGACGCCATCAGGGGCGCGGGTGAAGGGGGTGGAAGACTTAGCGTTGGTCGGTCAGGGTGCGAACAAAGACCCCGCGGTAATCATGGTAGCTGGTCAGCATACCGGTGACCCGGACCCACTTACCCATCAGCTCAGCAAAGCGCTCGGTGATGTTTACCTGCCCGTCGCGCCGTGGATGATGTTCCTCCGGGATGACAAGGTACAGCTCGCCGTCATCGGTGACGATCCCGATCGGCTGACCGTGGCGCACGCATTTTTGGCCGCACGGGATGTGCGCTTCGCCGCGCTTGTTCAGTTGGAGAAAGCAGCTGACGTCGACGACTTCGCCAACGAGCGTCTTGAGCTGCGCATGTTCCAGGACCGCTCGATGTTTCGGGGTCGACACCGCTTCCCACGTCGTCGCTGTCCATTGCGCGCTGGCCGGGTCACCGATCGTTGCGACAACAGCAGGGGCTGCTGTCGTCGAGGACATCGGTGTGGCGCACCCAGCCGCGCCACATCCCACCAACATGACGACCGCGACAAGGCGAACAGATGACATCTGGTGTCGTCCTCCAACAGAAGTGGTTAACGAGCTCCGCGGGCGTTCGGCCGTCGGCCGCTGATCGTGATGTCGTCAACGTACGCGAGCGCGCTCGACCCGGTATTATCGGTATCGGTCATCACGCCGACGGCAAGGACTCGCGGGACATCGCCCCCAAACGCTTGACGGTAGTCCGCTGCAATATTGCGCGCACCTTGGCGCCACTGGCCAAGCGCACCAGAACCGCTTTCGACCACCACAATCTTCGATTGGTCCGAAAATGCGCTACTCAGGACCTGACCAACCGGCAACAGGCCTGACCAAACGTAATCCAGACTGCGCTTTTGCCATGGCAAACCGCGCGTATCAAAATAGACATACACCCGCGCCGCACAGTCCGACCCGCGCTTGTGCTCGAGCGATTCGCCCTTGACCAGCTCATCAACCCGCCACCGCCACGACAGCCAGGGATACGCTTTTGGATCAAACTGGACTTCGGTCAGCAGAATCGACGCGCTCGCCTGACTCGTTGCCCTGAGGCAGTGTTCGCCGTCAATCTCGATGATGTCGTACTGCGTCCGCCCTTTGATCTCAACCTGTCGCCACCGGGTCGGATCCAACAAATCGAACGGTTCGTTCCACAACACGCCGGCACCGGCTCCTGGCGTCGATAAGGGCGCTGGCACCGAAGTCGCCGGTGGGCGTTGCGCCGCACTTAGCGCGGGCTGCCGGACCTGTCGCAGGCCGCAGCCGGCAGCCAGCGACACCATCAGCACCCACCATCCGGTTGTCCATCGCATGACCTGACCCCGTCGCCAAGCCTGGCATGAACCGTGCCTGCGCAGGTGAAATTATTTCAGCGGCTCGGCCGCGTGCACGTCTCCGCCGGTCTCTGCCAGATCAACGTAGGCGCGCAGCTTACTCCAGGTCTGTCGCCCAACAATTCCGTCATCATGCAATCCGTGGACCCGCTGAAATTCTTTCACCGCGGCCCGGGTCTGCGGGCCCATTTTGCCATCCACACTGGCCTGGTAGAATCCTGCGTTCTTCAACGCCTTCTGGATTTCTCGGGTCGATGGCTTGATCGACGCCGTCGATGCGGTCGTCGCGGTCCCGGTGCGCGCGTGGCGCATCGGCGATGGGTTCGGCTCGGTCGCCGTTGATCCGGTCTCCACAGGCCCAGTGGTTGAGCCGGTCGAAAACCCGCTCAGGCTCGTGCGCTCCAGCTGCGTCACGCGCTCATCGATGATTCCCATTTGTTGCTGCAGCCGCGACATGTCCTGCCGCACCCGGCTATGCGCGCATCCGCTGAGAACGGCGGTGGCCGCCACCGCCAGCACGACTCGCCCCCCCCACATCCTCCACCTCCTGTTTCACCGATTTCAATCCATCCGCTGCGGGTAGTCTAACAAAGTCCCCTGCC
>JAHFGT010000050.1 GCA_023247275.1 Candidatus Omnitrophota bacterium
AGCTCGGCGTTGCGTTCCTCCAATAGCCGCGCATGCTCCCAGACTTCGGTTTGCAGTTGCTCCCGCTCATCCTTGAGGTGCCGACGCTGCAACCCCTCGCGGATCACCAACGGTAACGCGGCCAGATGTCCCATGTACGGGGACTTGACGATATACTCATAGGCCCCGGACTTCATGGCTTCGACCGCCGCGAGTTCATCGCCGTGCCCGGTCACAATGACCGAGACCGCGCCCGGCCGGATGGTATTGATGCGTCGCAGCACATCCACTCCAGAGATATCCGGTAATTTCATATCAATGAGGTACACGTGGTATTCCTTCGTCAGGAGCTGGCTGAGGCCCTCTCGGCCGGTCCGGCACACGTCGACGAGAAAGCTTTCCTTCTCTAAGGCCTCCTTCGTTAGGAAGGCCTGGCCTTCGTCGTCTTCAAACAGCAGCACGCTGATTGGAATGGTTGTCGCCATCACCGCTCGTCAGTCTGCGAACCGCACGATATCCAGAAACAGCCCCAATGACTTGACCCGTTGCTGAAACTCCTCATAATGCACAGGCTTCACCACGTAACTATTGGCTCCCAAGGAATAGCATCGGTTGACTTCCACTTGATCGCTTGTCGACGTCAGCATCAGAATGGGGATCGTGCGCAGGTGGGGATCCGATTTCACTTTCTCCAGCAAGGCCATCCCGTCAATCTTGGGCATCTTGATGTCGAGCAGGATGAGGCCAGGCCGCGGACACTTGTTCGCATCTTGGTACGCGCCGCGATGGTAGAGATAATCCAGCGCCTGTTGGCCGTCGCGCATCTCGACCATCTGATTGACGACGCCGGCCGCGCGCAGATTTTCCCGGATCAGCAGCCGGTGGCCCTCGTCATCTTCGACGAGCATGATCAGCACCGATTGCTTCGGCAGCATCATTCTTTCCCCCTTAGGTCTGACGGCTTTTCGGTAGTGTGAACACGAAGAGGCTCCCCTGCCCAGCTTTCGATTCCACCCAAATGCGCCCGCCATGCGAGCGGAGGATTTTCTTCACGTACGCGAGCCCCACACCCTCGCCAGGCACATCGACGGCTTGCAACCGCGTGAACATCTGAAACACCCGCTCGTGATCCTCCGGTCGGATTCCGACGCCGGTGTCCCGGATAAAACACTCCACATAGTCGGCATGCTCGGCGCCCCCCACCTCAATGAACCGACGATCGGTCGCGCCCATGTAATTAATCGCGTTCGAGATGATGTTGGAGAGCACCTGGTTGATTTCGTTGCGTCGGCAGGCGACCTCACGGGGCAGGGGGTGCCGGAGGATCTGAATCGCGCTCTCTTTGAGCTGATGATCAAAGGTCGCGAGCACATCATCGAGAATCTCGTTGAGGTCGTTGATCTGCACCGGATCGGCCTTGCGACCCACGCGCGAAACCGCCAGCAATGACGACAACAGCGTGTCCATTTTCTCCACACTCTTCGAGATAAATCGCAGCGACTCGGTGAACCGCCCGTGGACCTGCTCCCGATACCCGGCGAGCTGCTGCTGGAGACCAGCCTCGTGTGGCGCCGCCCCCACGCGCTCTAAGATCGCGACCGTCTCCCGCATCACGGGTTCGAGTCGTTTTGAAAATCCCTGGATATTAATCAGCGGAGCCCGCAGATCATGCGACACGACACGGAGCAGATCCTCCATCTCCTGATTGACGGCCGACAGATCCTGCGTGGACCGCTCCAGGCGGCGCGTGTACTCCTCCAGCTCGGCCTTGGACGCCTGGAGCTCCTCCACCATCCGGTTGAACGAGCGCGCGAGCTCTCCGAGCTCGTCATTGGTGGACACCGGCACAAATTGCGACAGGTCCCCGTATTCCGCGATTCGCTGGGCCGCTTGGCGCAACTCAGCCAACGGCGTGGTAATGCCGCGGGTGTAGTACCGTCCAAAGAGGATCACCAGGAAGATGACTTCGAACACCACCACCCAGGAGAGCCGAGCGAAATGCCGCAGCGGGATGGTGTGGTCGATCGGAAACGAGACGGACACCAACATCTTGTTGGGATCTGCGGTGCGGGCAAAGGCGACGACTCGGTGATGGCCGACGCGGTCCACCCAGGCGCCGCTGGCGCTGTTGGCCCTGTTGAGATACCGGTTCAGCTCGAAGAACCGTTCCTGCGCGATGTGCGTGTAGCCGCGCGGATGCGGCGTGAGAATGTTCCCTTGAGGATCGATGGCAAACACATAGCCATGCGCGCCGACCCCTTCTTGGGTCAACACGGTGACCCAGTCTTCGGTCAGGGTGCCTACCCGGCCGGCGGTCACCAGCAGGCGTAGTTGGCTGTACTTCATGAGATGTTGCTCGGTGATAATTTGGCCGAGCGTATAGGCGGTCGGTTGCAGCAAGGACAGGGCGGCCACGGCTAGCACGCAGGTCGTGGTAAAAAACTTCACGCCGAGCGGCACCGGGTGGACTGGACGGACATGCCGCAACTGGACACTACACCAGGTGACCACCGGATGGAGCGCACGGGTCGTCCCGAAATAGCAGAACGCTCCCAGCAGACCGCCGACGAATGGGATCGCCGGCAGTGTCTTGAGGAATTCCACCATCGGCTTGTCCGCGATCACATGCACCACACCGGACCCGAGACAATAGCCGATCAGCGTGGCCATGACCGCGCCGCTGGCCACCCACCAGGGCATCCGCAGCGCGCGTTCGTACACCATCGTGCACCGGGCCCGGTCAATCGGTTCCCCGCCCGCCCAGACACGAAGCGCCTGGTGCACCGGCCGGTAGCGCAACCATGGCAGGTACACCACAAAGAGTCCACCGATCACTGGCACCCCAATCGCGTACATCACCTGCGTATAGAACCACTGGCGTCCATTCATCAGCCACACGAGCATCCCATAGGTCAATCCCAAGACATACCCGAACACGACCAGACCGACAATCCAGACCCGCAACATCTGAAACAGAATCTGCCCGGCGGCTGGAATCGACAGCGGGTTGGATCCGGCGGTCGCTCGGACCTGGGGACGCATCGAGATGTCGCCGGGAATCAGCGTCGTCGTCACCGGCTCAACTGTAATATCCGCCATCATGTTTTAAGCGTCCTTAACAACACGTTAGGATAAGTATACCTGACGCCTACAAGGGCGGTGAAGGGCGGGACAAGAATGTCACCACGCACCACATCCCAACATCCAAATAGATTTCACGCACCAAGCTCCAAACGTTTGGAATGTGGTACTTGGAGTTTGGGGCTTATTTGGAATTTTGGATGTGGTGCGTGGTGCTTGGGATGTACCTATAGAGAGGCGGCCCAGCGCAAGAAGCGCCACAGCGCCTGACGATTCTGGACGAGGAATTGGACAAGCCGGCGAGGGGTGATGTCGGCCGCGTGCAGCAGTCGACCCTGTTCGTCAAGCATGCCGTAGGTTTCCATTCGCCAGCGCAGCAACGGAGACTGCCACGGCCTCAGCAGGTCAGGCCACGCCAGCCGGATCGCGACCGCGCATGCGCGGAACCAGCAGATCATGACAGGCTTCCTTGGGTGACAAAAACCGGTCACTGGTCCATCACCAGTGACCGGCCAACATCAGACTGGTCAATGTTCGCTATACGGCCTTTGCGGACTGCCGCGCGGCGGCCAGGGCGGCGTCGTAGTTCGGGTGCGAACCAACCTCTGGCACGTACTCAACGTAGCGCACCACCTCCTGTGGATCGATCACGAACAGCGCGCGGGCGAGCAATCTCGCTTCCTTAATTAAGACGCCGTAGGCTCGACCGAACGAGGCCTCGCGATGATCTGAAAGGACCTTGACCTTGTCGACCCCCGCAGCGCCACACCACCGCTTCAGCGCAAACGGCAGATCCATGCTGATGGTCAGAATCTCGACGCCGGGCAGTTTGGCCGCTTCTTGGTTAAACCGTCGGGTCTGTGCATCGCAGATCCCGGTATCAACCGAATGCACGACACTGATGAGCCGGGTGTTTCCCTTCGAGTCGGCCAGGGTCACTGGAGCGCTATCGTGGGCGATGACCTGGAAGTTTGGGGCTTTCATCCCGACCTGAATCTGCGGGCCGACCAAGGTCACTGGATTGCCCTTGAGGGTGATCGCGCCCTGCCGTTCTTGCGGTGGATCTGACGTCGTCACGGATGCCATGGTAGACCTCCTATAGATTCCTGTGAGAAAGTCTGTTCATGCTACCTGAAATGCGCCACGCGGTCAATCGTCGGTCACTTTCTTATGATCGAGGGCTCTCCGCCGGCCCAGCCCCGGATGGGGGCGTCGACGAACTGTTCGTCCGCAGCAGCAGCTTGTCGGCGAGCAACCCGTCTTCGCGCATCCACAGATGGATCGTATGGATCCCTGGAGTAGCAACGACCACGGTGGCCACCGGCCCGTCCATGGTCGAGCGGGTCCAGCTCCAATTGGTCGTGCTAAATCCTGAGATGCGATCGGCTGAGCTTGGACCGGTCCCATCAACACCAGCATGCAAGGAGTCGTCGTTTCCGGTTGGCCCAACACCCCGCACCCAAACAGCATAAGTCCCTGTCGTGGTGAATTTAACCCGGTAGATGAGTTCAGGGCTATTGGTGAGATAGCCGGTGTTATAGGTCACCCCGGTATTCGGCGATGAGATCAGGTACCCGGATCCTGAGAACCCTGTCCGGCTGGTCTGGAACACCCAATCCTTCCCGTTGCGCGAGACCTTCCCATCATAATGGTCGGTCTCCATGACCACCTGCCCGGCCGATTCTTGAAACGTGGTGGCCTTGGTTACCGTGATGATCACGGTTTCATCATCGAAACTTTCCGCGTCGCTCGCAACAAATTTCACCGAATAGTTCCCGGCTTTTCCAACCCCTGGCGTCCAACTCAATGTCCGCGTGCTCGGATCGAACGTTGCCCCGGTCGGGAGTGGAGACGCCGTATAACTCAGCGTGTCGCCATCCGGATCGGTAGCTGAGATGGTCAATGTCAGGGGTTGCCCTTCAGCCACGGTCTTGCTCCCAATGGGATTCAACACCGGTGGCCGGTTCACGTTGGTCACAGTGATGGAAATCGTTTCTGTGTCGGCCAGCCCGCCTGGATCGCTGGCTTTAAAGGTCACCTGGTAGCTGCCGGATTGGGTAAACCCTGGCGTCCAACTGAAGGTCCTGGTGGACGCAGTAAATGTGGCCCCGGTCGGTAAGGACGTGGCTGAGTAGCTGAGCGAATCGTTGTCCGGATCGGTCGCGGAGACGGTGAAGCTTAACCGTTGCCCTTCAGCAACCGACTGATTGCCGATGGTGCTGAGCACCGGCGCACGGTTACCGCCACCGACGGTGAAGACGACATCGTCGTGATCGTTGTAGGCCCCGCTCGTGCAGGACGACGCTGCTCCGCCATAGCGGAATTGGGCCCGAACCGCCTGCTGCCCAGCCGCCGACGCCAAGGTCAGCGTGCGGCTGAATGTCACGGACAATTGTCCAGCCGGACAGGCTAGCCCGGTTGCGATCGGGGTCCAACTCGGCGCGCTGGCATTCGACGCGTAGTAGAGATCAAGCAAGTCCGCCGTTCCCCAGCACCAGACCGTCGCGTTGACTCGGGCCGCTGCGCCTGGCTGGAGCAATCCTCCGTCGACGCTCTTGACGGTGAGCCGGTCGATGCTCTCGTCGAGATGGTAGGTGCCTGTGGTCCCATCCTGGCACGAACCACCAAGCGTGTTGGGCTGATTGACCTCCGCTTTCCCGCCAATCGTGCCGCGGCTGTCCACCAGGCCGCCGGTATCGCAGCCGCACGCGGTCGTCGCGCAACTCGGCGCCTGCAACGACGCATTGAAGCTGGCCGCGGCCACCGCGCACACCGATTGAGATCGACCCGTGTGCTGCGCATTCTGACCCAACATCGGCCACGCCAATCCTAATGGACTGGCAGGATCTGCCACATCCCAGACGTACACGCGTGTGTCTGGATATTCCCCATAGGCTACCACTTCAAGATCGCCGTCGCCATCCAAGTCAGCGATGGCTGGGGCCACGTCCACATCCACCGCCTTGGGCCAGCCGGCTTTGACGGTTCCGGTATGATCCAGGATGACGATGCCGTTACTGACACCGGTGATGATGTCGTTGAATCCATCCCCGTCGATATCCGCGATCGCGGCCGATAGTCCGCTGCTAAGATCCCCACCCAGGCTCGCAGGAAACCCGGTCACCACAGCGCCAGACCCTTTCCAGGCCCACACGTTGCCATCCTCACTGGTGATCACGACCTCAGGCACGCCATCGCCATCGATGTCGCCCAGCGCGACCGCGCCCCATTGCACGGTGCCGCCGACGATCCGCGGCCAGCCTGGCATCACCGTCCCGTTGCCATTCCAGGCGAAGACCTGGTAGTCCATTCCGGAGGCGGTTTTCTCGCCGGCCGCAGCCACCACGTCGAGCGTGCCATTGCCGTCGATGTCGCCCAGCGCCGGAGCCATGAAGATGGTTTCATTGTATCCGGTCGTCGGCGGCGTCACGGCCACCGGCCAGCCAGCCACTCGATCGGCTTTGCCATCTGCGTTGAGATCGTTGTGATGCCAGGCATAGAGATAGTTGTCGTTCGCGGCAACGATCTCGACATCCCCGTCCCCATCAAGATCCCCAACAGCAATTCCGCTGACACCCTGGCCATGATCCACCGGCACCGGCCACCCGGCTACCGGCTGACCATTCGCATGGTACGCATGGACCTGCTGATCTTCTTCTCCGAGCAGAATCTCCGGGCTGCCATCGCCGTCGAGATCCGCAATCGTTGGCGGATCTGAAAGATAGTTCGCGGAGATCTTCGGCCAGCCAGCGACTGGGGTGCCGTCGTGGTTGAACACGAACAGATCCGGATATTGGCCGTTGGGATGCGTACCATTGGACCCGACGACAATTTCCAACTGTGGATCAGAATCGAGATTGCCGACCGCTGGCGTGAGCGTTTCCCCACCGTAGCTGGCGGCTGCCACGGGAAATCCAGGCATCAACTGGCCATTTTGGCGCCACACATACAGCAAACCTTCTTGTGAGCCGGCAATCACTTCCTGAGTCCCATCACCATCCAGATCGGCCGTGACCAACGTCGAATGGTAGGAGCCGTGGCCGCCGGACGTCGCTTGAGGCCAGCCGGCCTGATAGGCGTTATCAATGGTCATCGCGGTGCGGTCTTCGCGGGTACCACCCACCGTGTCCGACACGACCAGCCGGATCGTCCACAATCCATTCGCCAGGCTGGTGGTATTCCACGTGGCGAGTTGGCCTTCGACGATCTCCCCGCCGGTCAACGCCATGCCTGTCGTTTGCCAGGTAGAAGGATTGCTGCCCTGGCCGACGAAGATGTCATAACGAGAGAATTTCTTGGCGGCCGCGGTGCCACGAATGATCACTTGTCCCCCGAATGACGAATTAGCCCCTGGACTGGTGATCCTTGCCAGGAGGTAGGTTTGGCTATCCGTCAACGCCGCGGCGGCTTGAATGCGTCCGAATCCAAATTGCGAATCCGCCCCGGCAGCGCCCAAGTCGACCGCATTGCCGTACAGCCGTTTCTTGAGTTGGGCGATCGTGGCTGTTGGCTGAGCCGCGACCAACAGCGCCATCAGGCCGCTCACATGCGGGGCGGCCATTGAGGTCCCGGCCTGTCGCACATAATTGCCCCCAACGACCAGGCTGGGGGGACACAACCCAGGATCACAGACGCTGGATTTCAAGGAGAGAATGTTCCGAAACGGGTCGGTCGAGGGGGGAGGCGTGTTGGTCCCTCCGCCTGGAGCAGCCACATCGACCAGCTTGCCCACATTGCTGAAGAACGCCAATCCATCTGTCTCAGTCGAGGCGGACACGACCAGCGGTTTACTATCCGTCATGTTGTTCGGGCTGTACAACGCGACCTCATCAGCGCTATTGCCAGCGGCGAACACGACGATCGCGCCCAGCGACTGGGCGGTGCGCACCGCATCTTCGGCGATCGGGTTGCTCGGACATTGCGAACTGCAGCCCCAGCTATTGTTGATGACATCCGCCCCGTTCTTGGCCGCGTAGACGATCGCGGCTGCCAACCCGTCGATGGTGCCGCTGCCACCGTCGGACAGTCCCTTGAGCGCCATGATCTTGGCTTTTGGCGCCACCCCAACAATCCCCAGGCTGTTATTGCCCACCGCCGCGATCGTGCCGGCGACGTGTGTGCCATGGCCGTTGCCGTCTTTGGGATCGTTGTCGCTGTTGGCAAAATCCCATCCCTTGGTGTCATCCACAAATCCGTTACGATCGTCGTCGATCCCGTTGCCGGGAATTTCACCAGGGTTGGTCCAGATGTTCGCTGCGATATCCGGATGGGTGGAGTCGACCCCGGTGTCCACCACGGCGACCACAGCGCCCGCGCCCTGGGTAACATCCCAGGCCGCGGCCAGGTTCATCTTGCCAGGTTTCAGTCCCCAGAGATCATCGTACGATTGGCCCCACGAGCCAGCGCTTCCATAATAGGGATCGTTCGGGACAAACAGCGGCTGGACGATATAATTGGGTTGGGCGTAGGCGACATGCGGGTCGTGCTGGAACGCGGCCACCGCCTCGGCGACGCTCGCGGTCGGATCGATGTCGAGCACGTAGACCTGGGACAGATCTGGGGCCCCGGCAGAATTGGCCACGCGTCCAGCCCGCGCGGCAAACGCGGTCTGAGCGGCTGTGATCCAACGATGCTGCTGCTGATTGAGCTCGGCCGCCGGTACAGGCCTGCCATGCTGGAGGCGGCGCTCCTCTGCGTCACTCCGAAACAGGGCCCGCGCGCCTCGAACGTGATATCGGCTGTCGAGCCGATCCAGTGAATCGCTGGCATCGGTTGTCGCGGCCCGGAACGACTTACGCTGCTGGAGCACACAATGCACACAGGCGGTGACCGAGCCTGTATATTTGACAATCACCTGCCCTGGAACACCGGCCGGTGCCGGCCGGTGTTGCGGCGCGTGCGCTTGGAGTAAGTGCGGCTGTCGGGGATGCGTCACAGAGGCCGCAGTATGTTGCGCCAGCCCGGCAACCAACCCCACCGCTGCGACGACCAACAGACCGCGATGCCAGCCACACGTCATCCAGACCTCCGATTCATGTTACAGTGGGTGCAAGATGCCCATTCCGTTGTTGCTGCATAGTGTTCACGCGCAGTCGCCCATTCCGTATCAAGCCTTCGGTCCATGGATCGTGCCCTGGCGTATCACCTCCACTGACGCGGAGTACCAGGCGCTGCGCACCACCGTTGGATTAGCGGATATGTCGATTTTCTCGTCGGTGGAAGTCCGCGGAGCTGATCGAGTCAGTTTCCTGCACCGTCTGTTGACCAACGACATCAAGCGGTTGTCGATCGGCGCCGGATGCCAGGCAGCCTTGCTGGATGCCAATGGTAAATTGATCGCGACGTTGATCGTCCTGGTTGACGACGACACGGTGTGGCTGTTGTGTGACGCGCCGCGCGCCCAGGTGCTGACCCAGACGCTGGAGCGGTACGTGTTTAGCGAACAGATCCAGCTCATCAATCATGAGCGACAATTCGCAGCGTTCGCACTCCACGGGCCCCGCGTCATGGAACTGCTGGCGAACGCGTGCGGCGCTGCGGTGTCGCTGCCAGGCGCATGCGCCCATGTGGTTCGGCAGCTCAACGGGCTTAGCGTGTGGTTGGTTCGGTTCAGCGTCACGGGGGATCCCGGCGCGCTGATCCTTGTCCGCGTCGACGAAGCGCGCGCGATCTGGCAACTCTTGCAAGACACCGGCCGTCCCCATGGCCTAGAGCTTGTCGGATGGGACGCGCTCACCATCGCGCGCATCGAAGCTGGCGTGCCACTGTTTGGGCTCGACATGGACGACACCAACCTGCTGCCTGAAACCGGCCTGGAGACGGTGGCGGTAAGCGATTCGAAAGGCTGCTATGTCGGGCAGGAAATTATCGCCCGGCTGGCGACCTATGGATCGGTCAACAAGAAGCTCATGGGATTGCGAATCGATAAGCCCCTGATCCCGCACACCGGCGATCCCATTCATCACCAGAACCACGCGGTCGGCTGGATCACCAGCAGCTGCCGATCGCTCGCCCTCAATCAGCCGCTGGCGCTGGGCTATCTCAAGCGCGGCTGGTACCAGCCCGACACGCCGGTCCACATCATCACTGCAGGCCAGAGCCTCCCTGCAACGGTCACGGCACTCCCCTTTATTCCCGCAACACATCGCCGCTCCGATTCGTAAACGGTGTACGAGTGTACCGGTGTACGGGTCGTGAAAGCGCGGACCAGCAACCCGTTCACTCGTACACCTGTTCACCTGTACACGAATGGTTCTTCTCTTGGTCAGTCGTCTTGCCAGTAGCGGACGAATTCGTGCAAGTGCGTTAGCGTCGTCAGATTCGGCATCCGGTCCAGGAACACTTTCCCGACCAGATGGTCACATTCGTGCTGGATGACCCGAGCAAAAAATCCGTGCGCGTGCAACCGAATCTTCTCGCCTGCGCGGTTGTAGCAGTCCACTTCGAGCGATTCGGCCCGCGGCACGCGGCCTCGCAGTTCATGCACGCTCAGACAGCCTTCCCAATCCTCGAGCGAATGCTTCGACGCCGTGACGATTCGCGGATTGATGAGGACCGTCAGCGGCACCGGGCCTTCGCTAGGATAGCGGCGGTTGTGCGTCACCTCGATGACGGCGATCTGCTTGGAGACATGCACCTGGGGCGCGGCCAGCCCGACGCCTTCGTATTCGTGCATCGTCTCAATCATGTCGTCGATAAACCGCTGCAGCTCCGGCATGCGGATTGTTTCCTTTGGCACCGCCTCTGAGGGCGCGCGGATCACTGGATGTCCCAAGCGCGCAACCTTGAGAATCATCGACGGCAAGCTACTAGCCAGACACCAGTGGCTTGGACGACGAGCCGCGCTTGACGATGGACTCGTACTCCGTGTGACGGCGCAGGTAGGCTTCTGAGATATACGAGCAGGAA
Organism: Candidatus Omnitrophota bacterium; assembly: GCA_023247275.1. Lineage (GTDB taxonomy): Bacteria > Omnitrophota > Gorgyraeia > Aquiviventales > Aquiviventaceae > JAHFGT01. Next base: position 10,969 of record JAHFGT010000050.1, read on the forward strand.
GGAATGACGGTCAACCCGTTGGTGTTCGCGTATTCAAACGCGGCCTTGCACAGCTGTTCGGCCACACCCTGACCACGGAACACTCCAGGGACATAGGTATGGTACAGATCGATCTCTTTGCCGGTCAACCGATACATCAGGCAGGCCTCATACCCGCTCATGGAGGCGCAGAATCGGCGCGTGACCGGATCATGACGGACGTCAATCGGCTTAGGCATCGGGGTTTATTATACGCAGCCGCCGAGGTGGTTGCAACGGCTCGTACCGTTCCAACTTGACCGCACGGTGGAGGCTTGGCGTAAAAAAGTTGGAACGGCACTCGTCGACGCATGCTAGAGTAGGCCCCATGGACCCTGTCGCAGAACTGCTCAATGAAATTGCCGGCAACGTGCCGCGCAGTCGCCTCGAGCTGCGACGGCTGAAGCTCGCCGCCGCGGCGCGCACGCATGGCCCGCTCATCCGCAACGATGCGCTGCTGGCTCGGTACCGCCGCGACGTCGCGCTGGGCCGCCGCGCACCGGATCATCATCTCGAGCAGGCCCTCGCCCTCAATCGAATCCGCTCTGAGTCCGGGGTCGCCACGATCACCGTCATCACCGCGCCGTACGCCTGCCCAGGCCGATGCGTCTACTGCCCGACCGAAGCCCACGCTCCGAAAAGCTATCTCACCAATGAGCCGGCGATGATGCGCGCGGTCCGCAACGAGTATGACCCGTACCGGCAGGTGTGCAGCCGGCTGGAGGCGTTGGACCAGACCGGGCATCTGACCGAGAAGATCGAGTTGATCATCAAAGGTGGCACGTGGTCATTCTACCCTGAAACGTACCAACGCTGGTTCATCCGTCGGTGCTTCGAGGCGGCGAATCGAGGCCCTGACGCCAGCCCGCAGGATGACGACACTCCTTCGCTCACGCAAGCGCAGCAGATGAATGAAACGGCTCGGCAGCGGATCATCGGCATCACCATCGAAACCCGGCCAGACTATATCGACCTGGCCGAGCTGCGGCGGTTGCGCGAGCTGGGTGTCACGCGCGTCGAGCTGGGTGTCCAAACGTTGGATGAGCAGGTGCTGGCGTTGATCGTGCGCGACCATGGCACCGCTCAGGTCCGCGCCGCGACCCGGCTGCTGCGCGATGCTGGTTTTAAAGTCGCCTACCATCTCATGCCCAACCTGCCTGGGGCGACGCTCGCCAGCGATCTCGAGACGGCGCGACGGCTGTTTGATGACCCAAGCTTTTGTCCGGATGCGATCAAACTGTATCCGTGTGTCGTCATCGACAGCGCCGAGCTGTTCCAGTGGTGGCAAACCGGCCGGTACGTGCCGTACGATGATGACACGCTCATCGAGCTGTTGATACAGATCAAACAATTGGTGCCGCCGTTTGTCCGCATCGAGCGGGTGATCCGGGATATTCCCTCGACGTCGATCCGCGCAGGGTGCGCGGTCACCAACTTGCGAGAGCTGGTGCAACAACGATTGCGAGGACGCGGACTGCGGTGCCAGTGTATCCGGTGCCGGCAGGTGCGCGAGCCAACAGATGGCGCATTTCGTCTGGTGCGGCGGAGGTATCAGACCGACGGCGGCGAGGAAATCTTCTTGAGCTTCGAAGATCCGGGCGCTGACACACTCGCCTCACTGCTGCGCTTGCGCATTCCCACGCCTCGCACCACCGAGCCGCTCTCCCCGACGCTGCAAGACGCCGCGTTGATCCGCGAGCTGCACACGTACGGGCCGCACCTGTCGCTCCATCAGCGGACGCAGGGCGCAGCCCAGCATCGCGGGTTTGGCGCGCAGCTGCTCCACGAAGCCGAACGCATCGCGCGCGACGAGCACCACTGCCCACGGCTGGCGGTGATCGCTGGGGTCGGTGTGCGGGAGTATTACCGGCGATTCGGCTACGAGCTCGAGGACACCTATATGGTTAAGCAGCTTATCAACGACATGTGTTGACCTGCGGAGCGCTGAATCAAACACCCCCGCCCTGGCATCCAGGGCGGGGGTGTTGTTTGGTGTACGGGGAACGGCTAGTTGACGAGTTTGTTGCCGGGGCGCTTCGGCGGGTCGTTCTTGGGTCGCTCTGGTGCGGTGGGGTTATTCTTAAAGCTCGGGGTGAGTTCCTTATTAATCGCCGCCCATGGCTTGTCCTCATCCTCAGAGGCGACGATTGCGCCGACCGGGCACTCTGGCAGGCACAACCCGCAGTTGATGCACACCTCTGGATCGATGATCATGAACTCCTGGCCTTTGTATTCGCCAGGATGAATGCATTCAACCGGGCAAACGGTCGCGCAGACAGCATAGCGCTCCCCCAAACATTTCTCAGTGATCACATACGCCATACGTGTGGCCTCCTCGGGTTGTTTCGAATGCGGGTATCCTACACGCAGAATCGCGGGTGCGTCAAGCCTCTTGCGGCCCCTTAGAGGACCAGATGGGAGTCG
>JAHFGT010000051.1 GCA_023247275.1 Candidatus Omnitrophota bacterium
TTCTACTGGTCGACCGCCAGCGGCGTGGTGTGCGGACTGCCGACGATTTTGCCGACGCTGGGCGTGCTGATCCCTGCGGTGACCCCAAATGGGCTCTACGTGATGGCCGGGTTCACGTTGCTGAGCGTCCATGCGGTGCTGCATCGCTGCCTCTTGGACATTAAAGTGGCGATCGCGCGCACCCTGGTTCTGACCATCACGAGCCTGATCATGCTTGGATTGCCGGTGCTGCTGGGCTGGTGGGGCGAGCCGTGGCTGCGCGTGGCCATGGGTCAGCGGTGGTGGCTGATCCCGCTGGGGCTCTGCGCCGGACTGGCCACCCTTGAACCGTTCATGTATACCGTCCTGCGGCTCACCGCTGAGGACCTGTTGTCCAGAACGCGGGCTCGCGTGCACACGACGTTCGACGCCTTGACCGGCTTGCTGCTGCGCCGCGCGTTCCTTGATCGCGCCCAAGCGGTCCTGACCGCGACGCGAGGCCAGCCATCCCATCTCTTGCTCCTCGACTTGGACCACTTCCAAGAGGTCAACGAAACGCATGGGCACCTGGTCGGCGACGAGGTGCTGCAAGAAGTCGCCGTGCGCCTGAGCCGTATGCTGCGCCAGGAAGACCTGTTCGGACGGTTCGATGGCGAAGAGCTGGCGCTGTTGTTGCCCCAAACGGATGAAGCGCACGCGTTGATCATCGCCGAACGGCTGCGCCATATTATTGCCGTCAGCCCAATCCTCACCGATTCGGGTCGACTGATTCAAACGGTCAGCATCGGGTTGGCGAGCGCGCCGCAGGACGGGGTGGCACTCGATGTGTTGGTCACCGCGGCCGTGAGCGCGCTGCAGGCCGCGAAACAGGCTGGTCGGAACCAGGTGAAAACCGCCTCGTCGGTGATTCGACGACGAAACGATTCCACAACCCCGCCGGCTTCATAAGCCGGCCATGGAGTGTCGATGACGTTGGTACTCGGTAACCCGCTGACCGTCGTCGGGAGTGTCACGACGCTGACCGGAACCATCCTGGTCCTGTTCATCGTCGGATTCTCCAAACGTCCGCGCCCGCTTGCCAACCAGCTCCTCGCTTGGTTCAACGGATTGATCGGCGTCTCCGGCGCCGGCTTGATGCTGGTCGGGCTGGCCCAGACCCCAGAGGTCGCGGTGTGGGCCTGGCGATTGACCCATGTCAGCGCCTGGATGGTCGGACTCCTCTGGTACAGCTTGGCCCGGGTCTTGTGCGGGACTCCGCGTCGCATGGCAGCGCCGATCGCGTGCGCGGTCGGAGCGCTCTGCGTCGCTGCCATTCTGTTTGGACGGACCATCGCGCAGACCAGCCGGTTCCCAGGGGATCTGTACTACCTTCAGGCCACGCTGCCATACCTGCTGCTCCTGGCCGCATCAAGCCTCCTGGTGGTGGCCGGCCAGACCCACCTGCTGCGGATTTCGCGGCGTGCGTTCGGCACAGAACGGCGTCAATTGGATCGCCTGTTGGCCGCGACACCGATCGGCGCCTTCGGAGTGGCGATGGTCGTGATCCCGACGATGGCTCCAACGCACTTCTACCCCTATGGGGTGTTGGGAATCCCAATCTATGCCCTACGCATCACATCGACGATCCTGCGTGATCAGTTGATCGAACTCAACGTGATCATGAAACGCACCCTGGTCGCTGCGGCACTGGCCGTGTTGGTCGTCGGAATGGTCTGGCTGGTCGGCTGCTGGCTGCCTGGATGGCTCTCCCAACGATGGCAGATCCGCTTGGGCGGATTCTGGCCCAATGTGCTCTGCTTCGGTCTGGGCGCGGCCCTGTTCGAACGGATTCGCCTGCGCCTGTCCGAGCGGATCGAGCCGATTCTGTTCAAGCAGCGCGCCGATCCGGCGATGGTCCTTAAACGGTTCACGACCCAGATCCTGGCGCTGGTCGATTCCCGCCAACTGGTGGAGATGACGGTGACCACGCTCTCCACAACGTTGCACCTGCAGCAGTGCGGGCTCTGGCTGCGCCCAGGACCGACAGACTCTTTTTCGCTCGTTGCCCATCGTGGCCCGCTTGACCCGCCGTATGTGCTGGATATCAACGGGCCGTTGGTCCGGCACTTACGCGAACAGAAGAGCCCGCTTAGCCTTGACCCATTCCCTGGTGTCATCGCACCAGCCGAGACGGTCCGCACATCACTGGAGGTGCTGCAGGCGCATCTGGCGCTGCCGCTCTTGTTGCATGAGGAGCTGATCGGATTTCTCACCCTGGGCAAGAAAAAATCCAACGAGCCATTCACCACCGAAGAGCTGGAGCTGCTGCAGCCGATGGCGGCCACGCTGGCCATCGCTGTGGCGAATGCGCAACTGTTCACCGAGCTGGTGAAGACCCGGGCCGAGGCGGCCGAGCACGAGTCGCGCGCCACCACTGATGCGCTCACCGGGTTGTTGGTCCGTCGAGCATTCTTGGAACGGGCGCAGGCGATCTTGGAGTCCACCCAGGGGCGTTCCGCCAGCGTGTTGATGCTGGACCTGGACCATTTCAAGACCGTCAATGACACCTTCGGCCATCTGGCTGGAGACGCGGTGCTGCAAGAAGTCGCCACGCGACTGGGACAAGCCTTGCGGCAGGAAGATCTGTTAGGCCGGTTTGGTGGAGAAGAATTCGTCGTGCTGTTACCTGGCGCGGATCAGGCCCAGGCGCTCGCGACAGCGGAGCGATTGCGCCATGGGGTCGCGGCCAATCCGATGGTGACCGAATCCGGCCGCGTCACGCAAACAATCAGCATCGGGGTGGCGACCGCTCCGCAGGATGGGGTCACCCTCGAATCGCTGATCGGCAACGCCGATGACGCCTTGTACGCCGCCAAGCGGGCCGGGCGTAATCGAGTGGAAGTCGTCACATGATCACGTTCAACCTCTACGCGATCCCTCCGATGATCAGCTTTGCCTTGATCGCCGGCATGGGGGCGTTTGTCTATTTGCGCGACCCTCGCTCACGATTGTATCGAACCTTTGCCCTGTCCTGCCTGACGCTGGCCTGGTGGCTGTTCGGGTTCATCAATATGTACCTGAGCTGGGATCCGGCGCGGGCGTTGGCCTGGAGTCGTCTGGCCCTCTATGGCGTGGTGTTCATCCCAGCCACGATGTATCACTTTATTCTCACACTCCTCAACTTGAAGCATCCGCGTCGTCTGACGTTCCTCTATATTGCCGGTCTCGCCACACTGCCGCTGGGCCAAACGCCGTTAGTGTACAAGGCCATCCGGACCGGATTCTGGGGATTTTATCCGGTCGCTGGGCCATTTTACTTCCTCTGCCCGCTGACGTTTGTGCTCGCATTTGTCGGTACCGTGCTCCTCGTCTACCGGGCGTGGCACAAGGAGCACGACATCCAGCGACGTCGACAGCTGACGTATGTCCTGTTCGCGCAAGCCTGTGCCACACCGGGCATTGTCGATTACTTGGCCAAATACGGCGTTCCGGTGTATCCCTTCGGGTATTTGGATGCCCTCGGATGGATTGGGTGGTTGATGTACGCCATTGTTCGCCATCATCTCATGGACATTCGGGTGATCATCACCCGCACCGGCGTGTTGATGGTGACCTATTTGATCGTGCTGGGCGGTCCATTCCTGTTGGGGTGGTGGGGTCAGCCATGGCTGCAAGTGCATTTGGGATCGCAGTGGTGGCTTGGGCCGGTCGGGCTCAGCAGCATTCTGGCCACGATGGGGCCCTTCACGTACGCGTATCTGCGTCGGCAATCAGAGCAGCTGTTGTTGCACCGTCTCGAAGAAAAAGAGGCCGAGGCCACGTATGACGCGCTGACCGGCCTGTTGGTACGGCGGGCCTTGATGTCCCGGGCAGCGGCGATGCTCCAGCGGGCACGCGTCCACCACACACCGTGCAGCGTCCTGATGCTTGACCTGGATCATTTTAAGCACGCGAATGACACCTACGGCCATCTGGTCGGAGACGCTGTCCTACGAGAAGTCGCCGCACGATTAACCGCCTCCTTGCGCACCCATGACTTGGCCGGCCGGTTCGGCGGCGAGGAGTTTGTCTTCGTGCTCGAAGGAACAGCTCGGCAGCAGGCGGTGCAGATCGCCGAACGGCTATGCCAACTGGTGGCACGCGACCCTGTTCAGGTGAACGGACACCTGTTGTCGCAGACCATCAGCATCGGCATCGCGACGCACCCTGAGAACGGAGCGACCTTCGAAGCGCTCCTGGCTCAAGCTGACCAGGCGCTCTACGCGGCCAAGCGCGCCGGCCGCAACCGGGTCCGGATCGCTGCGTCGACCGCGTCAACTCCAGAGTCTTCCCATGCCGCTCATTGACGACCGCAAGCCACCGGCTCGCATCCTGCGCCAGGCGCTCATGGGTGTCGGGCTGTGCGTGGCCCTCGCCGTCGTGATCGCGGGCGTGCTGTGGGTGCCCATTACGTTCTTACGAGCGTTCGACGTCATCGTCGCGGTGGGCTGGTGCATGGCGCTGAGTGCGCTGGTGATCGGGTTGCTGTCATTGGCACATATCCGGCCGCTGATCGCTCGCGTGGTCGATCGCTATCTCCCACATGGACGGTCTGACACCCGGACCGTATTGAATCGACTCAGCGAAGAAGCGCTGGCCCTGGCCGATGTTCGCCAGGTGGCAGAGCTTACGGTCACGACGCTGGCCAGCATCATGCGGGTCGCCCATTGCGCGCTGTGGCTGCGGGAACCCGACACCGGCCGATATACGCTGACAGCGTACCGAGGCGTCTTGCCGACCCTACCGTCTCTGTCGCCAGATTCTCCTCTGGTCCTCCACGCGCAATCCTGCCCCTGCCTGCTGGACGTCGAGCAGGCCGCCCACACCGCCCAACTTCCTGAACCGGTCCTGGCTCAACTGCAGATGTGGCAAGCTCGCCTGGTCCTCCCACTACAGCTACATGGAGAGTTGGTTGGGCTGATCACGCTCGGCCGCACACGATCAAAGCGGTCCGTCGCGGTGCAAGACCTCGCCGCGCTGCAAGCCTCAGCCCACACGCTGACGATCGGGCTGACCAACGCGCGGCTCTTTACTGAATTGGCGCACACCCGAGCCGCCGCGGTCACCGATGCGCTAACCGGGCTGTTGGTTCGTCGCGCCTTCTTGGAGCAAGGCCAGCGGGTGCTTCAACAGGCTCAGGTGACTCGGACACCCGCAGCCCTCTTGCTGCTTGATTTGGATCACTTCAAGGCGGTCAACGACACCTATGGCTCGCCAGTGGGCGATGCCGTGCTCCAAGAGGTCGCCACCCGGCTCAGCCAGCTCTTGCGATCCGGCGATCTGTTGGGACGATTCGGAGGAGAAGAGCTGGTCCTGCTCTTGCCCTCCACGGATCGTGGACAGGCGCTGGTCATCGCCGAGCGGCTGCGACAGATCGTCGCCGTGAGTCCGGTTGTGACGGATGCAGGCCGACTGTCTCAAACGGTCAGCGTCGGCGCGTCGGTCAGCCCTGATGACGGCACCACACTCGAGGCACTGCTCGCGACTGCCGGTGCCGCGCTCGCCGCGGCCAAGCGGACCGGGCGCAATCGGGTGAGCCAGGCCCCGCATTGGGATCAGCCCCTGCCCCCATGACCCTCACGCCGTTTGCGCTCTCAGGCCTGTTGATCGTGCTGTCCTGCACGGTGATGGCCGCGTTGGTCTACTTCGCCAACCGTCGCAGTGTGGCGAATCGGTTGTGGGCCCGGTTCTGCTGCAGTGTCAGTCTGTGGGGGTTTGGCGCGCTGGGAATCGGGTTGGGCGTGCCACATGATGTGGCGCTGATCATCATCCGATTCTCCTACATCGGCGTCATTCTGATTCCGGCGTTGTTTCACCACTTTGTCACCGTGTTTCTTGGCTTGAAACGCCCCAACAGCCTGTTCCTGGTGTACGCGGTCACCGTGTTCTTCGAGATCGTCAACTGGACCCCATGGTTGGTCCCGCGGATGCAATGGGTGTTCGGGCAGTTTTACTTTCCGGTCCCTGGACCGTTCTATCCATATTTCTTCTGCTTTTTCATGGGCATGACCATCTTTTCCCACATCGAAATGTTGGTCATTCTGCGGCGCACCGAACACGGCTTGGTCCGACTGCGGATCAAGTGGTTTTTGGTCGCCATGGTCATCGGCTATGCCGGCGGCACCAGCTGTTTCTTGCCGGTGTTCGGCGTGCCACTCTATCCGCTGGGCAACTTTTCCGTCCCACTGTACCCCATCATCACGACGTACGCGATCCTGCGCTATCAAATCATGGACGTGAATCTGGCAATGGCTCGAGGGTTCGCCTTTCTCTTCACGTACAGCTTGGTGATTGGGCTGCCCTTCTTCGTTGGCCACCGGTACCAGACCCTGTGGAAACAACTGCTGGGCAGCTCGTGGTGGACCGCTCCGGTCGCGCTGATGGGCACCCTGTCGTCGCTCGGACCGTCGGTGTACCTCTGGTTGCAGAAGCGGGCCGAGTCGCGGCTGCTGCGCGACCAACAGCGCTACCAAGCCACGCTGCTCCATGCCTCCGCCGGCATGACGAGAATCCGCGATGTGCGCCGGCTGTGCCACCTCATCGTCCACCTTATCACGCATTCGGTCAAGGCCTCGCACGCTGGCCTGTTTCTGCTGGATCGGAACATCCGCGCGTACGTGCTCAAGGCCAGCCGCCAACATCCACGCTACACGCCTGGCCGGTGGGTGTCCGCTGATGTGCCGCTGGCGCAGATGTTGCGAGACTCCCGCAAACCGGTGGTGATTGATGAGCTGCGGTTGCACACGACGGCGACCGACCGATCCTATCGCGAGCTGTTCCGATTCCTCGAAGAGTTCCAGGTATCGGTCGGCGTGCCGATCTTCATCGAACACCGGTTACTCGGGTTCATCCTGTTAGGTCCGAAACGTCCACGCGACATCTATACCGCGGCCGACCTGGAGGCCTTGTCGACGCTGGCGAACCAGGCCGCCTTGGCCATCGAAAATGCCATGGTGTTCGAAGAGCTCGCAAAAACCCAGGCCGAGGTGATCGAGCAAGAATCTCGAGCCACCGTGGATGCCCTCTCCGGATTGTACACACGCCGGGCGTTTGTGGAGCGCGCTCGCCTGGCGTTGCAGCGGGCGGCTCGGCGAGGGCTCTCGTGTAGCCTGCTCATGCTGGACCTGGACCATTTCAAAAACACCAACGACACGCATGGGCACCTGGCCGGCGATGCGGTGATCCAAGAAGTCGCGAACCGATTGCGCACCACGTTGCGCGAACCTGACCTCTTGGGCCGATTTGGCGGCGATGAGTTCATTCTGTTGCTGGTTGAGAGTCCGCGGCCACAGGCGCTGGCGATCGCTGAACGAATCCGCGAGGCGGTCTCTGGCTCGCCGTTGCAGACGCCCGAAGGCACACTGCCGCAAACGTTGAGTATCGGCTTGGCCAGCTCCCCGGAAGATGGCGTCGGGCTGGATGCGCTCATCGTGAAGGCGGACCAGGCGCTGTATGCGGCTAAGCACGCCGGCCGTAACCGGGTCAGCTCAACCCCGGATGATGTCCCGCCAGGATGACCATCCCCACCGCTGAACTCGTCTACCGCATTGGCTATACGCTGACAACGATCTCCAGCATCGGTCATGGAATCTTCGTGCTCTATAAAAATCCGCGGTCCCGGATCAACGTCGTCTGGGCGCTGTTCAGCACTGCTGTGGCGGTTTGGGCCTGGTTTGTCCTCGCGGCCATGTTTGATCCGGTAGATGATCGCGCGCTGTTGGCCGCGCGGATCTCGCAATATGCGGCCAGCTTTATCCCGGTCTTCTTCACGCATTTCTGCCTGGCGTTGTTAGGTCAGCCAGCTCGTCGCAATGGGGCGCTCTGGATTGGGTATGGATGTATCGCCGTCCTCAGCGTCACGTTTTTGACCCCGTGGTTTGTGCCGAGCGCTGGGCCGATCGCGGTGTTTCGGCATTTTCCACAACCCGGGCCGCTGTATGTCGCCTTCACAATCCATTTCTTCTGGCTGGTGCTGTACGGGTATTGGCGGCTGTTCCGACATCTCCATCACCAGTCGCCGGACCGCCAGAATCAAATCCGCTGGGTGGCCACGGCAACCGTCATCGGCTATGCGTGCGGTTCGACGATGTTCTTGCCCGCGTACGGGATCGCCGTCAACCCGTTGCCCAGTCTGTTCACCCGGTGTACGTCGCCGTGATCACCTGCGCGATCATGAAGCATCGGCTCATGGATATTCAGCTGATCCTCACCCGCTCCGGGCTGTTGCTGGCGGTCTATTTTGTGATCGTCGGCGTGCCGCTGGCACTCGCCTCCTGGGGCGAGTCATGGCTGCGCGTCCTGTTGGGCGAACGGTGGTGGCTAGTGCCGGTCGGCCTGAGCACAGCCTTGGCCACCGCTGGTCCGTTTATCTACGCAGCCCTCCGACGCCGCGCCGACCGTATGCTGCTGCACGAGCTAGCCAAGAAAGAGTTGCAAGTGACCTTTGATTCCTTGACCGGCTTGTTGGGGCGGTCGGCGTTTCTTCACCAGGCGCGGCAAGCCTTGGTCATGGACCAGGGCGGCGGGCAGCCGTCGTGTTTTCTGATGATTGACCTGGATTGGTTCAAACAGGTCAACGACACGCATGGGCATCTGGTCGGCGATGTCGTGCTGCAACGCGTCGCGGTCCGTCTGGCCGCTGAACTGCGACAGCGCGACCTGTTAGGGCGATTCGGCGGTGAGGAGTTTGTGTGTTTCCTGCCGACGACGACCCGGGAACAAGGCCAGGCGATCGCTGAGCATCTCCGAGAGCTGATCGCCTCTGAGCCGATCCGCCGCAGCGACGTCGCGGTGCACCAAACGCTGAGCATCGGGCTGGCGTGCGCGCCGGAGGATGGCACCACGCTAGAGACGCTCATCGAGCGGGCCGACACAGCACTCTACGCGGCCAAGCGGGCTGGCCGGGATCGCGTGGTGGTCACTGACAGCACAAATGGGTCCCCCTTGCCATGACACCGCATCTGTTCATCGGCCTGGGGCTGTTGGTGTTTACCGCTGTCGTGGCGATCCTGGTGCTCATCGCTGAGCTGGTGTGGCGAAGACCGCGCCACCCCCATCGGGCGGCCAAGGGGGCGCAAGACGCTGTCACCGGATTGCTAGTCCGGGAGAAGGTTCTCAAACGGGCGAATACGGCATTGCGACGTGGGCTGTCACGTAAGATTCCCGCGACCCTGTTGATCGCCGGGCTGGATCACTTCAAGCAGGTGCACCAGACCCATGGACAAGCCGTTGCTGACGCTATCTTGCAGGAATCGGCGACACGGCTGGCTCGCGCGATCCGGCAGGATGATGTGCTTGGTCGGTTTGGCGACGGGGAGTTTATCCTGCTGCTGCCGCGAGCCGACCGGCGGGAATCGATCGCGGTCGCCGAGCGGCTGCGCGCGCTGATTGCCTCGTCCCCGATGCGCCATGGCGAGCTGGCGATCGCGCAGACCGTCAGCATTGGCCTGGCCAGCGCGCCAGAGCATGGCACCTCGCTTGAAACGCTGATCGGGAAAGCAGAAGCCGCGTTGCGTCTGGCGAAGCACGCGGGGCAAGATCGTGTGCTGGGCGCGGACTGACCGTCAACGGCTGCGCGAGGCGTTCGCGGCAGGCAGCCCCCATCGCGCAATCAGGATCGACAACTCGTAGAGCAGGACCAGTGGCACGGCCATCAGCAGCAGATTCACTGGATCGGTCGTCGGGGTCACGATCGCCGCGACGATGACCAGGATCAGGACCGCGTACGGCCGCTGCTGCCTCAGCCACTCTGGGGTCACGATCCCCACCTTTGCCAGGAGAAAGAGCACCACCGGCAATTCAAAGACCAGCCCGCACCACAGCAGCAGTGTCGTCACAAACGACAAATACCGATCAATCGACACAGCCGGCTCCAACACATCGCGCCCAATGCCGAGCAGGAACCGCAGCGACGCTGGCAGCAACAGATCATACGCGAACGCCACCCCGAGCAGAAACTGCACGCTGCCCCACCAGACGAACGCGACCCCATGGACACGCTCTCGGCCTCTGAGCCCGGCCCGCACAAACCCCCAGAGCTGCCACAACAGCACCGGCATCGATAGCGCAACCCCGGCGAGGATCGCCAGTTTCATATAGGCCAGAAACGGTTCGGCTGGGCTAAAAAAGACAAACCGCGGCAGCAATGATCCTGCGGGCTGGCGCAACCAACGCAGCAGACGCGGGACCTGCGTCCAACTCACAGCCACCGCGATGACCAACGCCGCCAAGCTGATGCCCAGCCGGCGGCGCAACTCTTCCAGATGCTCGGCCAGCGTCATCCGCGGTTCGCCGACGTCAGATTCGTGTTGAGGGGTTGCAAGTTCCGTGTGACGCATTCGGTGGAAAGCGCCAGGCTATCGGTATGCTTCACGACGATGAGCGATCGCGAGAATCTCTACGCGCTTGGCTGAATCATCAATCGCATAGAGCATTCGATAGGTGCCTTGGCCATGCAACTTCTGAACGCCCATAGGGCGCGGGTCATTCTCGAGCGCCAACAACTTGCGCTTGACCCGGTCGAACCGTGAGCCCTGAAGCGTGAGAATCGGGGACAGCCACTGATTTCCTCTATTTTAGCACTGGGAAATGAGTGGCTGTCCCCGATCTTTGCGGAAATGAGTGGCTGTCCCCGATCTTTGCGAATCAAACGCCCCGCCAAGGTGGCGGGGCGTTCGGAAGCACAACAGTCCGACGCAACGATCAGCGTCGGGCTTTACGATGCCGTCGACGAGCGACTTTTCGACGCACGTGTCGCTTTCTGAGCATCCGGCTTCCTCCTTCCTACCTGTTCTGGACAGGCAACCATCATTAACCTTACCTGATGGCCCACCATCCATGCAAATGAATCGTACGGGAATTGCGGGGAGAGGAGACTTGCTGACTAAAATCGACGTTCGACTTTCAGCGTCACCTCGTCCCGGGTCTGCGGAACAGCACCGGCCGTGCTGGTGCTTGGCGTCGTCGTGGCCAGTGGCTGAGTCTTGTCGGTCCGCGTAAACTCTCGCTCGCCCTCAAGCTTAAAGGACGTATTTTCAGTGACCCGGTACTCGGCGCCGATCTTGTACGTGGGTCCTGGTTCCGGTTCGGCGCTGGGCTTGGCCTGATCAGCCGGCCGGCCACGGGGCTGCTCAGCCTGATAGGTCACCGCCATGCGATCGGCAATGGTAGTCGTCACGCCGATCGTGTTCGTCTCCGGCGCATACCGCAACGAGACATCGCTGATTCCCAGCCGCTGCGCGAGCCGGCTGCCGAGACCTCCAAAGAAAAAGTAGTCGATGAAATCGCGCGCGACATCGGGTGACAGCTCCCCCTCATTCATGATCGACTCGGTCCCAGCCCAATGCTGTCCGGTCACCAACATCAACAGCAACCGATCCGGCGGCAAGGGCGGTGATGAAGCGACTGTCAGATCAGGCGCGTACCACGTCCCTTTGAACGCGATCCGGATTGAGGTGCCCTTGACCGTCGAGGTGCCCCGGAGATCGAACTGCGGCACGGTCGGATCACCCACGAAGGTGATTCGGCTCGGTTCAAGACGGACGCTGGAGTGCGGTCCGGCCAGCGTCCCGCCTAAGAAGGTGACATCCCCGTACAGTTGCAGCGATTCTGCGGCTTCTAACCCGCTCAGACGCAGTTGTAGCGCTCCTGGCGCGTTGACCAGCGAAAACCCCCTGCGGGTCAGCTTTTCGACTCGATACGTCCCAGTGAAGAGCGGCTCGTGCCAGGTCCCACCAACGTCAACCCGAACCTCCACCAGGGTGCCGATTGTCGTGCGCAGCAACCTGAACGTTGGGAAGACCTGGAGGATTTCTTTCGTATTCAGCGATCGGCTGTAGAGCTGGGCATCCAGCTGGCCGCCATCGAGCCGACCGAAGACGATAATCGGGTCTGCGTCGGGAAGCACCACCCGGCCATTGTGCACCGACACGCGGGCCTGGTGCAGGTCCAGCCCATGCAGCATCGGAGCCGCGACATCGACTCGCTGGATGAACGCGGTCGCGGCCGGATCCAGCCGACGCAGGCCGTGCAGCTCAACATTGTGTACGGAGAATCCGTCCGCCAGGCTGCCAGCGACTCGGCTGGCTAAGGCCTCTTCGACATACCCAGGGATTCGAAGATGTAACTCTGACGCTTCCAGACGCGACGACAACAGCTCCCGAGGCGTCAGCATCACATGGATCTGCTCAGCGATGAGCTCGCTGCCTGGAGGCAGATGGGTGAGTTGGTGCAGGGTCACGTGATGAAAGGTGATGCCCTGCACCAGTGTGCCGTCGATGTCGGCCACCGCGATCTGAGCTCCGCGCACATACCGGCTCATCAGCAATCGAATCAGCGCGCTGGAGCCGGACGTCGTCAAGCAGGCCCAGCCCACGGCGAGCGCGATCGTCAACATCCATCCGGCCACGCCCCAGCCTAGCGTCGTGAGCAGGCGGCGCAGCCCTGAAGGGCCGCGGGCCGATGGACGATAGCTCGCCATAGGACCCGAGCCGTCTGATGGCAAGACCGTTCGGTGGTCGATCATCTGTTGTGTGGGCATGATAGAACCCCGAGTCGCTCGTCGAATGGTCGGGAGAATCTCGTCGCCCTTCGACTCGGCTTCGCCTCGCTCAGGCCGACCCTGAGCAAGGGTCCACGGCCAGAGATCGTGGGCCCGCGTCGAATGGTCGTCGGTAACCGAATATTGTAGCATGTCTCGACAGGGGTGCGCGAATCGGCGCGGGGGCAACTGAGACCAGAGAACAAACACCAAGCACCACATCCCAAATTCCAAAGAAGTTCCAAGCACCAAGCTTCAAACTCCAACCGATTGGAATTTGGGTCTTGGAGTGTGGGGCTGCTTTGGCGCTTGGGATGTGGTACTTGGTGCTTGTGTGGGAATCGCGGGGACAGTGTGTCCCTGTCATTACGGGAGGAGCGCGACGACGCGGGCCGGGCCGGCCGAGCCGCCGGCGACCTTGAGCGGAAAACAACAGACGGTAAAGCCGGTCGGTGGTAATTGGCCGAGATTCGTGAGCCGTTCGAGGTGACAATACTCTCGCTCGATTCCGACGTAGTGGGCTTCCCAAAACACCCCAGGCTGCTGTCGCTGTTTGGCCCGCGCCGCGGCGGTGGCCAACGGAAGATCCCAGGTCCATGAGTCGATTCCGACGATCTTCACACCCTGGTCGAGTAGCCATCGGGTCGCCG
>JAHFGT010000052.1 GCA_023247275.1 Candidatus Omnitrophota bacterium
GCGTCATTCAGGCCACCGAGGCGATCAAGTTGATCCTTGGCGTCGGTGAGCCGCTCATCGGGCGTTTATTGCTGTACAACGCGCTGACGATGCAGTTTCGTCAAGTCACACTCAAGCGGGATCCAGACTGCCCGGTGTGTGGAGACCATCCGACGATCACCGAGCTGATTGACTACGAAGCGTTCTGCGGGCTCGGCCGGGGCGAACAGGCCCAGGCCGAACAGACCGACCATGACCTGGAGCCGGAGCAGGTGAAGCAGATTCTTGATCAGGACGACCGCGTCGTGCTGCTGGATGTGCGCGAGCCGCATGAGTACGACATTGTCCGGATTGAGGGCGCCAAGCTGATCCCACTGTCCGAGCTCCATCTGCGCGCCAATGAGCTTGACACCGCGGATACGATCATCACCTATTGCCATCATGGCCACCGCAGCGTGCAAGCCATCAAGACGCTGGAGCATTTTGGATTCAAGAAACTGAAGCATTTACGAGGTGGAATCGACGCGTGGGCCACTGCGGTGGATCCGGAGATGGCTCGCTATTAGCCCCGAGGGTATGAGCCAGCCAATCAACATCCTGTTGGTCGAGGATATGCCGCAAGACGCTCGACTGGTGCAAGAGGCGCTGGCGGCGCAGCAGGATATTCCTCTCGAGGTGAATCTCACGCAGGCTCAGGATCTTCGTGAGGCATTGACCTACCTGCCTGGCACGATCCATGTCGTGCTGTTGGATCTCTCGCTCCCGGATAGTCGGGGCATTGAGACGCTGCGCAAGGTCCGGACCCACGCGCCTGGGACGTCTATTGTCGTGCTGACCGCTGCGGATGATACCGCGCTCGGGGTCCAGGCGGTGCAAGCCGGCGCGCAGGACTATCTGGTCAAGGGGTATGTCCAGGTGTACCCGAATCTGCTCGGCCGTGCCATCCGCCATGCGCTTGAACGGGCACGGGCCGATGAGCAGATTCGGCAGGCGCATGCTCAGACGCAACGATTGCTCGCCTCGCTGCCGTCCATTTTGATCGGCGTGGATCCTCAAGGAGTGGTGACCCATTGGAATGCTGGAGCAGAAGTGATGTTCGGCGTGCCAGCCTCCGCGGCCCTGCAGCATCCGCTCTCAGAATCCGGCGTCCAATGGGACATCGGCAAAATCCTCGCGCAGCTCGATACCCTCCATGGCGAAGGACCAGTGCGGTTGGAGGATGTCTCGTTTCGTCGACCGGATGGTCAGGAAGCGTTTCTGGGCATTACCATCGTCCCGGTGAAAGCCAAAGAAGACCAGCACGCCGAGCTGTTGCTGTTCGGAGCCGATATCACCAAACAAAAACTGGCCGAATCCGAACGACGTCGGCTGCAAGATGAGTTGGCGCAGGCGCAGCGCTTGGAGACGATCGGCCAGTTTGCCGGTGGGATCGCGCACGACTTCAACAACTTCCTGCAGGTGATCTTGGGATTTGCCTGGCTGATTCGGGCGAAGCGGCAGGATGACCGGCAACTCATGGGCGACCTGCAGGAGATTGTCCACGCCGCTGAGAGCGCGTCCGGCATGGTGAAACAACTCTTGGCCTTTAGTCGTCGGCAGGCGATTCAACCCAAACTGTTTGAGATTAATGAAGCGCTGCAGGCGATGGGGCGGCTGCTGCAGCAGTTCGTCGGGCAGGCCATTACCCTGCGACTCGACCTGGCGCCAGAGCCGCTGCCGGTGAAGTTGGACCTGGCCGGATTAGAGCAAATCGTCATGAACCTGTGCTCGAACGCGAGGGACTCGATGCGCCAGGGTGGGACGCTGACGATTCGCACGGCCCGACTGTTGCTCGATGACACCATGCTCAAACAGCATCCGGGCGCCGAGCTGGGCGAATATGTCCGGCTGTCCATTGCCGATACCGGCAGCGGGATGGATCCGACGGTGGTCTCGCGAGTCTTCGAGCCGTTTTTCACCACGAAGCAGCTTGGACGCGGCACAGGGTTAGGGCTCGCCGTGGTCTACGGATTGGTCAAGCAGCATAGCGGATGGATTGAGTTGGCGACTGCGCTGAACCAGGGCACGACGTTCCATCTCTACTTTCCGCTCCAACCCGACACGGTGGCCACCGCGGATTCGGCCACGACCGTGCCGGATTCGGGCCTCGCGTCACCGAACGGGGTCGGGCCAACCGCGAAACGTCGAATCCTCATTGTAGACGACGACTCAGCGGTTCGGCTGCTGTGCGAACGAATCCTGCAGGACCGTTACGACACCACGGCGGTCTCGTCCGGGGTGGCCGCGCTGGAGCTGATGGGACGCAGCGCCTATGCTTTGTTGCTGACCGATATCAAAATGCCGGATATGGATGGGTTTGAACTGATTGACCGCGCGGCGAAAGTCCGACCAGGAATCAAGGTGCTCGCGATGTCAGGATTTTTGACGAATGAAATGGAGCAACGGCTTCGGGCGGCTCCGCTCGGTTGCCAGGTCGTCCGCAAGCCGTTTAGCGCGGCGGTGCTCCAAGCGATGGTGTCACGATGTTTTTGAAAGCGCGAGTCGAGTGGGGTTACCGGTGGTGGGCATGGGCGGTGATCGCGTTGCTCTGGGTGCCGTCAGCCAGCGCTGTCGACCGTGAACTGAAGGCGATGATCCACAACTTCAAGCAGACCCCGTTAGAGGTCAAGCGGTCGAATGTGGTGCTGGTGCAAACGTATGCCACCCCATCGCTGACGGCTGGGGCAGAGCCGGAGACGCGCAAGAAGCGGGTCCGTTACGCGAACAAAACCGGTCAGTTGCCGGTGGCGTACCAGTTGAGTGGGGAAATGGTCTGCGCGAACAAGACGCAGCAAGCGATTGAGGCGCTCGGGTTGACGATTATCCCCTTGGATGCGTTCCATCAACCGATCGAGAAGGCGGGCCAAGGGCAGGCCTATTCGGTGGAACAGCTGATCGCAGAGGTTCCACCCGGAACGACCCGTCGGCTCGCGTGGGAGCATACCGTCCAATCCGGGGATATCTATGAAGTGGCGGTGCTGGTCACGCGCGTCCGTTATGCCGATGGGACCGTATGGTTCGCCCCGGCTGAGGAAATGGTCAAACTGTTTTAAAGCACTGCGGTGTTCAGCAATTGCCGCTGGGCGTAACGCCGATACAGCCCGCCATCGTTTCGCAGGAGATCCTCATGACGGCCCTGTTCGAGCACCCGGCCATGCTCCAGCACGACGACGACGTCCGCATGCTGAATCGTTGACAGACGATGCGCGATGATCAGCGCGGTCCGGCCGTGCAGCAATCGGCGCAGCGCTTGTCTGAGCAGTTCTTCTGATTCGGCATCGAGCGCTGAGGTGGGTTCGTCAAGGATCACGATGGGGGCGTCTTTCAAGAACGCGCGGGCGATGGCCAGCCGCTGTTTTTGTCCGCCGGATAATCGCAATCCCCGCTCGCCGATTTCTGTCTCATAGCGGTGTGGCAGTCGTTCGATGAAGGTGTCGGCGAACGCAGCCTGGGCGGCAGACCGAATCTCCTCACCGGTCGCGTCTGGCCGACCATAGCGGAGATTCTCCGCGATCGTCCCGCTGAAGAGGATCGGTTCCTGCGCAACGATCGCGATGTGCCGACGCAGCGATGGCAGCGTGACATCCCGGATGTCGACCCCGTCGATCAGAATCCGGCCGCCGGTCACCTCATAGAATCGCGGCAGCAGCTTCACGAGCGTGGATTTTCCGGCTCCGCTGGGACCGATCAGCGCGGCCGTCGTCCCGGCCGTGATCACCAGATTCAACCCATCGAACACCGGATCTCGCCCGCCATAGTCGAACCGAACCGCCTCGAACACGATCCGGCCTCGGACCCGTGGCAGATCCATCGCTGCGGGTCGCTCGACCACAGCAGGAGTCAGGTCGAACACCTCAAAAATCCGGTCCATGGCGGCCAGGCTGTTGGCCAAGATCAGCTGGAGTTCGCTCAGTCGCTGAATCGGCTGATACAGCAGACCTAGGTATGCGTAAAATGCCATCAGGTTGCCAACGGTAAGGCGGCCTGACCAGACTTCCACGGCGCCGATCCACAGCACCAGGATGGGTCCGAAAGCCGTTAGCCACCCGGTGGCGCCCAGGCCGATCGATTGCAAACGGACATTGCCGAGCACGGTGGTTAGGTACCGCTGACTGTGCTGGTAGAACTTGCGGGATTCAATGTCTTCTCGAGTAAAGGCTTGGATCGTGGAGATTCCGGCGAACTGTTCGTGGAGATCGCCGGATATTTCCTGCAGTTGCCGATGAATCTCACGGCTCTTAGTGCGGATTCGATGATCCAGGGTGCGGCTCATGACCGCATAGCAGGGCAGCACGCTGAGCGACACCAGGGCCAGTTTCGGATGAACGCAGAAGAGCAGCACAAGAATGACCGCGACACAGGACAAGTCCATGGCGGTATTGACGAACGCAGCACCGACAAAATTCTGCACCGCGGCGATATCCGTCGTCAGCCGCGACACGATCGCCCCAACCTTCTGCTGGTCGAAGAAGCTCAGGCTCATCCGCTGCAGATGCAAGTACAGCGCCTGGCGCAGGTCAAAGATCGTGCGATGGCCGACCAGCCCGGCGAGGTAGGAGCGCCAATAGCTGATCAGCGCATAGACGGCGTAGAGTCCGCACAAGCCGCCCATGAGCAGATGAAGCCGGAACACCGGCCTGGGGCCGTTGACCGGCACGAGCAGCTCGTCGAGCAGGATCTTCACCGCCCAGGGCAACGCCAGCGGCACGAGATACCGGACCACCCCGCACGCCATCGCCGCGGCCAGTGTCCATCGGTAGGGACGCAGGTACACGAGAAATCGGCGGAGGCTGGATCGACACCTGGTCGACGCAAGAGGCTGGGACCCGGATGTTCCGTGAGCGTGCTTGAGGAATGTCACAAAGGGCGGTACCATGATCCGACCACCTACCAGGGCTGCCATTGGCAGCCCGACCCTGTCGACCCTTCGACTCGCGCCACGGCCTCCGGCCGTGGGCTCGCTTAGGGTTCCGCCATACAGGCGCAGATAAAGGAGCCACAAGCTCTGCCCGTGGGGCTCCACAAATGAAGTCTCTCTACTTCCCACTCCTGGCCATGGGCGTCGAATCAGCCATGGGTGAAGAAGGGCTGGGCCGATTCGACCGGCAGGTGGTGGGATGAAACGCCTCCAACTATACCACGTTGGGATCAGCGCGTCTTGAAGCAACTGGTGAGTCAAGAATGATTCGTGTACGGGTGAACTGGTGTACGGGTGAACAGGTTGTCATCCGCAGCGTTCCGGCCCGTACATCGGTACACTCGTACATCTGTTCACGAAGAATCCTCCCATGATGACATTGAAGGCGCTCCAATTGCCGCTGGTGGTACAGTCGCCGATGGCGAGCTGCACCGATCTGCCGTTTCGGTTGATGGGTCGAGCCCACGGCATGCGATTTGCCTTCCTCGAAATGATCTCCTCCGAGGCGTTGGTGCGGAACGTGCCGCAAACCGCCGAGCTGATGCGCACCGTGCCTGAAGATCGGCCCCTGGGCGCCCAGCTGGTGGGCTGCGACCCGCAGATCATGGGCGAGGCGGCAGCGAAAATCGAGGCGCTGGGATATGACGTCGTGGATATGAACCTGGGGTGTCCGGTGCCGAAAATTGTCAGCAAGGGCGGCGGGTCGATGCTGTTGCGCGAGCCGCACACCGCTGAGCAGATCTTTCGCTGCGTGGTACGCGCGGTCAAGCGAATCCCGGTGACGGTGAAGATGCGGTTGGGATTCAGCGATCCGAGCGGGCATGAAGCCGCGGCCATCGCGCGGATCGCCGAAGCCTGCGGAGTGGATGCGATCAGCGTGCATGGTCGAACCCGTGAACAAGGGTATCGCGGCGTCGCCGACTATGAAGCGATCGGCCGGGTCAAAGCCGCTGTCACGATCCCGGTGATCGGCAATGGCGACGTCGTGGACGCGGCGAGCGCCTTGCGGCTGCGCGCGGTCTCAGGATGCGATGGGGTGATGCTGGGTCGTGGCGCGTTGGGGAATCCCTGGATCTACCACCAAATCCACGCGGCCTTAAGCGGTGCGCCGGTCCCGCCGCCGCCGGACGCCGTGGCCCGCAAGGCCGCGCTGTTGCGGCATGTCGAGCTGCAGGTTCAGCACGATTCCTGGCCGCTTGGACCGCTGCATCGAGTGGCCTGCTGGTATTTTCAACATCTGCCAGGCGTGGCTGAGTACCGCCACCAGGTCAACCGTGTCCGGAGTGTGGAGGAGCTGAAGATGGTCATCGAAGCGTTCCCTGTGGCAAGAAGTGACAGGCACTTTGAGGGCTGAAGTGACAGGCACTTCCTAAAGTGACTGGCACTTCCTACTATGCTGTATCTCGCGTCGAGATCTCCCCGACGACAACAGTTGCTTCGTGCGCTTGGACGGCCGTTCCGCGTGATTCCCTCACGCTACGTCGAACGGTTGGATCCTGGCGCCCCGCCGGTATGGACCGTGGTACGCCACGCGGCTGGGAAGGCGGCTTGCGCTGAGCTGCCGTCTGTGCGGTCGAACCGCAGTCTGGTCATCGGGGCCGACACGGTCGTGGCCATCGACGGCCGGCTGCTTGGCAAGCCGGCGACCATGGCCCAGGCTGAGCAGTTTCTCCGCCAGCTCAGCGGCCGCAGCCACTGGGTCTATACCGGGCTCGCGTTGTGGCAGCCGGCCACTCGACGACGGCGCATCAGTTATGCGCGCACCCGGGTGATGTTTCATGCGTTGACAAGCCAGGCCATCGCCCGGTGGTTGCGCCAGGGCCAACCGTTGGATAAGGCCGGAGGGTATGCGGCGCAGGACGCCAGGGAATGGATCATGCGGATCGAAGGCTCGTCTTCCAATGTGATCGGGCTGCCGCTTGAATTGCTGCGGCGAGAACTGACAGCGTTCGAGCGAATCTCTGAGGAAAAATATGGGGAAAAATATGTTAACGCCCAATGATAATGTCGTCTTCTAGCCCAATAGCAGTGTCGTCTATCATCACGATCTCACAAGGAGGTCGTGATGGAGCCACAAGAGGTCATGGCGATGACGGCGCAAGAGGCGAGACGACTGTATCTCGTCCAGCAGGTCCTCGAGCGGAAGCTGCGCCAGCGGCCAGCGGCCGACGTGGCGGGCTGCTCGCTGCGGCAACTCCAACGACTCGTGCGGCGCGTGCGCCAAGAGGGGCCGCCGGGGATCGTCCACCGGTTGCGGGGCCGGCGTTCCAACCGGCGCCATCCCGAGACGCTCCGCCAGCGCGTCCTCGCGCTCTACCAGGCGCACTACGAGGACTTCGGCCCGACGCTGGCGCAGGAGAAGCTGGCTGAGCGCCACCGCCTCGCGCTCGGGCGGGAGACGCTGCGCCGGTGGCTCGTGGCCGCCGGCCTCTGGCAGGGCCGGCGCCAGCGGCCCCGGCACCATCGGCGACGGTTCGCGCTCTCAAAAAACACGACAGTTCTACTGGGCAGAACAGACGACATTTCTATTGGGCGTTGACAAATATGGGGAAAAATATTGACATTTAAAAGGGTTGCGCTACGATGCATGGCAAATATGGCTGCACCCTCTGAAGAGTGGTGGACCAAGCAACACGTCAACCGAAGAGACGGGGGAACCCCGACGAGGTGTCGTCGGGGTTGCTGTTTTTTCGACGAGGAGTCGGATGCCGCGAACCGAGACTAAAGGAGCCTGTATGCCACAGGTCTGCGATGTGCCCGGCAGTGAACCAGTGAAAGTTGTCGGGCGACTGGCGCCGTTTGGATTTCAGTTGTTGCTGGATTTGTATGACTGCAAGCCAGGCGCGTGCGATGACCTGGGCCTATGTTATGAGTTTCTGGAGCAGATCGTCCATGTGCTCAAGGTGGAGCCGCAATCGCCGCCGTTTATCTTTCGGACCGATGGCAAGCGGTTTCCGGACAAGGCCGGCTTGAGCGGCTGGATCCCACTGGTCGAAAGCGGGATTCAGATCCATACGCTCACTCCGAAGAATTTTATCTCGATCGACATCTACAGCTGCCGTCAGTTCGACTGTGAGCCGCTCAAGGCGTTTGTCCGCAGCTACTTCTCGCCCAAACGGCTGGACGAGCAGTTCCTCGAACGCGGGCTTGACTATAATAAGTAGTCAGCGCACCCTGCCGGACAGTAGACACCCCTGCCCCAGCGTGTTATAGTAACAACGGCCTATCGATCGGCTCTCGCAGTTGCCGGTCGAGGCTTTTTAAAACCTCGGCTTTGTGAAAAAAATCACAAAGTGGGCGCCGCTGCAAACACTCCTCAGCCTACAACGTGAGCTCAGGTTCTCATGCTGGAATATGTAAGCATCCTTCTCTTCGCTGCGATGGCCGGGGTGGTCGGCCTGGTCATGCTGTTTGCCAATCGGCTGCTGGGGCCTCACAAGCCGACCCCGATTAAATCCCAACCATTCGAGTGTGGTGTCGAGCCGATTGCCTTGCCTCATGGGCGGCTACCGGTGCATTTCTATGTGGCGGCGATGCTGTTTGTGGTCTTCGATGTCGAGCTGGTCTTCCTCTTCCCCTGGGCGGTGCTCGCACAGCGGCTGGGCTGGGCCGGTTTGCTGGAGATGGGGTTGTTCCTGCTGATCGTCGTCGCTGGATTCGTCTATGCCTGGCGCCAAGGTGCGCTGGAGTTCAAGTAAACACTCAGGTGCAGATGAACGCGCAGATGAGCGGGCCCCCTGATACGACGAAACTCAACTGGATGACAACCCGGCTGGACGCGGCGCTCGGATGGGCGCGCAAATTCTCGATTTTCCAGTATCCATTTGTCACCGCCTGCTGTGGCATGGAATATATGGCCACCGCCACATCGCACTATGACATGGATCGGTTCGGCGCCGGGTTCCCGCGGTTTTCCCCTCGACAGGCCGATGTCCTGTTTGTGGTGGGCACGATCAGCCATAAAATGGCGCCGGTGCTGCGCCGGGTGTATGACCAGATGACCGAGCCTAAATGGGTCGTCGCGTTCGGCGTGTGCACGTGCACCGGCGGGTTCTACGACAACTACGCCACCGTGATGGGGATCGATACGATCATGCCGGTCGATATCTATATCCCGGGCTGCCCGCCACGGCCGGAAAATGTGCTTGACGGTCTGATAAAGCTCCAGGAAAAAATCGCGACCGAACCGGGCACGACGCCGAAGGCGTGGTCGGCGACGGGAGTGCCGGAGGACGCCGTCCGACGGCCCGGCCGCCCGCCCACTGAGATGCCGACTGGCCCATCAGCACGACCGCCCGAACTACACGCGCCGCACCGACCAGAATCCCACCTCTAACCTCGCGGCGATCCTGTATGACGACCACAGCTGCCCCGATGCTTCAGACGCTGGTCGAACGGTTTCCGCAGTTCCTCCTCAAGACGTCTGCCTATCGTGGCCAGGACACGGCTGTGATCAAACGGGAAGGGCTGCTGGAGATGGCCGGACGGCTTCGCGACGATCCCGGGCTGCAGTGCGATCTCCTGATGGATCTGACCGCTGTGGATTATTTGAAATATGGCCGCTCGCTTGGCAGCGCGCCGACACGGTCCACGCCATCGCCGCTGCCGTACTACATGAAGCCCAAACCGACCACAGAAATCTGGGAGCGGGCTGTGTCAAACGAGACGTACCGGTTCGACGTCGTCTATCACCTGTTCTCCTCGGTATACCATCACCGGATTCGGTTACACGTCCCGGTGACAGCGGCGGATCCGGTGGTGGATTCGCTCACCAGCCTGTGGGCCGGCGCCAACTGGTTTGAGCGAGAGGTCTGGGATCTGTTTGGAATCCGGTTTACCGGACATCCGAACCTGCGCCGGATCTTGATGTACGACGAGTTTCAAGGGCACCCATTGCGCAAAGATTATCCGGTCAACAAACGCCAACCGCTCATTGGACCAACGACCTAATGGAGAGCCGTGGACAGGTGGACGGGTGGACGGGTGGACAGGTCCCCAACGACCCGTACACCCGTATACCCGTACACCCGTAAACGAGCATGGCGGTCGTCCAACCAGCGACTCAAACGACACATATGTTTTTGAACATCGGGCCATCGCATCCGGCGATGCACGGGATCGTGCAACTCATCGTCGAACTAGACGGGGAGCGGGTGCTCGGCGCCGACGTCGAGATCGGCTACCTGCACCGGGCGTTTGAGAAAGAATGCGAAGTCGGACCGTACAACAACGCGATCCCGTATACCGATCGATTGAACTATGTCTCGCCGATGATCAACAACTTCGGCTACTGCCTGGCGGTCGAGCGGCTGCTGGGAATCGAGGCGACCGAGCGGTGCCAGTACATCCGCGTGATCATGAGCGAAATTTCTCGGATCTCTGATCACCTGACCTGCCTCGGCGCCTCTGGCATGGAGCTGGGCGCGTTCACGGTGTTCCTCTATATGATCAAGGCCCGCGAGTGGCTGTGGGAACTGATCGAAGCCGCGGCCGGGGCGCGGTTGACCGTGTCGTATGGGCGGGTGGGTGGCGTGAAGGCTGATCTGCCGGACGGGTTCGCTGATCGCACGCGGCGGGTGCTGGAAGATGTGCGTGGCGTGCTCTTGGAGTGCAACACCCTCTTGACGCGCAATCGAATCTTCGTCGACCGCATGCAGGGCACCGGGGTCATCTCAAAAGAGCGCGCGTTGAGCTATGGAATCACCGGCCCGTTCCTGCGCGCGACCGGCGTGGCGCTCGATGTGCGCAAGGCGACCCCGTACTTTGTGTATGATCGGATTCCGTTTGATGTGCCCACCGGCCAGCACGGCGACAATTATGATCGGTATCTGGTCCGCATGGAGGAGATGGAGCAAAGCATGCGGATCATCGAGCAGGCGCTGGCCCAGATCCCGGCCGGGCCGCTCAACGTCGATCAGGCCGGCCAGGTGCTGCCGGCCGATGTGATGGTCGATGAGGCAAAGCTCGGACATGTGGCCGGGTTCAAGCAGGCGCAGGTGCGGTTGGATCCGACGTTGCAAGGATCGACCCGCGGATTCCATGAAGCAATCAATGCGCCAGAGCGCCGAGCGGTGTTGCCGGCCAAAGAAGATACCTACGGCAACATCGAAGGGTTGATGCACCATTTCAAGTTGATCATGCATGGGCATGGGATCCGGCCGCCCGAAGGCGAATACTACAGCGCGGTCGAAGGCGCCAACGGCGAACTCGGATTCTACGTAATCAGCGACGGGTCTGAGCGGCCGTATCGGGTGCGGGTGCGGCCGCCCTGCTTTACGATCATGTCCGCGCTGCCGGAGCTCATCGTCGGCGACATGGTGGCTGACATCGTGCCGACCTTTGGATCGGTCAACATGATCGGCGGGGAGATGGACCGCTAACATCATGAAGAGACGTGAACAGGTGAACGGATGTACCAGTGAACGGGTGAACAACCTGTACACCTGTTCACTGGTACACCTGTACACGAAGAGGGTCTGATGTATTCATTCGAGTCGTTGCGATCCCAGGCAGAGGCCATCGTTGCCCAGTATGACCAAGCACGGGCCGCGATGCTGCCGATCCTGCGCCTTGTACAGGAGACAATCGGCCATGTGCCGCTTGAGGCTGAGACCTGGGTGGGTCAACTGCTCGGGGTCGCGCCAGCGCATGTCCACGAGGTGGTCACGTTTTACAGCCTGTACCATCAGCAGCCGGTCGGGACCTATCAGGTGCAGGTCTGTCACAACATCGCGTGCGCCTTGCGCGGCGGCCCAGCGATGCTCGAGCAACTGTCGGCTCGGCTTGGCGTTCAACCAGGGCACACCAGCGCCGATGGCCGGTATACGCTCTCGACGGTGGAATGTTTGTGCGCCTGCGAGGCCGGCCCGATGATGCAGGTCAACGACCGGTACGTTGGTCCCATTACCGAGCAGGTGATCGAAACGCTCGCCACCACGCCCGACTCGTTGCCAGAGCTGCCGGTCAACTTCCAGAGCACCGTCAACTTGGTCGAGCCGGTCTTGTCGAAGCGGTTTGCGGTCAAAGATTCTGAGCACATTGAGACGTATGTCCGCGACGATGGGTACCACAGCGCGCGCAGGGCGCTGACCGAGATGACGCCTGAGCAGGTGATCACTGAAGTGACCAAGGCGAACCTGCGCGGGTTGGGCGGGGCCGGGTTTCCGACCGGGAAAAAATGGAGCTTTATTCCCAAGGAGAGCGCCAAGCCGAAGTATCTGGTCGTCAATGCCGATGAGGGTGAACCGGGGACGATCAAAGATCGCTATATCGTCTCGCGCGATCCGCATCGGCTCATTGAAGGGATGATTATCGCGGCCTATGCGACCGGGTGCCGCAAAGCGTACATCTATCTCCGCGGCGAGTACGCGCAACCGGCCAAGATTCTTGGGCAGGCGATCGAGAGCGCCACCCGATACGGCTTTCTCGGCAAACAGATTTTCAACACCCCGCACGAGCTTGAAGTGGTCGTCCACCGAGGGGCGGGCGCGTATATCTGTGGGGAGGAAACAGCTCTCTTAGAATCGCTCGAAGGCAAGAAAGGGTTCCCGCGGCTGAAGCCGCCGTTTCCCGCCATCGCCGGATTGTTCGCCTCACCGACGGTGATCAACAACGTGGAAACGCTGGCGTGTGTGCCGATCATTCTGCAGAAGGGGGGCGAGTGGTTCGCCAGGCTGGGTTATGGCAAATCTGGCGGGACCCGGTTGTTCTCGGTAAGCGGGCATGTGCAGAAGCCTGGGCTGTATGAGGCGTCGCAAAGCGTGACGCTGCGCCAGTTGATCGAGGCTGCAGGGGGTGTTGGCCCTGGCCGCCGGATCAAAGCGGTCATCCCTGGCGGGATCTCGGCGAAGATCTTGCGCGCCGACGAGATCGACGTGCGCATGGACTTTGATTCGCTCTTGGCCGCTGGCACGATGGCTGGCTCGGCCGGGATTATCGTCATGGACGACACGACCTGCATGCTGGAGGCGCTGTGGTACGCCGCGAAATTTTTCGCGCATGAATCGTGCGGCCAATGCTCGCCGTGCCGTGAGGGCACTGGCTGGGTGTTTAAGATCGTCGACCGGATCCGCCGCGGCCAGGGCCGACCGCAGGACTTGGACGTGCTGCTCGGTGTCGCCGGCAACATGGAAGGCCGCACGATCTGCGTGTTCGCCGACGCGGCGGCCTGGC
>JAHFGT010000006.1 GCA_023247275.1 Candidatus Omnitrophota bacterium
CGAACCCGACCCCCTGCAGATAAGGAAACTGCATCGACTCTTCGACAAAGGTCATCTGCCCAGCCAGTTTAGGGTTCATCTGCTTGATCGCTTCCATCATCACGTCGGAAAAGTTCGGCACTTTCTGGGCCGCGCTCATAACGGTGAGATCGAGCGCGCGCAGCTGATAATCCAGCATCACGGCGGTGGCTTCGCCCTCGATCACCGCTAATCGGGCCAGAATCGAATCGTCGGAATCGTCGTTGGAATCGTCGAGGTACCGGGTCAGATTGAAATGCTGGTCCTGCAACGCGTGGACCAACTCATGGGCGATCACCCCTTCTTGCAACACGGCTGGAATCCAATCAGCGAGATACAGCGTCTTGGTTTGCTGATTGTACATCCCGGCGATCTGTTGCGTGTACAGCTCCAGCACGTACGTTTGGTACTCCATCTCGGCCGGGATCAGTCCAAACCGCTTCAGCGCCTTGCCTTCATTGACGATCTGCTCGGGCGTCGCCTGGCGCGCCACCACTTCGTCCAACCGTTGACGGATAGTGGCCTTGTCCGCTATTTGTCGACGGATCGGCCCGGTGGGCTTGAGCCCGCGCAGGTCGGCGATGATCGGCAGCAGCGTATCGACGAGCTGTGCTAGCTCGTCGGCGGTGGGCGGCGCGGTGGAAGCGGAACCAGGAATCCCTGGCTCTAGCGCCGTCGCGGTCGGCGAGGACGGACTGGCTTGCGATGATTCGTCGAGTTCGATGCGTTGCACCTCGGCCAGCTCGATGTTCACCGTGCCGGCACCGACGTCGAGGATCACGTGCTGATCCGTCTGGCTGATCACCGTTCCGCTCATTCGTCGGCCATTCTTCAAGTACAGCGTATCGCCTCGCGCCGCCGGAGCGGTCATCGCCAGCCCGCCGGTCAGCAGTCCAACAGCCAGGACGAACCGCCCGTGTGCCCTGCGAACGTTCATACGGCGCTCTCTAATCGTTCCAGCCGGGCCAAGCCGAGCCGGATCGACAGGACGCACACCAGCGCAGAGATCGCTGTCAGCCCCAGGCTAATGAATCCGAGCCGAGCCCACGCGCCGACGAGCCAGCTCAGCCAGGCCAACACCAGCGCAGCCACCACGCAGCCGACGTACGCTAAGACAAACACCAGCACGAGTGCGCCATTTGACGAGGACACCATCCGGACCGCATCCTGGCTGGTGGGATCCATCCACCACGCTCCGAGGCCCACTGTCAGCCCGACAATCGTCGCGGCGGCCATCACGCCAACGAGCGCCAACCACCACCGCAGCGTCAGTGGAACGCCCAGCTGCGCCATGGACAGCCCGAGCAGACATTCAATAATGACCACTGCCGCCATCCCATAGAAGGCCAGCTTGGAGACAAACAGTTGCCGAACGCCCCTGGGCACGATCCGAACCAGCCACAGATTCCGGCCCTCCAGACTCATCTGCGGGAACAGAAATCGGACCGCGAGCGATCCAAAGACGAGTAAGGTGCAGGCCAGATTCAGCGCGGCGATCCCGATTCGCCACTGGGGGTCAACGCTCAGTTGCGCGATCCGATGGATGTTCGCAAAGTACGCTCCCAGCAGCCCGAAGAACATCACGGCTTGACTCCATTGCATCGGATCTCGCCCTGCGAGCAACGCGTCTTTCGTCAGACAGGCGAGCAGCGGATGCCGCACCCACCACGGAGCATGCCCCTTGCCCCGGCGGGCCGGCGCAGCCTCACCGAGCGCCGGCTGAGCATGCTGCCGCAGCACCGGCCACAACAGTGCGGCGCTGAGATGGTCGAGCACCCGCCAAGCGACGAACAGGGTCGTCCACAAGAGGGCGGTATACACCGCGCATTCCACACGCCGACCCTCCAGCCACGCTAACATGGCGGTCGCTGCCCAACGACTGGGGAGCCATCCGGACATCGCAATCCGCATCCTGGGCAGGAGCGCTTGCAGGGCCACAAACCACACGTCTTGCTGGCCGGTGCTGCGTTGCTCACCGAGTAGCCAGAAGAATCCAATGCTCGCGACGACAAATCCGAGGGGAATCCACTCACCCCGCACCACGAATCGACTGCAACATCGCAGCCACACCAGCAGGCCGATGGTGGAGATGGCGGTCATGATCCCGAGCAAGGGAACAAAGACCAACCCGCCGATCGCCGCGACCAGGTAGAGCGGCTGATTCAGCACGCGCACATAGGCCATCGTCAGCGGCAGCAAGAGCAGCAGGACGGCCCACGCGCTGTAGACACTGCTCTCAACCCATTTGACACGGCACAGTGTGCGGGCCGAAACCGGCAGCACCATCCACCAGCGCGTCTCAGGCGCACGAATGAAGGTGGAATACGCGCTCGCCACCTGGCTGATTCCTAACATGGCCAGGATCACGAACAACAACAGATACCACAGCCGGCTGAGTAGAAACGGGCCAAACCCTGGACTGTTGTAGATGAACCGGACGCCGTGATCGCACAACGTCGACAAACCAGCCAGCAGCACAGTCCAGGTGATCGTCATGACGACCAGCTTGGCCGGCGCCTGCCACAACGCGCGAATCCCGGCGCGCCACATACGCCATCGCACCCAAAAAAACAGCGCCTCGCCAGCAGGCTGCCGATGGGCGCTGGTGACACGGTCACATCCTGTCATGCCAGCTCGCGGTGTGGAGCGCCGGTCAGTTGGAAAAAGATGTCCTCCAGCCGTTGGCCGCCGTGCTGCTGCTTCAGCTCATCCCAGGTCCCGAGCGCGAGCAATCGCCCGCGCGACAGCACAGCGATGCGATGGGCCACGTCTTCAACAATGGGCAGTTGGTGCGTCGACAGCATGATCGTCATCCCATCAGCCGCCCGTTGGATGAGCAGCTGCTTCATCAGCCGCAAGGTCTGCGGATCCAGTCCGAAGAACGGCTCATCAAGGATCATCGCCTTGGGCTCGTGGAGCAAACTGACCAACAGCAACAACCGGCTCTTCATCCCGTAGGACAGTTGTCCGATCTGCCGTCCGGCCACCTGTTCAAGATCAAACGTGCGCAGCAACTGCTCGGCACGCCGCTGGAGATTGGCCGGGTCCATCCGGTACATGCCGCCAATAAAGCTTAACAATTCACTGACGGTGAGCTGCTCGTACAGGAACGGCTGGTCTGGCACAAAGGCGAGCAACCGCTTGGCGTCCACCGGCTGATGATGCACATCAAACCCGCCAATCAGCGCCTGGCCAGCCGTCGGCGTCAACGATCCAACCAGCAGCTTCAGGGCTGTGGTCTTGCCAGCCCCATTGGGGCCAACCAGGGCCAAAATTTCGCCGGGCCGTGATTCAAAACTCAGATCGTGCAGCGCGACAAACGATCCGTAGTGCTTCGTCAGCCCGATCGCCTGGATCATGCGGGTCCTTCCTCGTCTCCGTTACTTCGATTCCTCGACGTCAAGCACCTCAATGCCCACCTGACCAACAAAATGGCCGAGGACGGTGAGCTGTTCATCCTCCGCCTCGGCAATGGCGAGATGCGTGGCATCCGCAACGGGTTGTCCAAGCGTGGGGTCGGTGGGGATCCAGTCGTGCACCCAGATTTCAGGCCAGGCATGATAGTAGAATCGGCCGCCCTGATACACCAGGCCGGCCACCATGCGAGTCGGCACTCCAAGGCTGCGGGCCAGCGCGGTGAACAGCACCGTATGTTCATGGCAATCGCCAGAACGCACGCTCAGCACATCCACGGCCGAGGGCAGGCCGATGGAGAGCTGCTTATTGAGCGACGCATAGACCCATTGGTTCAACAAGAAGGCTTGGCCTAATGGATCGGTGGTGGTGCCGACGATCTGCGCGGCTTGGGCGCGGATTCGCGGATCGTCGGATTGCACCAGATAGCTCGGTTGCGTGTAGCGACGCGGTGGGCCCTCAGGGGCGGTTGTTAACGACGCGCCGATGGTCGGTCGCCGGAGCTCCACCACGCACCACGACCCGTCCGGCGCGGCGTGGTGAGCGTTGGCCAACGTCTCTGGTGGGAGCACGCGCTGCCACGGGCGCGCGATCGCAAACTGGTCGGCTGTGACCCCCTGAATCAGGAGCGTTACTCGTATCAGGCGCTCGGGCGCTGGAATCTCGCGATTGACCGGGACAGCGGTCGCTGTTAGAAGATCCGGCGCGGTGGTGGACGCTGCGGCCATCTCGCGCATGACCTCGTGCCGCGTGTGGCGGCGCAGCTCCCATCCAAGCGGTGAACGTTCTTTCAGCACTTCGCCGGCTGGCGTGACCCAACTCGTGGCCTGCAGACCGGCCATATCCGTATCGACGACGAGCGCCTCGCTGCCATCCACCGATTCGCGCCCGCGCACATGGTAGAACATGGGGTCCAACGTCAGTGACAGCGGATTGAGCACCCAGGCGCGCCCAGACTGCCCATCTCGCAGACGATGGAACGCGGTCCACGAGGCCAAGCCGTTGACAAATGCTGTGCCGGATGGATCCGGAATTCGGCGGGTCGTCGTGCTTTCTGGGGTTGTCACTGTCATCCACAGGTCATCGCCATGACGCTCACCAACCCAACGCACTTGATTGGACCCGCCAGAGATCGCCGCGTACACCGCTTGCAACCGCCAATTGGCGTCGATGAATCCTTGCGCGAGGACGTCCATACGCTGTGGCACGCCCAGGAGCGTAAACGAGAGCCGGCCTTGGTCTCTGATCACGACCCCTGGCATGCCCTGCCGTTCACCCGGGCTGATGGACGTAGACGTGAACCCAATGCAGTAGTTGTGATAGTAGAGTCCGAACCACTGTTCTTTCGCTTCCAACGTCGCGTTGAGCATCGCGATGGGATTCGCCTGCTGGCCCCAGAGTTGCCCATGCTCGTGCAACAGGACCAAGCCGATCGCCACAAGCCAGGCGCAGAACATGGCGGCGTCCAGGCTGATCATTCGCACGATGCGTGGCCATGACAAGGTCATGCGGTGATCGTCCGGATCCGCACCTGCTTCACCAAACGTACGACATCCGCCCGACGGCACAGTTGGGTCCCCGGCGCCATCGCGGTCGCCGCGCCGCTGGCCAGCCCCCACCGAAACGCGTCAACCAGCGACCGGGTTCGTTGCCACCCGACGAGAAATCCAGCCACCAGCGAATCGCCTGCGCCGACCGCAGTCTCTGATTTCACCCTGGGTGGCCGGCCCATCCAAAGGCCAGACGGTGAGACGCTGCCGAGCATGGCCCCCTCGCGACCCATCGACAGGATGACCAGCCGCACACCTCGAGCCAACAACTCACGGACACCGCGAACGATCGCCGTCTGGTGAGCCAGCTTAGTCTGCAGCAGCTCCTCAGCCTCTGGCCGATTTGGCTTGATCAGCCATGGACGAGCGGCCACGCCGTGTCGGAGCGCTGCCCCAGAGGAGTCTAACACCGCTGGGATGCCTCGGTGTTGCAGCCGGCGAATCCACCGGGCATACATCGACGACCTGACCCCTGGCGGGAGACTGCCTGAGAGCACCACGCAGGTCGGTCGAGGTTGTTGGCCCATCACCCGCTGCTCTACTTGATCAAGCGCTGTCGCGCTGACCCGTGGGCCAGGGGTGTTGATTTCGGTCAGCCCGTGGGGAGACACCGTCCGGATCTTATAGTTGTTCCGGGTCGATCCCTCAACCGGGACAACAGCGCATCGGATTCCGAGCCGGCGAAGCAGGCCATGGAGAATGACGCCGTCGTGCCCGCCACTGGTTGCCACCGCCAGCGTCCGCTCACCCAGCTCCTTGATGACGCGCGAGACATTGATTCCTTTGCCGCCTGGATATCGCGCAAACCCGGTGGCCCGATTTAAGGTGCCCATCGCCAAGGTGGGCAGCTGGATCCATTCGTCGAGGGATGGGTTGAGCGTCACGGTGACAATCATCCCACCCCCTGGCCATGGCGCGTCGCCATCGCCTGACGGTAGACCTCAACGTATCGTCGGGCCGACCGGTCCCAGGACCAGTCTTGGCGCATGCCCTGCTGCATGAGCGCCCGCCACACTCGCTGGTCCCGGAATGCGACGACCGCTCGGCGGACCGCCTCGGTCAGCGAGGCTGGATCAGCCGACTCGAACACCAGGCCAGTCGCCAGCTCGCGCGCCTGCAGATCAACGACCGTGTCTGCCAGGCCGCCAACCCGTCGAACCATCGGCACCGTGCCGTACCGCATGCTGTACATCTGATTGAGCCCGCACGGTTCAAATCGAGACGCCATGAGAAACGCATCTGCTCCGGCCTCGATCAGATGGGCCAGTCCGTTGTCAAACGCCAGCGTGACGCTCAGCCGATCTGCATAGCGCTGCTGCGCCTGCGTGAGCTGCTCATGATACCGCGGGTCGCCAGTCCCAAGCACCACCACCTGGATTGGCAGTGTCATGAGCGCTGGCAGCGCGTCCAGGAATACGTCGATTCCTTTTTGGTCCACGAGCCGCTGAATCATCCCAATCAGGACGTCATGCCGCGTCGGAAGATTCTGGCGTTGCTGCAGTGTGAGTTTGCATATCGACTTTCCGGCTAATCGGTCGGCGGAAAAATGGGCCGGCAGGTGCGGGTCGGTCTGGGGATTCCATTCCTGCGGATCAATCCCGTTGAGAATGCCGGTCAGGCGCCCTCGACGGGTCTGCAAGACGCCCTCCAACCCACAGCCAAACTCCTTCGTTTGAATCTCCTGACTATAGGTCGGACTCACCGTCGTCAACAGATCGGCGCCGACCAGCCCGCCTTTGAGGCAGTTGATCTGGCCATAGAACTCTAGCCTGTCGATTCGGAATGTCGACTCGGGTAACCCGGTGAGTGGCCACTGCTCACGAGGGAACAAACCTTGGTAGGCTAGATTGTGGATGGTGAACACCGTCGAGATCGATGAGAACGCTGGCGCGCGCGCCACGGCTCCAAAGGCGAGATGCGCAACCGCCAGGGCGGTCTGCCAATCGTGTGCATGCAGCACCTGCGGCTGCCACCTGAGGTGCGGAATCAGCGCCAGCGCCGCCTGGCAGAACACGCTAAACCGCAGCAAGTTGTCTGGGTCGTCCCGCCCGTCGAGTTGATACACATGCGCGCGCCCAAACAGCTCTGGCTGCTCGATGAAGTAGACCGGGAGCGTGGTCGCAGGCAGTGGGGCGGTCCAGATCCGGCACGGCCATGTCCGGTCGCCAACCGCTACGGTCACAACCCCTTGGATTGGCTGTAACCGGAACCGCCGGCGGTCAACGGATCCGTAGAGTGGCATCCCGATCCGCACCTCATGGCCCAACGCTGTCAAGGCCTGTGGCAGCGCTCCAACCACATCCGCCAGCCCGCCGGTCTTCGCGAACGGATGTACCTCGGACGCCAACATGAAGATGGACAGCCGTTCCGAGGATGGCGCCGCCAGAGGCGGCGACAGCGGTTGAGGCCGGATACGCGGCGGCACTCGAGGGCGAGAGCGGGACGACGGCTTACGCGGCGTAGACCCGGTAGTCAAGGAAAGGGAATAGGTTGTCTTTGGCTTCAACGTCGGCGAGCCAGGACGCTTGAATGCGGTCCTGGGTCACAGCATCGTAGAGCGCCTGAAATCGTGCCAGATGCGTCTCGAGTCGTCGATACGCGTACGCGGTATGCGTCTGCGTTTTCAAGATAAACGCCCAATCAGAGGATTGCGCCAACATCAGCTCGCGCGCCATCTGATTCAGCACCCGAGCGCGGATCCCGTCGGCCTGCGGATACTGCTGCGCGAGCTGTACCATCCGTTCCACCATCTTATGCAGGTGGCGGTAGATCCAGTCGTTGGATCCATTCAACCACACCTCGTTATACCCCCCATACCCCCAGCTGGACTGGCAGGGTTCTACCGTTTGGTTGGTCGCATACCGTTGGAAATAGTCTGCCGGGGCGGCGAGTTGAAAAACGCTCTGCTCGGCATGGGCCTTGCGGATCACCAGCTCCAACCAGTCCGGCCCCTCAAACCACCAGTGACCGAACAACTCTGCATCATACGGGCTCACAATAATTGGCGCGCGATCGATGAGCGTTTGCAGGTGCTCGATTTGCTTGGTGCGATTGAACACGAAATTGCCAGCGTGCACCGCCGCACGTTCCAGCGCTTGATCCGGATCATACGGCTGCTTGTCATTGGTCTGCCCGGTAATTCGGTAGTACTTGATCCCCGTGTTCAGACGCGCCCCGTCACCGTTGAGATACGGGCGAACATAGTCATATTCCAGGTCGTGGCCAATGTCGCGATAGAACTCTCGGTACTCGCCATCCCCTGGATAGCCTTCCTCCGCGCTCCACACGCTCTTTGATGATTCGAGATCCCGCCCAAACACCGCCACCCCGTTGGGACACACAATCGGCGCGAACACCCCGTACTTTGGCCGCGGCGAACCGAACAAGACCCCATGGGAATCGGTGAGCGCGTATCGGATCCCGGCTTCTTTCAGAAACTGCTCATGCCCCGGATGGTATCCGCACTCCGGCAGCCAAAACCCCGCCGGCCGTCGCCCGAAGGCATGTTCGAATGCTTGAACGCCGATCTGAATCTGGGCCCGGACGCCAGCTGGCGTATAGCTCATCAACGGCAGATACCCGTGCGTGGCGCCCGAGGCCAGCGGCTCCAGCACGCCCTGGTCAATGAACCCCCGGAAGGCCCCAATCAGATCACGGTGGTACTGTGCGGTGTAGCGTCGGTGCGCTTGCGTGAATCGATGATGATAGAACAGCGCCAACCGATGGAACGGCGGCAGCCACCGCGTCCGTTGGATTTCTTTCTCTGACAACTCGAGGAGTTTCTCGAGATGTTGCTGATACCGCGTCTGGAGCAGGTCGTCCGCCAACATCGCTAACAGCGGCGGGGTAAACGACATCGTGATCCGAAACGGCACTCGGTCACTGCACAGCCGATCGAATCGCTCCAGTAAGGGCAGATAGGTTTCCGTGATGGCTTCGAACAACCACCGCTCTTCGAGAAAATTGGGATACTCCGGGTGTCGGACAAACGGCAGGTGCGTGTGTAACACGAGCGAAACCAATCCTTGCGGCTCAGCGCTCATGCGTCTGCCCTGTCCCGTGCTGGAGCGGTTGGATCTTCTGCGAGGAGGTGCCTGGTGTTGCGGCCTCTGACGCATCGAGCGGGCCGGCCCACCCAAAGGTCATCACTGGGGTCATCCGTCGGATGTGGCGCCCGTCGGGTGAGATGGCTTCGATGCTGACCGATTGCGTGCCCTCGGGCATGGTGAATCGAAATGAGAATGTGCCGTCCTTTCGGACAGGGACGAGTTGCCCCTGAACTCGCACAACCGAGCGAGGTTCGGTCACGCCATGGATCACCAGATCCGTACTCACTCGGCACCAAAATCCGCGCAGCCCAGCCTGTCGAGCCGGAGGCAACAAGGCTGCGGAAGGCCAGTTGTCAAACAGCTCTTGCGCCTGCCGGGCCCAGGCGGTCGGGCTGCCGCCAACGCCGATGCCCGCAGAAGAGCCAAACAGTTTCCAATAGGCCTGGTCGCCGAGTGTCCAGTTCGGATCAATCACATCCGACGGTCCGAACCGCGGCGTGGTCACCCGATTGGACCGCACGAGCATGACGTATCGGCCGCTGGTCGTCAGTAACCCCACCTCGACCATGAAGGAGCGATTGGGGGCGTTGCTATGCACGTACCAATTCGTGGCCAACCCTGACAACGGGATATCAAACGATCGGATCGCTGACTGCGAGGGATAGTCCACGCCAGTCACATCGTAGACCCGCAGGATGGATTGCAGACCAATGACCTCTTGCGGACTGAGTTGGCTTCGGGCTGCGCGATCGGTGGCCGGTTGAATTTCCCAATACGCATAGAGCCACCAGGGATCCTTCACCATCAGCACGACCCGGTGATCGCCATAGCCGGACGGAATCGAGAACTGCGCCTCGACGACTGGCTTGATCGTCGGTCCAGCCACCTCGCTCATCATCGCCGACGGTGCAGGCGCGGCCTCCTTCACACCCGGGAAGACCACGCGTCCGGTTGGGATCCGTCGACGACGACGGCGGTCGTTGGCGGGCCGGACGCGCTTGCGTCGCTCTGACGATTCCAGCGGCGGCGCCAGGCTTTTCGTCGACTTTCGCGCCCTGATCGTGGGTCGCTTTTCCGGTTTCTTCACGACGGACGTTCGCGGCACGGGTTCCACCCGGCGAATAGATGGCGGCCGGGGAGCAGGCGCCGAGGCAGGTTGTTGCCGCGGACGCGCCGACTCTGTGGCCGCCGGCTGAGCGGCCTTGCGGCGGGCCAGGTTCGCTTTGATGGCCGAGACGATGGAGGTCAACGGCGATCGCTTACTGGCCGAGCGCGGATTCTTCCCCGAGCGAGCGGCGGCTGATTCGGACCGCTTGCTGATCGGACCTGATTTCAGAATCTTCGACGCGGCAGGGGGGCGCGACGATGGTTTGCGAGCCATACGGATCGCCTCCGATGATGAGGAATTCGTTCCACACCTATTATAGCGCAGTTCATGAATCAAATGAATTGCGCGGTGGCCGCCACCCATGACGAACCAAGTCCCCCAGCGACCGACGAAACCCGGGATGAATCAGATAGCCCCCAGCCATCGCGACGTACCCGAACCCCAGCAGGATTCGAATCGATGGCGTCGGAAAGACAAACTGCACCACAAACAGTCCGAGCAGGAGCACCGCTTCCCAAAACCCGAAACTCAAATTCGCCAGCACCACCATGCCGAGCAACGATTGCGCCGCCGTCAGAAACATCTCTTCCACTTGCCGACTGTCCAACGGCATCGGCTGCACATGTCCGCCGGACACCGCATACACCAGCGGCAGCATCCCAATCAGCAGCGTCCATTGATTGACTTTTGACGAGATCAGCGTCCCCAGGCCAGCGGTCGGGTTGCTGCGCAGCGCAAAGATGATGGCGACGATAAATTCCGGCGCCTCGGACGCCAACGGAGCCACCCACTGAATCAGGATGAACTCTTCAATACCGAACCGACGCGCATTCTCCACCAACCCGTTGGCAAATGGTTCGGCCGAAATGAAAATCGCATACGCCGGCACCACAAACAACAGCACGGTGACCCACCGTCGCCAGGGGCGTGGCAGCACGGCCAGCCGCTCAGCCGGTCCGGCCAGCCCTGGCTCCTGCACATGTCCTTGGCTGGCTCGACGGATATAGAAGACGAACAGCCCGATGAAGCAGACCGTGTCAAACAGCGACAACGTGCCCTTGGCCGGAATGACAAACGCGTAGCAGGTGGCTACCAGCAACGTGAACAACTCTAGGCGTTGCTGCGGCTCGACCCGGATCGCCCGGGCGCGCGTTTTTCCCCAAGAGGCCAGCAGGACGGCAGACCATCCCATTCCAATGAGCAACCGGTTGGCGCCGGTCATATTCGCCGCGGCCAGACTGATGTAGGCGGGGTGTTTCGCGGCCTGCCATGCCAAATACATATCGACCGCGTACTCTGGCAGGACGGCGACGAGCGCGAGAAAGGCCAGCGCCAGGGCTTGAGAAATTTCGATCTGCGCCAGCTCAGCGGCCCAGGACAACAGGGCTGCCGCGCCGAAAATCGCCAGCCCGGGCAGCACCGTGTCCCAGACAGGACCGAGTCGGAGATGCAGCACACCGTGGACAACAATCCACTGTCCAACAAGGGTGATCGCGCTCAGCAACAGACCGTGGTCGCGGACCATGGTCTGCCGGCGCGCGTCCCGGACGGACCGGGAGGAGCCCATGCTCGCTGTCTCGACCTGGTTGGTTAGCTGACGACGTCCCCGACCACCGGTTCGACCTTCACGCCCTTTTTCTCCAGAAACGCGACCGCCTTCTTCAGGCTCTCGTCTGAGCCCTCAAGCTCCAGCGTGACTTCGCCAATTTGCTCGGTCACTTTGGCGCGACGGATGTTCGGGACAACGCCATGCTCCTTCGCCATCATGTAGATGACCGGTTCCTTGATGAGGTGCTGCGGAAAGATCAACGTGACCTGACGCTTCGCCATGAACAGGCCTCCTGGGTTATGATGGTCCGCAGCTACACGGCCAGGCCTGAGCAGACCTCGGCCGGAGCTGGGGATGATTGATAGTCAGGGTTGTCTGCGAGGATGTCGCGGATGGTGGGATGGTCTCCGCACACCGCACACGCGGGATCTCGCCGGAGGGCTACCTCACGAAACCGGCTGGCGGCCCCCTCAATGATCAGGAATCGGTTCACCAACGGTTCGCCGATTCCCAATAACAGCTTCAAGGCTTCATGCGCCATCAGCGTGCCGACGACCCCGGCCACCGAGCCCAGGACCCCGGCCGCTTGGCAAGTGGGGATCGCGTCAGGCAGCGGTGGCTCAGGAAACACGCACCGCAGGCAGGCGCCCTGGCGCGGCAGCACGGTCAGGACTTGGCCGCCGACGTGGATCGCCCCGGCGTGCACCAACGGCTTGCCCAAGACCACCGCCACATCATTCGCCAGGTACCGCGTCGGGAAATTGTCCGACCCGTCAACCATCAGGTCGTAGCGCTGACACAGCTCCTGGGCCATCGCCGGACGCAGCCGGTCGTGGATGGGCTCAACGACCACATCAGGATTCAGTTGCGTGATCCGTTGAGCGGCTGACGCGACTTTGGGTTGTCCGACGTGCTGGGTCGCGTGAACAATTTGCCGATGCAAATTGCCGAGCGAGACCACGTCTGAATCGATAATGCCCAACCGCCCGACCCCTGCCCCAGCGAGATACAGCGATGCTGGCGAGCCCAATCCGCCGGCGCCGATGATGAGCACCGAGGCCTGGAACAGCTGTTGCTGGCCCCGCACGCCAACCTCTGGCACGATCAGTTGCCGCGCGTACCGCTCAACCTGTTGCTTGGAAAGACCCATGGATCTGCGCGTGAGTTCAATGGCTCAATTGCTCAGCGGCTCCAGAGGAACCAGCCATTGAGCCAATGAACAATTGCACCAATGAGCGACGTGCGTGAGCCGCCGGCAATCGCCGGAATGATGGACACGTCGTCGCCATCCTTGACAGCCGTGTGATCCCCTTGAAGAAATCGGATGTCTTCTTCGTTGACGAAGATGTTCACAAACCGGCGCAATTTGCCCTGCGGGTCGCAGATCCGTTCTTTGATCCCTGGATAGCGCCGGTCCAGGTCGGCCAACAGCTCAGCAATCGTGTGCCCATCGCACGAGACTTCTGTCTGACCATTGGTCAGTCGCTGCAACGGGGTCGGGATCCGGACGGTAATCGCCATGACTCCTCCTCAATGACCGAGTTGGTCCGCTAACTGTGATTCGAATGACGCCAGGGTGGGCTTGATCCGCACCCCTTGGCCGACGCGGTTGACGAGCGGCTCTTGGGTTTTCAGCCCGTTGCCGGTGATGCAGATGACGATCGACTCATCGCGCGGGATCGTACCTTGCTCAATTAACTGTTTCGCCACCGCCAGCGTGACCCCACCGGCGGTCTCGGTGAACACGCCTTCGGTCTCGGCCAACAACTTCATCGCTTCCACAATCTCCTCATCGCTGGCCGACGCTGCCCCGCCGCCCGACTCAAGAACGCACCGTGTCGCGTAGTAGCCGTCTGCTGGGTTGCCAATCGCCAGCGATTTCGCAATCGTGTTCGGCTTCACCGGCTTGACGATGATGTCGTCGTCCGGACCGCCGGCATAGCTCTTGATGGTATTGACGATGGGAGCGCACCCTGTCGCCTGCGCGGCATACAGCCGGGTGTGCGCCTCGTCAATCAACCCGAGCAGCTTGAGCTCTTTGAGCGCCTTGCTGATCTTGGTGATGAGCGACCCTCCGGCCGCCGGGATCACGATATGCTGCGGCGGCCGCCAGCCCAGCTGTTCGACGATTTCATAGGCGTACGTTTTTGATCCTTCGGCATAGTACGGGCGGATATTGATGTTCACAAACGCCCACGGATACTTGGCCCCGATCTCGGCGCACAGCCGATTGACCTCGTCATACGTCCCTTCAACCGCCACTAATGTTGGATGATAAATCAGCGACGCAACGATCTTGCCGGCTTCGAGATCGGCGGGGATAAAAATGTAGCGCGCAAGTCCGGCCCGAGCCGCATGGGCCGCGACAGAGTTCGCCAGGTTGCCGGTTGAGGCGCAGGCTACGGTATCAAACCCAAACTCTCTGGCCCGGGTCAGCGCGACCGAGACCACCCGATCCTTGAACGAGAGCGTCGGATGACTGACCGAATCGTCTTTGATGTAGAGCTCGTCGACGCCCAGCGCCTGCGCCAGCCGCTCGGCGCGAAACAACGGCGTGTAGCCAGAAAACAATCCGACGGTCGGGTCGCCCTCAATCGGCAGGAGTTCCCGATAGCGCCAGAGCGATTTGGGCCGGGTCGCCAGCGCCGCCTTGGTGAAGACCTGGCGGATCGCCTCATAATCGTACTCGACCTCGACGCTGCCAAAGCAGTACTCGCAGACGAACACCACCTCTTTAGGATAGAGATGGCCGCATTGACGACATTTGAGTCCGACAAAAAAGCTCATGGATGGATTGAGCCGGTCGCGTGCGGAATGCGCATCGCCCTACGAATCCTGGATCAGATCCCGCTTGCGGACCAAGAGCCGCACCCCCTGGGTGGCCGGCTCACTGATGAGGATCTCATGCCCTTCAGCGCGTAGGCCGAACGGAATCGTATTGAGCGGTTCGCCCTCGTCGACATACAGCTCTAGCACCTCGTTCTCGGCCATCTGATTCAACCGGTCGACGGCTTGCCGATAGCTGGCCGGTCGCTCGACCCCTCGGACATCCAGCGTCTGATCAACGCGCAGCCCTTGTGGAACCACTACAGCCTCCTGGTCGTCATCCTTCGAAATACGGTTGAA
This sequence comes from Candidatus Omnitrophota bacterium, assembly GCA_023247275.1. Lineage (GTDB taxonomy): Bacteria > Omnitrophota > Gorgyraeia > Aquiviventales > Aquiviventaceae > JAHFGT01. The sequence goes on from JAHFGT010000006.1 coordinate 14,815, forward strand.
TGCTCAAGTACCGCTCGCCAGTATCTGGACACACGACGACCACGGTCTTGTCAGGCCCCAGCTCCGCGGCGACACGGGCGGCTGCCCAGCACGCTGCTCCGGAGGAAATCCCCATGAACAACCCTTCTTCTCGGCCCAAGCGCTTCGCCATGTCGTATGCGTGTTCGTCCGCCACGGTCACGATCTCGTCGATGATCTCGCGATGGAGCACCTGCGGGACAAATCCGGCGCCGATTCCTTGGATCATATGCCGGCCAGGCGCCCTGCCGGACAGCACCGCAGAGGTCGTGGGTTCCACCGCAACGATTTTGACGCGCGGGTTGCGCTGCTTGAGGACCTCTCCAACACCGGTGATGGTCCCACCGGTGCCCACCCCGGCGACGAACGCATCGATGTCACCTTCGGTGGCGTTGAGAATCTCCTGCGCGGTCGTGCGGCGATGCACCTCTGGATTGGCCGGGTTCGTAAATTGTTGCGGCATAAATGCCCCGGTGTCTTTCGCGATCTGCTCCGCCCGTTTCACAGCGCCGACCATGCCCTCCCGCTCAGGCGTCAACACCACCTGGGCGCCGTAGCTGTTGAGGATCTGGATGCGCTCAGCGCTCATCGTCTCCGGCATGGTCAAGATGACCGGGTACCCCTTCACCGCGCCAATCATGGCCAGACCGATCCCGGTGTTGCCGCTGGTTGGCTCGACGATGGTGGACCCTGACTTCAGCAGCCCGCGCGTTTCCGCCTCCTCCACCATCGCCAGGCAGATGCGATCCTTAACGCTGCCACCAGGATTAAACGATTCCAGCTTGGCGAGTACCGTGGCGGATCGCTGCTCCAGAATACGCTTGAGCCGCACCATCGGCGTGTTGCCGATGAGCTCCAACACACTGCTGGCGACTTGTCGTCTGGCACGGCTGCCCATCACGTCCCTGTCCCCGAAGAGTGCAGATGGATCGCATGGGGAGCCGGTTCGCTGACGCGATGGCCTTGGTCACGGGCCCAGGAGAGGATGTCGCGCCTCACGTCATCGCTATTATAGCGGACCACCAGGTGGCTGCCAGGCACCAGCCGACGCATGGCTGTCCCGACCACCGCCAACGCTTGGGCGCACAACATGTCTTGGACATCGACGAGCAACCGGTCCATTATACTGGGCCGCATCAGATCGTGGCAATCTTGTTAGCCGTCCCTCAGCCACCAGACTTCAGAAAGTCTGAGGTCTGGAGTCTGCTGGCGCCGGTTGACCTATTCACGAATCGCGACCTCATGGCGTGATTGCGATCTCTTCGGGTCTCACGGTCGTACCGTCAATGTGATAGCTCTTGATGTCCGGCTGAGCTTGATCCTTTAGCGAGACCAGGACATACGACACCTCTGGCGAGATGGCCAGACTCACGTCGACCGAGGATGGGTAGGCTGGGCTGGCCGTATGCGAATGATAAATGGCCACCAGCCGTTGACCTTTTTGCCGCATCTGCTTGTCGACACGGAGCTGTTCCTTTGGATCCATCGAATACCCGATGGGGCTGTCCTCGACATTGCTCATTCGATACAGCTCAACCGCCAGTCCGAGTTGGGCTGAGCCGGCGAGCAGGCCGCACGCCTCTTTCGGATAGGCGCTGCGGCAGTGTGCGAGCATGTCGTCGACCAGTCCGCGCGACAGCTTCAGCATGCCTGCCAGGATCTACCGGGTTGTCGCAGCCGGCTGGCCCTGCGTCCGCATCGATTCGATCAGCACCGCGGCGACCTCGGGTCGGGACACCTCTGGCGGCGGCGGGGTGCCGGCTTGCAACAGCTCACGGACCTTGGTTCCGCTCAAGCTGACATGTCGCTCTGGCGGGTGCGGGCAGGTCTTGCTGGACACCATGCTGGCGCACACAGTGCAATAGGCCGCGTTCTCGAAGCAGAGCGGGATAATGCCGATCTCTTCAGGGGCAAACTCATCGAACATCCGCTGCGCATCATACGTGCCGTAAAACTTGCCGACGCCGGCATGGTCACGCCCGACGATAAAATGGGTGCAGCCATAGTTTTTTCGGATCAGCGCGTGAAAGATCGCTTCCTTCGGACCGGCGTAGCGCATCGACGCCGGGTTGACGGCCAGCACGACCCGATCTTTCGGATAGTAGTTGGCCAACAACACCTCGTAGCTGCGCATCCGAACCGCAGCCGGGACATCATCGCCTTTTGTTTCCCCAACGATGGGATGCAACAGCATCCCATCGCACATCTCCAGCGCGCACTTTTGCAGATGCTCGTGGGCCCGATGGATCGGATTGCGAGTCTGGAAAGCGACAATCCGCTTCCACCCGCGCTCGGCGAACAGCCGGCGCGTGTCCGCCGGATCAAGCCGATAGGGTAAAAACGTCGCTGGTGGTGGGCGATTAACGACGCTGATCTGTCCACCCAGATAGACCGGCCCGGTGGCCTCGAGCCGCTTGACCCCAGGATGGGATGGATCGGTCGTGCCAAAGACGGCTTGCGCCTCTCGGGTTTTGTCCGGCGTGTAGCGTTCCTCGACGTGAAGGATGGCGACCACCTGTCCGTCCGACGCCAACGCCACATCGCCCCGCAACCCAGCGGCGTGTTCTTGGGTCACCGACAGCGTCACCGGGATGGTCCAAACCAGCCCAGTGGCCAATCGACGGTTGGCGAGCACGCTGTCGTAGTCGGCCCGCCCCATAAATCCCTGCAACGGGCTCAACCCGCCGATCGCGATCATTTCAACATCCGACAACGCCCAGGGATCGAGTGCGATCTGTGGGAGGCTGCGACTGGTGTGCAGCAGCGACTCTCGCTCGCTGCCTTGCACGATTCGATTGATCAATGTTCCGCCGTGCGGTGCGACCATTCCCCCTCCTGTTGACTGTTCAGACGTTGTAACCGTTGCTTGATGGCCTGCTCAGCCCCCAACTCTGTCGGTTCATAGTAGGCTCGCCGCGTCGGCACATAGGCTTGTTTGACGTGGTGCTCAGGATAGTCGTGCGCGTACTTGTACCCCACGCCGCGCCCCAAGGACGCGGCCCCACGGTAGTGCGCATCTTTCAGATGGTCAGGCACCTCAAGGGTACGACCCTGTTTGACATCTTCTAACGCCCGCTCAATGCCCAGGTACGCTGCGTTGGACTTTGGCGCGCAAGCCACATAGATCGCGGCTTCGGCCAACGGAATCCGCCCCTCTGGCATGCCGACAAATTCGACCGCGTGCATCGCTGCGGTCGCGAGAATCAGCGCCTGCGGATCTGCCAGGCCCACATCTTCGGCCGCGCAGATCACGATCCGCCGCACAATCAACCGAGGATCTTCGCCGGCGTACAGCATCTTCGCCAGCCAATACAAGGTCGCCTGGGGATCTGAGCCGCGCATCGATTTGATCAACGCGGAGATGGTGTCATAGTGCGCGTCGCCCTGCTGGTCATACACGACCGCCTTCTTTTGAATCGACTCTTCGATCGCCTGTCGGGTCAGCATAATCGTCCCGTCATCGCGCTTCGCCGTCGTCAGCGCGGCCACCTCGAGCGCGCTCAGCGCACGGCGCGCATCCCCGTCGCAGACCTCAGCCAGATAGGCCAGCGCCGGCTCTTCAGCGCGAATCGACAGCTGCCCAAGCCCATGATCCGCATCGGTCAATGCGCGTTGCAGCACGATTCGAATGTCCGCCGGTAATAGCGGTGTAAATTCACACACGATCGACCGCGATAACAATGCTGGGGCCAAGGCGAAAAATGGGTTGAACGTCGTCGCCCCGATGAGAATGGGATTGCCCTGCTCAACGTCTGGCATTAGCACATCCTGCTGCGCCTTGTTGAATCGATGGATTTCGTCGATGAACAAGATGGTCCGCCGGCCGGTCATGTGGGCTCGCTGCTTGGCCGAAGCGAGCGCGGCCCGTACGTCGCTGACACCGGCGGCGGTGGCGTTGAGCGGCTCGAAATACGCGTGGGTGGTGTGCGCCACGATATTCGCCATCGCGGTCTTCCCGGTGCCTGGCGGTCCGTACAAGATGAGCGATGTGATCCGGTCCGCTTCGATGGCGCGCCGGAGCAGCTTGTCAGGACCAACCAGCTCGGCCTGGCCAACAAACTCGTCGAGTGTGCGCGGACGCATCCGGGCCGCCAGCGGTTGCGGCGGGCCGGCGGACGCTGGAGCAGACGACTCAAACAGGTCCATAGGTTGACTGACTCCGACGGCGACAACTGCCTCGGGGAGAGACGAAGAATGCGTTGGCGTTGCTCACACGAACACGTGATCTGCGGGAAAGAAAAAGCCCCGCCTCTGCCGTGGGTTTGTCCACGTTGAACCCAACCTCTTCAGGTGGGTATCCTCCCCGACGGGGCGATGGATCCCTCAACAGCTCGGGCCTGCGTCCCCCGACAGGAGCCGGATTCCCGGTCACGTGGTGTTGGCTCACGTCGAACAGAACCTCACGCACAGCGCAGGGCCAGCTCTTAGGCTAGCACCCTGGCACGGGATTTTCAAGACTTCACGTAGACTTCGGACCTCAGACTTCAGACATCAGGAAAAATAGAACTTCGTAGCAACAAGCCTCTTCGCTTGGCATTTTCTGAAGTCTGCTGTCTCATGTCCGCAGATCGCCTGACTCATTGTTCTTCCGATGCGGTAGCCTTTCCGATGTCATGGATGCCGCACTCGGTCCGCTGCCCGGCCCATCGACCAGATCGTGGATGGCTCGGGTCGACCGGGCGCAGCGTGCATGGCCAACAGCCGATCGACGTGTACCCCTGCTTCCAGAGCGGATGAGACGGCAGTTGGTGCTTGGTCAAATAGGCGTGGTACTCTTTCGCCGTCCAGGTCGCCAGCGGCGCGACCTTGGTGACGCCGTTGGCCAGCCGTTCCACAAACGGCGTGGCCGCCCGGGTTGGCGCATCGGACCGGCTGATCCCGCTAATCCAGCCGCGCAGCCCGGCCAGAGCTCGCTCGGTCGTTTCTACTTTATAGGGGCTGCAGCAGTTGTCCGGATGCCCGATCGGCAGATGCGCGTGCTCTTTTTTCCATCGGTTCACATCCAGGCGAGTTTTATAGACGGCGAGGTTCAACTTGAATTGCTTGCGCAACTGCTCCATGAACTCGTACGTCTCAGGAAACAAGAGCCCAGTGTCCACGACCCGAATGCTGATCGCCGGATCGACCTGGGTCGCCAGATGGATCAAAGCCGCGCTTCTGGCGCCGAATGACGAGGTCATGGCGACCTCGGGACGGAACGTGTCCACCGCCCAGCGGATGATGTCCTGTGGCGGTGTGGTGACGAACCGCTTGTTCAATTGCTCAAGTTCATCCTGGCTGAGCGGTGTGTGCGCCATGGAACACTCCCGAGGATCGGGGACAGCCACTCATTTCCCACGCATTCGTCCTAAGAAATGAGTGGCTGTCCCCGATTATGCACGAGGAATCCAGTCGTGCTGCTCCAGATAGTCCAGGATCTTCCGGACGCTCTCATCGACCGACAGACGTTCTGAGTCAATGAGGATCTCTGGTTGGAGCGGCGGTTCGTACGGATCTGAGACCCCGGTGAAGTGTGGGATCTCGCCGGCAAGCGCTTTCTTGTACAGCCCTTTCACGTCCCGCTTGGTCAGCGCCTCAAGAGAGCACTGCACGTAGACCTCAATAAAGTGGCCGATCTCTCGACGATTGTGGTCCCGGATCTCGCGGTACGGGGAAATCGCCGCGCTGATCGCCACGACGCCATTGCGCGTCAGCAGCTTGCAGACATAGCCGATCCGCTTGATATTGGTATCTCGGTCTTCCTTGCTAAACCCTAATCCCTTGCTCAAGTTCGTGCGCACTTCGTCCCCGTCAAGGATTTCAACCTGCAGGCCGCGCCGACGTAATTCCTGCGCGATCGGCACGGAGAGCGTTGACTTGCCGGCTCCGGATAGTCCGGTCAACCACACCGTGAATCCTCTCTGTGCCATGCGCTGGTCTCCCCTCCTGTAGCAGAACCGCCAGGGACAACTCCGACCCTGGCGGTGTCGTCTGAAATTTTCATTATATCACGTCGACGGCTGTCTGTGGCGCCAACCGACCGCGTTTACCGATCGCGCACACTGGCTCCGCACCGCTCACGCAGCGCTTGGCCGATCCGTTGGTGCACGGCGTCGACTTGGGCCGCCGTCAGCGTCCGAGACGGATCACGATACTCGATCGAAAACGTCACACTCACCTGACCGACAGGAATCGGCGTGCCGTTGTACCGATCGATTAATGCGATCCGTGCCGCCAACGGATGGCCCACCTCCTGCACGACAGCCTGAATCGATTCGTACGGGGTGGCCTCATCGACCATCACCGACAGGTCGCGTTTGACCGCAGGCAACAACCCTGGCATCACGATTCGTCCAGCCGATGGCCGCAGGGCGACGAGCTGCTCGACCGACAACTCGGCGCACCAGAGCTCTTGCTCAATGTCGAGCGCCTTCGTAGTGGGGGGGCTCACTCGGCCGGCAACCCCAATGTCCTGACCGGCGACCTGAAGGCCAACGCCGACGTCCGCCCACGGCGCGGCGTGCGGCGCAAGCGTCACCGAACGATGACACAGCTGTTCAACGAGTGCGGCGATGACCCCTTTCAGACGAAACGCGTCGCCTGGCTCTCGGCCGCGCCAGTCGCGCGTCCACACGCCACACACGGCGATCCCAAGCCGCAGCTGTTCTCGACCCTGCTCCACGACCCGACCAAGTTCGAACAGTCGCACGCCGTCTGCGCCCTGCGTCAGATTGCGGCGCACGGCCTGGGTCAGCCCCATCACCAGCGACGGACGCAGCACCGCATGGTCTTGACTTAAAGGGTTGACCAGCCGGGTCGCCTGACCAGGCTGATAGCCAAAGTGTCGCAGATCAGATTCCGACACCAAGGACCAGGTGATGGCTTCTTGCAACCCGACCGACGCGCACAAACGCCGGATGGCCTGCAGCTGGGCACCTCCGTCTTGCGAGACGCCCGGCGTCGGGACCACCGGCCGGATCGGCAGTCGGCTGGGCATGCGGTCATAGCCAATCAGGCGGGCGACTTCTTCGTAGACATCCACATCTGCGGCAAGATCCTGGCGATACGACGGCGGCGTGACGGCCAGCGCCTTCGACGAATCAGACGAGGCGACTCGACAGCCCAGCCGCGCGAGCGTCGTGCGAATGGTCGCCCCGTCGATCCGCATGCCAAGCCACGTACTCACGCGCTCCGCCTCCACCTTGATCATCGGGCGCGCCTTGGGTCGATCGCCCAGATCGCAGACCGCAACCTCTTCGCCGCCGGCGAGCTGGCGCATTAGCGACGCGGCGCGCGCTGAGGCGGCTTCGACCCCGGCCGGATCAACCCCGCGCTCAAATCGATACGACGAGTCGCTGGCCAATCCGAGCTGGCGGCCGGTTCGTCTGATCGCGATCGGATCAAACCTCGCGCTTTCTAACAAGACCCGCGTCGTCTTCGGTGTGACCTCGCTGCCAACACCGCCCAGGATCCCGGCGACCGCCACCGGCCGCTGGCCATCAGCGATCACCAGCATCTCCACACGTAATTGTCGTGTCACGCCGTCGAGCGTGGTGATGGGTTCGTTGTGCCGCGCGCGCCGCACAATAATCATGCCCTGCGCCAACTGGTCAAAATCAAACGCGTGCAGCGGTTGCCCGTATTCTAGCAGCACGTAATTCGTCATATCGACCACGTTACTAATCGGCCGCAGGCCGCAGGCAACCAACCGCCGCCGCATCCAATCAGGCGAAGGCCCCACCTTCACCTCGGCGATGAGCCGCCCAATATAGCGGGAACAGCCCTGTTGGTCCTCAATCTGTATCACCGGCTTAGCCGGAGCGCTGCGGACGTTTGGCCGCCGCTTGACTTGTCGTTGGTCGCTTGCCGGCCCCGAGCCGTGTCGAGGGGTCGCTGGTCGCCGAGAAATCATGCGCCGTCCCCCAGTAATCGCCGCGACCTCGCGCGCCACGCCGATGATCGACAACCAATCCGGCCGATTCGGGGTAATTTCCAGATCGAACACCGGCCCGATCTCCGATTCTTCGATCGCCACGACCTCAAGCCCGGCCATCGTCAGCCGCTCAGCCAGCGCCTTCGCCGCCAGCCGAATCGTCACAAACTCCTTGAGCCATTCCAGCGGGACTTTCATGAGCTCCGTGTCATCTCAACGACATGTTCGAGGTAGCGGCGGATGTCGATGATGCTGTTGGCGATGCGGTCACTCAGACCGATACACATCTTTGCGAGGCTGGATGTCATCGACGTAGACCTGGCGACGGGGTCGCTCCACCGCGTAGACAATCCAGGAGTCGCCAAGACGGTACCGGTCATCGTGCTCTCCGTCTGTCTGTGAGCCGCTTGATTTCTGGAGCGGTCGTCCCCCGTCCCTTAGAACTGCGCCAGGAACCGCAGGTCGTTCTCGAAGAAGAGGCGAATGTCAACGATGCCGTGCTGGAGCATCGCGATGCGCTCAACGCCCATCCCAAAGGCGAATCCTTGCACGCGTTTGGGATCATAGCCGACCGCCTTGAACACATTCGGATGGACCATGCCGCAGCCCATGATCTCGAGCCAGCCTTTGCGCCCGCACGTCGAGCAGCCGGCTCCCTCACACGCGGCGCAGGCGATATCGACTTCGGCGGATGGCTCTGTGAAGGGGAAGAAGTGTGGTCGAAATCGTGTGCGGGTCTGTTCGCCAAACAGCGCTTTCAGGAAGTGGTCCAACACGCCTTTGAGATCGGCGAATGATGTTCGACCATCGACGAACAGCCCCTCCACCTGATGAAACATGAAGCTGTGGCTCGGGTCGAGCGGATCTGGCCGGTACACTTTGCCCGGCACGATGACCGCTAATGGCGGCTGGCGCTGTTCCATGACGCGGATTTGGACCGGCGAGGTATGGCTGCGCAACACTAGCCGCCCTTTCTTTGGCTCTGGCGAGGGCCCCTCGACGAAGAACGTATCGAACGACTCGCGCGAGGGATGCTCGCGCGGGATATTCAGCGCATCGAAGTTGTAGTATTCGAACTCCACCTCTGGCCCATCGGCGATCTCGAACCCCATCGTCACGAAGAGCGAGCGGATGGTCTCGATGGTCTGCGTAATCGGATGCAGTCGACCGATCGGGATCGCGCTGCCTGGGAGCGTGAGGTCCATCGTGGGACGGACTGGGATGGCCGCTAGCGTCCGTTGCCGCTCAGCGAGGCGCGCCTCTACCACCCGCTTCGCGTCGTTGGCGCGCTGACCGACCGCGGCGCGCTGGTCAACGGCCAGGGTCGGCACACTGCGGAGGATGTCGGTCAACCGGCTTTTGCGCCCAAGGAAGGTGACGCGGGCGCGCTCTAATTCGGCGCTGGTGCGAGCGCTCTCGATGGCAGCAATCGCTTCGGTCTGGAGCCGGTCGACGTGCTGGAGCGCATCAGCCCCGTCAATCATCACGGCCGAGACACTTCATGCGGCGGTCCTGGCCATGCCTTTCCCGGTGAAGATCCACACCCGGCCAGGGGCGTTGTGGATGACATACTCGACGGTTGTTCCCAGCGCGGCGCGCCCTGGCGCCAGCGGACGCGGACGGGCCCCGAGGATAATGACATCATACCCGCCTTCCTTGGCGATTTCGACGATCGTCTCACCGGCGAACCGGGCCTGCTTGACCTGCGCGTCGACCGGAATTTCGTACTCGCGGGCGATCGCTTGCGCGTGCTGCATCACCGAGTCTGCCGCCGACAATTTTTCAGGGAAAAACGTGTCCAGCGGCAGCGAGGGAGGAATCTCGATGACATGCAGGGCGGTGACATCCGCGCCATGGACCTTCGCCAAATTGGCGGCGAACTGGATGATTTCACTTGTATACGGATCGGTGGTTGGCACCAAGATCTTCTTGAGGCGCGTATGTTGGTAGTCCGGGATGTGCACCCGCTCGAGTTCGATTCGGCCAGCGGCGGGGAGCTTTTGCGCGTGCCGATACCAGAAGTAGCACGCCAACCCAGCCCCCATCCAGAGGAATCCCAAGTTGCGTCCAGCCGGCTTGGTGAGGATGACATCGACCCAGACCGCTGCCGTCCCGACCAGCCCGAGGATCGCCGTGAAGGGAAGCTCATAGCCACGGATCCGAATCGGCCAGCCGATTTTAAAGGGCCGGTGCAGGCCTGGCTGGCGCATGCGCAAGCCTAAGAGCGAGAGGTGGGCGAGCGCAAACGACAGCATCGCGCCGAAGTTGTACAGGTCGGCGATATGGGTCAACCGTTGCGCGACCATCACGATCGCCGCCGCGATGACGGTGAAGGCGATCAGCGAGACATACGGGGTTTTGTATCGCGGATGCAGCCGGTAGAAAATCCGCGGGAGCGTAAAATGCTCGCTCATCGCAAAGGTCAGCCGCGAGGCGCCGATCAGACCCGCGTTGGCAGCCACGAACAGGATCGTCCCGCCCAATAACCCGACCCAGGGCGCCAAATATTGCCGGCCGAACGGCATCGAAGACGCGATGCCCGCGATCGGATCCTCCAGGTAATACGTGGTCAACTCATTCGGGCTCAGGGCGGACAAGGCGATGGACGAGATGCCAAAGTACAGCACCAGCAGCGTCACCATCGTTCCCATCATCGCGCGCGGGATGGTACGATCCGGATGGCGAGCTTCCCCCGCCAGCTGGGAAATCGATTCGATCCCGATGTAGGCGACCATCGCCATCCCGACCCCTTTGAGAAACTGCGGCCAGGATGGTGACCACGACACGCCGGCCACGCCGATCTGCATCCCGACCCACAGCTGACGCAAATGCGCGAGGAAGTGCGCGGGATGGGCGATCTCCAGCACGAACACCACCCCCAGCGTAATGATGACGAGTTGGGTGGCGATGTCGAAGAGACACAACAACAGCGAGATGCGCGTGGATTCCTTCACGCCGATCAGGTTCAACATCAGCAGCACGCCAAGCACGCCGAGCGTACAGATCACATTGACGCCGGCATGCGCTGTCATCGCCGCGTCCAGCGCGGGAAACAGGTTCGCCAAGTACGGGCCGATGGAATACGCGGAGATCGCGATCGTCACGATGTAGTCGAGGAGGAGTGCCCACCCGGCGATGAAGGAGAGCAGGTCGTTGAACGCATGGCGGGCAAAGCTGCACGACCCGCCGGATTCTGGCATGGCGGTGGACAGCTCGGTGTAGGTCAGTACCGTGCAGAAGAAGACGATTCCGGCTAACGCCAGCGCCAGGGGTGTGGCCCCAAGCGCGTACAGCGCGGTGACCCCCAGCGCGTAATAGATGGACGAGCCTACGTCCCCATAGCCGATGGCATACAGCTGGGGCGCGTGCAGCACGCGGTGCAAGTTGCCCTTATCAACCACGGTTACACGGGATGAGGGCGGCTCGGAGAAATCGATCGACCCCATGGGTCGCCGGATCCTTGAGGTGGTTAGTTGTTGGTGGCGTGCGCGACGAGCTGGTCAAACGCCGCGTGATCGTTGATCGCCAACTCTGACAACTGCTTGCGATTCAGCGCAACGTTGGCCTTGCGCAGCGCGGCCATGAGCTGGCTATACGTCAGCCCTCGTTGGCGGGCCGCTGCATTCAGCCGAATCACCCACACGTGTCGAAATTCGCGCTTGCGGGCCTTGCGGTCTCTGGTCGCGTACACCTTGGCCCGCATCAGCGTCTCTTTGGCCTTCAACAGATGCAGCCTTCGCCCGCCCCGGTACCCCTTGGCTTGCTTGAGCACCGCTTTGCGGCGGCGGCGAGATGCAACCGCCCATTTGACTTTCGCCATCACACCCTCCCTCTGCCTTCAGCCGCTTATGGATTCGTGAGCGGTTTCCTCTTCACAGGTACGGGATCAGCGTCTTGATCTTCCGCGCATCCACCTGCTGCAAGGTCTGCGGGCGCCGCAAGTGCCGCTTGATCTTCGACCGTTTCCCGACGAGCAGATGCCGTCGACCAGCCCGATAGCCGACTAGCTTGCCGGTCCCGGTCACCTTGAGTCGAGCTTTCACCCCTTTGACCGTCTTCAGTTTCGCCATGGCAGTTAGGCCCCTTCTGCTTTGCCTCGTCCAGCATCCACCGGCGCGGCTGGCGATGTCCCGCCGGTCCCTGGGTCGCCTGCCGGCCGACCGGCGGCTGAGCCGGACTTCCCAGATCGTTGCCGAGCCGTTTCGCGCTCCAGCCGCTTGATCTTATCGCGGTCAGGCCCGAACACCATCGTCATAAACCGTCCGTCCAGGATCGGGGTGCGCTCGACCTTGCTGATCGGCCTGAGTTCTTCGATGAGCCGGTCGAGAATTCGGCGCCCGAGCTCGGTATGCGCCAACTCGCGGCCTCGGTACACCATCGTCACCTTGGCCTGGTCGCCGCGCATGAGAAACCGTTTGAGCATGTTCAATTTCACTCGATAGTCGTGCTCTTCAATATGCGGCTTGAATTTGACTTCTTTCAGTTTGGCCACGTGATGCTTTTTCTTGGCCTCGCGCTCACGACGTTGTTCATCGTAACGAAACTTGTTGAAATCCAAGATCCGGCAGACCGGCGGCGTTTCGTTCGGGGCGACTTCAACCAGATCCAACCCTTTCTCGCGAGCGAGCCGGATCGCATCCGATGGAGCCATCACGCCCAGCTGGGCTCCGTCCTCGCCAATCACCCGAACCTGTGCAATTCGGATCCGCTCATTCACCCGCCACTGTCTCAACCGGTCCTCCTGTGTCGAGCCGCTAACTGACGCGCCGGCTCACGCTTTCGTCGCGAACCCGCTGCGCGAACGCCTCCAGCGGCATCGCGCCCAGGTCGCCTTCCCGACGGTGCCGCACCGCCACCGTGCCGGCTTGGGCTTCTCGCCCGCCGACAACGGCCATATACGGAATCTGCTGCAATTGGGCATCACGGATCTTGGCCTGCATCTTATCGTTGCGATCGTCGAGCTGCGCGCGCAGCTCGTGCTGACTGAGCGTGTCGACCACGCGCCGACCATAGTCCACAAACTTCTCGCTGATCGGCACGACGACCACCTGCACCGGCGAGAGCCAGACCGGCAACGCCCCGGCATACTGTTCGATCAGCATCCCAAAGAACCGCTCAACGCTGCCCAACAGCGCGCGATGCACCATGATCGTCCGATGTGCTTTGCCGTCCGCGCCGGCATAGGTCAGGTCAAACCGCTCGGGCAACGCAAAGTCGCACTGGATCGTGCCGCATTGCCAGCTCCGGCCGATCGCGTCTTTGATCTTGATGTCGATCTTCGGGCCGTAGAATGCGCCTTCGCCTTCGTGGACCGTAAACGCGATTCCACGCGCGGCCAGTGCCTCGCGCAATGCGCTTTCGGCATGCTCCCACGACTGCGCGCTGCCAATGGCCTTGTCCGGCTTGGTCGACAGCTCGATCTCATACTCGGTAAATCCAAACGTCTGCATCACCTCGAATTCGAACTCCAGGATCCGCTCGATCTCCTCCACGAGCTGGTCCTCCCGCAGAAAGATGTGCGCGTCATCCTGCGTAAACCCGCGAACGCGCAGCAATCCATGCAGCACCCCGGACTTTTCTTGTCGGTAGACGGTGCCCAATTCGAAGTAGCGCATCGGCAGGTCCCGATAACTGCGCAGCGTCGAGTTGTAGATGAGAATATGCCCTGGACAGTTCATCGGCTTGATGCCGTACTGCTGCTCTTCCGACTCGAACAGGTACATGTAGTCTTTGTAGTACTCCATGTGCCCGGACTTCTTCCAGATGTCGGTGCGGAAGATATGCGGCGTAGCCACCAGCTCGTACCCGCGCTTGAGATGTTGTTCGCGAATGTACTCCTCGATGAGCAGCCGTAGCCGCGCGCCCTTGGGGTGATAGAACACCACCCCTGGCCCGGCCAATTCCTGGAAACTGAACAGACCCAGCTCTGTGCCCAACCGCCGGTGATCGCGCCGCTTGGCTTCTTCGAGCCGTTTGAGATGTGCCTCGAGTTCGGCCGCCGAGTTGTACGCGGTCCCGTAAATGCGTTGCAGTTGCGGTTGGTGCTCGTCGCCGCGCCAATACGCGCCGGCCAAGCTGAGCAACTTGACGGCCTTGATGTCTGCTGTCGTCCCGACGTGCGGCCCCTCGCACAGGTCGAGAAATTCGCCGTCGGTGTACAGCGAGACTCGGCTGTCCTGGATGCCCTCGATGATCTCGACTTTGAACCGCTCACCCTGCTCGCGGAAATACGTGATCGCTTCGTCCTTGCCCATGTAGGACCGCTCGAACCGATGGCCCTCTTTGATGATCTTGGCCATCTCGGCCTCGATCTTCGGCAGATCCTCGTCGGTCAACTTCACCGGCAGATCCAAGTCATAGTAAAACCCCTCCTCGATCGGCGGGCCGATCGCGAGCTTGGTCTGCGGATGCAGCCGCCGCACCGCCTGCGCCATCACGTGCGCGGCGCTATGCCGCAGCGCGTACAGCGGATCCTGGGCTTTGCGTTCTTCTTTCTGCCCTGCGTGCCCCATGCCTCGTTCACCAGCTCCGGATTCTAAATGGGCGGTAGAGGGTTCGAACCTCTGACCTCCGCGATGTCAACGCGGCGCTCTAACCAGCTGAGCTAACCGCCCTCGAGAACTCGTTACCGTTGTCGCTCCAACTCCCACGACGATAAAAATGCCGGGGGTGGGAGTCGAACCCACATGCCCTTTCGGGCACATGATTTTAAGTCATGCGCGTCTAGCCAGTTGCGCCACCCCGGCTCTTTTGGTGTTTCCCGCATACCGACGGAAAAGGCGGCGATCGGAATCGAACCGATGTATAAGGGTTTTGCAGACCCTCGCCTTACCACTTGGCTACGCCGCCCAGGAGTGACGGCCGTTGGGTTGACAACAGAGCGACGTGGAATCTACGGGGATCCATGCCTGTAGCGGACGATCAAATCTCGCCGTCGGATTGGAATTCCACCTGGCCACCGACGCGGAGGACATTGACCCCGTCAGGGTGGTTGTGGTCCTTGTCCTCGACGATGGCATCGGTGGATCGGCTCGCAGGCGATAAGCCGGTGTGGTACTCGTAATCTCCGGCAGCCGCCGAGGCAGGGGCGGCACTCGCGGAGGACGGGCACTTGAACACCTCCAAATCGTCGACATATTTGTCATAGAGCGCATCCAGCGACGGTGGGTACTGCTCGTTGTGATCGTCGCGGTACCCGGAGATCGCATAGAAAATCTGTTTCAGGTTGTTCTGACATTTTGAGCGCCGTGCCTTCTCGCGCATTTTCATCGCCCCAGGCGCCAACAACCCGATCAAGATTCCAATAATGGCAATCACAACCAACAGCTCAATGAGGGTAAACCCGGATCGGGATCGCATCTGCTGGCGCATCTTAACTCCTGGCGTGTGAAGCTGTTGGCCTACGTTGACCGTAGCAGAGCTCCTCAACTTTGTCAAGGAGCGCCCGGGCAAGGTCGGACTTGGCGCGTCGCCCCAGCCGAATGACCGTTCCGTTGGATTGCAGGATCCATGCCTCAACGGCTCGGCGACCAAATGGCGCTCCAGATCGGTCCGTGCGCTGTGCCAGCAACACATCCAACCGTTTGTCGCGCAGCTTGCGCTTGGCTTCTTTCACCACCGCATCCCCGGTGTGAACTCCACAGCCCACACGCAACTGTCCTGGCCGGTGTGGGAGCCGTCGAATGATGTCTGGAACGGCTTCGCAGGTAATAGTGAGTTGCCCTCGTCGGCGAATCTTTGCTCGCTGCACATGGACCGGCCTGAAATCCGCGACCGCAGCCGCCATGATCACGACATCGGCCTGTGGGGCGAGCCGTCGTAACGCTCGCTCCATCTCGTACGCGCGCTCCACCGACACGCAGCGCACCTGAACCGGCATCGGTTCAGTCACCGGACCACAAATGGCGGTGACGCGGTGCCGCCGCGCCAACGCGGCAGCAGCTAGTTGCGTCCCCATATACCCGGTCGAATAGTTCGAGAGGAACCGGACCGGATCAATCGGTTCTCGCGTCGGTCCAGTCGTCATCAGAATTCGCAGCGATCGTCCAGGCGCGTGCATCCATCACGCGTCGATCTATCGCCGACGGGCGGTGCGCTTGACCGCGCGATGGCCGCGGGGCTTTGTCGCGACGTTCGCCGGATGCCGGTGACTTGAGACCGGCGACGGTGTCGTGCTGCTCGGCACCAACTGTCGTACCGCTCGGATGATGTCTTCCGTCTCAGCCAAATGGCCGATCGCTTCATACCCACACGCCAGTTTCCCGACGTCCGGACCGACAAACCGATGCCCCAAACGTTTCAGCGCGGTCACATTGCGCTGAACCGTGGGATGCTGCCACATCTGGACGTTCATGGCCGGGGCAATCAGCACCTTGGCTCGCGTCGCTAACAGGAGGCAGGACACCAAATCATCCGCGATTCCGTTGGCAAATTTCGCAATGATGTTGGCCGTCGCCGGAGCGATCAACACCAGCTTGGCATGGTCCGCAAGGCTCGTGTGGAGAATCTGCGGCGTGTGCTCGTCGAACAAATCGGTGTACACCTTGCGCTCAGAAAGGGTCTGCAGCGTCAGTGGCGCAAGAAACTTCGTGGCCCGCTGCGTCATCACGCAGGTCACCGCATAGCCGGCCTCCTTCAAGTGTCGCACCACATCGGCGGCTTTGTACGCGCCGATCGACCCGGTGATTCCTAGCACGATCTCCGGCATCGTCGTCATCAAGAGGTCCTTTTCCTCTTCTCCTCTGCCCGACCTTTCCCGCGCGATTTCTTCATGGATTCCTCTGACGTTGCCTTATACAGCACTTTCCCCTCCAGAATTTCCTCCAGCGCCACCGACGTGACCTTGTGTGTCGACGTCTGGACCAACGAGGGTGCCCCCTCGGCAATCTCCTTCGCGCGCTTCGCAGCCAGGATCACCAGTCGATACACGCTGCCGCACTTCTTCAGAAGCTCCTCAATCGGTACCTGTGCCATACGGGGTCCCTCACGCTGTCCGGCCAGCCCGCGTGCCGATCGGTCGCCGTCTGCGACCAGTGGGCTCGAGCTCTTGCCGGTGTTGGTGGATAATCTGTTTCACGTCGGTCACGGCTTGCTCTAAGCGGTCGTTCACCACTCGATAGTCATACCACGCTGCGCAGGCGATTTCGCGCCGGGCGGCGGTCAGCCGCTGCCGCAACGCAGCGGCGGTTTCTGTCCGTCGCTGAATCAGCCGCTGCCGCAATCGCTTCATCGATGGCGGCAAAAGAAAAATCAAGACGGCGCGTTTGCCCAGGGCCCTCCGGACCTGCCGCGCTCCCTGGACATCGATGTTCAGCAATACATCCCGTCCCTGTGCCAGGGTCCGGATCAGCGGCTGCTTGGGCGTCCCATAGCAGGCGCCGTGCACGCGCGCCCATTCCAGCAGTCGGCCTGTGCGGCGCAACCGGGCGAACGCCGCTGGAGTGACAAATCGATACTCCTCCCCATCGTGCTCGCCCTGTCGGGGCACTCGCGTCGTAACCGAGATGGACCGAGCCAGCTTGCGGGTCGTCCGCCGCAGGCGGTCAACAACCGTTGTTTTTCCGCCCCCGGAAGGGCTGGAAATCACAAACACGTATCCGCGGCGACGACTCACGTCACGCCCCGCGGCGCCGACCTCCCCTGTCTCTGCCGGGCAGATCGCCTCATGCCGCTCGCAACTCTGCGAGCCGTTGCGCCACCGTCACCGGTTGCAAGCTCGAGAGGACGACATGATCTGAATCCGTGATGATGACGGTCCGTGTCCGCCGGCCGTTGGTCGCGTCGACCAGCTTTTGATGCCGTATCGCGGCCTCGCGCAGCCGTTTAACAGGTGACGGATCCGCTGAGACGATTGCAATGATGCGCTCTGCCGCAACTGCGTTGTCAAATCCCACGTTGAGCAATGTCGGAGACATCGCGCCCTGGATTCATTCCAAGTTTTGGACTTGCTCGCGGATTTTTTCGATGCACTCTTTAATCGCTACGACCGATTGCGCCGCCTGGGGGTCGTTCAGTTTTGCGCCCATCGTGTTCGCTTCGCGCATGAGTTCTTGCGCGATAAAATCTAGCCGTTTCCCCACCAGGGGTTCCCCGACCAGCGTCTGCCGCATATATCCAAGGTGACTCTCTAACCGCACCAGCTCCTCATGGATGTCGGCGTCGCGGACTAACGCCGCTGCCTGCTCGATCTGGGACGAAGATCCTGCCGCCTGCGGGCCAAGCAGCTCGCGCAATCGCTGCCGCATGGCGTGCCGTTGTTGCCGAAGCGCCTCGGGCAATCGTCGCTTCACCGCGCGTAGATGTCGCTCGATCGCCTGCAATTGTCCTCGCAGATCCTTGACCAGCTTCCCACCCTCTTGTCGACGCGCCTGCACCAGCTCTTGCAACGCGGCCTTCAGCGTTTGTTCCACCGAGTCCCATACCGATTCCGGAGCGCTGGGGGTTTCGGCCACGCTGATGGCCTGTGGCAAGGCGAGCAGATGTTCGAGGGTCACCCGCCCAGCCAGCCCGAATCGGGCTTTGAGATCCACCAGCACATCGTGGTATCGTCTCAACAGCGCCTCATCAAACACAATGCGACGGTCATTCGAGCGATCCAGTTGCGCAACGACAGCCACTTCGACGCGTCCCCGACGAACGACGCCTCGGATCTGCTGGGCCACCCGGCTCTGCAACCCGCTGAGTCCGTTCGACAGCCGCTGGTCGATTTCAAGGTAGCGATGGTTGGTGCTACGGAGTTCAACCGTAATCATGCCGCCCGAGGTTCGCCGGCTGGCCCGGCCATAGCCGGTCATGCTCTGGATTGTTCTCCGATGAGCCAACGCCTGGCTCATGAGCGGGTCCGGGCCTGGGCCGTGTTCGGATGTTGCGGCGCTTGACTCACGACCGGCTTCAGCAGTTCATCCGGCCGAAACCACAGTCGGATCTCGCGGTCCGCATCCGCCGGATCCGACGACGAATGGAGCACATTTTCCATCAGTCCGCTCGTCGTCATCCGGCCAAAGGCCCCGCGCAGCGACGTGGGGTCTGCCTTTTCCGGATGGGTCGCACCCGTCGCTACTCGCACCCGCTCGATGGCGCCGTCGCCCCAGTACACGATCGCCAAGACGGCGTCAACGCCATGGAGCTTGCCCATCAGGTGCTCGACAGTCTCGTTGAAAAACGGTTTTCCTCGGATATGCTCATAATGCGCTTCGGCCAACGCGCGACTGACCCGCACCATCTTGGCGCCAATCATCTCCAGCTGTAGCTGATCCAAGCGCGACATCACCAGCCCGGTGAGCCCTCGCCGAATGGCATCAGGCTTGACAATGACAAGCGTGGCTTCCCGTGCCATGGGGTCTTATGCTGCGACTCCCAACGTTTGTAAAATTCGCGCCAGATCCTCCGAGGAAAAATATTCCACCATCATGCGCCCGCCATTTTCTCGCGGCACCAGGATCACCTTGGTCCCCAAGACGCGCTGGAGCTGGTCTTCGATAGCTTGCAGATGCGGATCGTGATGCCGAAGCCTTGGCCGACGTCGTTTCGCATTCTTTGCTGCCAAGGCTTCAACTTGTCGCACCGTCAATTTTGTCCCGATGGCTTGTCGATAGAGCGCCATCTGCTGGGCGCGATCCTCCACGGCTAACAGCGCCCTCGCATGGCCCATCATCAACAGGCCTTGCCGGACCGCCTGCTGGATCTCCTCAGGAAGCATGAGTAAGCGGACGATGTTGGCCACCGTCGCACGATCTTTGCCGACCGCCTGCGCCACCTCTTCCTGCGTGTACCCAAACTCCTCCAGGAGGCGGGTATATCCCTTGGCTTCGTCGATCGGGTTGAGATTTTCCCGCTGGATGTTCTCAATCAGAGAGAACTCAACCGCTTCTTTGTCTGACAATGTTCTAACAACGACTGGGATCTCTGTTTTGCCGATGGCCTGGCTTGCGCGAAATCTTCGCTCGCCAGCAACAAGCTCATACAGCCCGTCTGCCGATGGGCGCACCACGATCGGCTCGATCACCCCGGTACGGCGAATGGAAGCCTTTAACTCTTCCAGACCCTCCTCGCTCATCGCGCTGCGCGGCTGAAATCGCCCAGCCCTAATCTGGTCTAGTCGAAGTGTGGCTACGCCACCCACAGCTGTACTAGCCGGAGGCTCGATCAGATCTGCCAACCCTTTCCCCAGCCGTCTCATGACGTCTGTTCTACAAACTCCTTTTGCATAACTTCTTCTGCTAAAAGGCGATATGCCAATGCTCCTGCTGAATGTGGATCATAGAGGCAAATCGGTTTTCCAAAGCTCGGCGATTCTGCCAGCCGGATGTTCCTTGGGATAGCGGTCTGAAACACCCGGTCTTGGAAAAACCCCTTCACCTCCTCTGCGACCTCGCGCGCAAGATTTGCCCGGAAATCAGTCATCGTCAGCACAATCCCACCAACCCTCAGCGATGGATTGAGGTTTTGCTGGATCAGCGTCACAGCGTGCATCAGCGAACTGAGCCCTTCCAGAGCTAGATACTCGCACTGTACAGGAATAATGGTGCTATCCGCAGCCGCCAATGCGTTGACCGTCATCGATCCAAGAGACGGCGGACAATCAAACAGCAGTATATCGAACGAGCTGCGCAATGGCTCGCATATTCGCTTGAGTACCGTTTCTCGAGAATCCGCACCCGCAAGATACGCTTCTGCGCCAGCCAGGTCCAGGCTTGCCGGGATGATCGACAACCGCTCGATCGCTGTTGGTAGAATAGCCTCGGTCGCCTGGATTTTTCCAATGACCACCTGATAGAGATCCTTCTGCAGATCTTTTCGCTGGATGCCGCACGCTGTCGTGGCGTTACCTTGCGGATCAAGGTCGATCAGGAGGGTTTGCTTTCCGGAAAGCGCAAGGTACGCGCCTAGATTGACGGCTGTAGTGGATTTTCCAACGCCGCCCTTTTGATTACAGATTGCGATGACTCTAGACATGCGGTCGCAATTGTACTCCTCGCCCCGACAAAAGCAAGCGATGATTTCTCGCTGACTACTTTGCTAGACGATACCAGGCCAGCGACGTCAGACTGTTTGTGAGCCAATAAAGAACCAGGCCTGCTGGAAAATGGTAGAACATCACCCCAAACATGATCGGCATAATCGGGCCTGACATCATGTTGGCTGTTGAATTACCTGTGGAAGTCGCTGTACTGGCTTGGGACATTTTTGTTTGGACAGCCATAGTAATCGCCATTAGGACCGGCAATAGATTAATCTCGCTGCCAAGAACCGGCATTGTGTATGGCAGGTGAAACAGCCGATCAGGAAGAGAAAGATCTGAAATCCATAGAAACGGCTGCCCGCGAAGCTCTGTGAAATGCGAGATGGCTTGGAACAGCGCGATAAATACCGGCATCTGAACAAATAACGGTAAACACCCGCTCAGCGGACTCACCTTGTGTTCCTTGTACAGCGCCATTACCGCAGCGTTTGCTCTTTTCGGATCGTCTTTGTGGTCGGCCATGATCTTGTCGAGCGTTGGTTTGAGAGCTTGAAGTTTTCTCATGGATCTAAAACCAATCATGGTAAACGGAGCTGTCAAACAGGTAACCCCGAGCGAAAGTATGACGATGGCGACCCCGTAATTTCCGGTCACATGGGCGATCCACTTGACAAACAGAAGTAGAACCAGGCCGATTTTGCCCAACACGCCAATTTTGAAAGCCTTGTCGAATCCAGCTTGGTTTCTGTTGAAATAGTCTCTTGGGCCAATATATACGCGCGCCTGGAATTGATCTGTGTCCGCGTCGGCTCTTAAACCTATCGAATCTTGTCCTGTCGGGAGCAAAGTGATCGCCGCATTGTTAGCCACAGGATCCACAATGAGACAGAAGTACCGTTCGCTCAATGCGGCCATGTCAGTTCCACGTGAAATAATTTTTGGAGACCTTAGCGGAGCCCTTACTATTATATGTTTCCCGCCATTTTCTATCTGTAGGACGTCGGCCTCAAGCTGGTTTTGTCTGCCAGAAAGCGAATCGCTCCTATACCAGGTACCATAAATGCTCGGCTTAGCTGCAGAGCTACCTGAAGAGTTCACCCCGGCTCTTACCACGATGACAGGGTGCTCTGGGTCAAGCTCGTATGAAATTGTGTGGATAGTGCCACCTGGATCAGCTCCGGAGAAGCTTACGCGAGCTGGAAGCTGTTCCTGAATTTCCCATGCTACATTTGATGCTGTCGCTAGAAGAGGCGCCTGACCCTTGATGAGCAGCTGTTCATCCTTCTTCGTTCCCTTGAAATCGCGCAGAATAGCTGAGGTAATGCTAGCTGTCTCTGTCCCGACATGAACGACGAGCGATTTTGATGTCAGTGACACGTTGGGTTCATTTTTCAGGATCGTGGCAGCTGCTGGTTGGTTCAGAGAAGTCTGTGTTGGCCTGTTATCCACAATTTCCACAGGTTTTCCAGAGGCCTGCTTTGATGCCTGCCATCTGGAAAGCTCCTTTGCGTACCATACCAGCATGATCGATGACAGCAAAGCCGCTATCAAAAGCCGCTTATCGGTCGCGTTGTTCATTTCACTGGATCAAACCCATAGCTGTTCAATGGGTTACATCGCAAAATGCGCCACAACGCCATCAATCCCCCAGTTACCAGGCCATACTTGCGCACAGCCACGTCGGCATATTCTGAGCACGATGGTAAGTACCTGCATGAATGTAACATGAACCGTGATAATATGTTATTGTAGAACGCAATGGCTGACACGGCGAGGAATGCGCCAGGCGTCAGATTTTTTTGCATAGCGACAAGAGCTCGGCTTCAAGTTGCTGCGTTACGGTTGGGGTTGCTTTTGGGTGGATCACGATCACTAAATCCATCCCTGGAGGAACCACGGCTGCGTGCCGTGCTAATATGCCGCGCACCTGGCGTTTCAGGCGATTTCTCACCGTCGCGCCCTTGATTCCTCGACGGGTCCTGAGCCCAACGCGCGCGCCCTCGGCCTGATTTCTCATCGCCCCAATCGAGAGGGAAACCCCACGCACCCAGCGTCCCCGACGATACACCAGGTGAAAACGGTGAGTCAATTTGAGGTGAACTGGTGATGGTGGGATGGGGAAATCTTCAGGAGGGGACCAACTGCCACCGACCCTTTTGTCGACGACGGTTGAGGGTTCGTCGTCCTCCGCGAGAGCTCATGCGTTTCCTAAACCCATGCGTCCGCTTTCCGCGGAGGTTCGAGCGGTTCGTCAGATGTTTCTTCATGATGGCGACATTATATGCGGACAGCCGGAGCGCTTCAAGCAGAAATCGCTTGAGACGGCTGGTTGCGATTGTTATAATGCTTCGCCATCATTACAACCGCTCACTGCGAAGCTTTTCCTGTGGAAAACATGTGGAAACTGTGGAAAACTCCCCGTTTGACTGGGCTGCGGCCCGCTTAGCGCTAAAAACTCGCCTTGGCTCAGAGGTCGTCAGTCGTTGGCTTGACCCTCTGTCCATCGCAGCCGTGAGCGATCGACTGCTTGTCCTGGAAGCTCCAAACCTCTTCTTTCGGGACTGGGTCGTTGCGCACTATCTGGAGGCGATCCGACCGCTTTCCAGCAGTCGCGACGTGCAAGTGATTGTCGCCAAAGCACCGGCTGGAGCCGGTGCTGGCGATGCGACGCGACCGCGCACACCTGCCGAGATGCGTCCGCCTGACACAGCGCTGCCAGCAACATCCGAGTGGAACCCTGGCCTCAACGCCCGGCTGACCTTTGATCGCTTTGTCGTCGGTCCCAGCAATCGATTCGCGCACGCGGCGTCGATGGCGGTGGGAGAATCTCCTGCGCGGGCGTATAATCCGCTCTTCATCTACGGCGGGGTGGGGCTGGGCAAAACGCATTTGATGCACGCCGTGGGACAGGCAATCTTCCAGCGCTGGCCGTCGCGCCGCGTCGTGTATACATCGAGCGAGCGATTTACCAACGAACTGATCGCCTCGATCCAAACAAAGACCACCACGAAATTCCGGGAGCGGTACCGCACCGTCGACGTACTGTTGATTGATGATATTCACTTCATCGCCGAGAAGGAGGCGACCCAGGAGGAATTTTTTCACACGTTTAATACGCTCTACGATTCCCATAAGCAGATCGTGCTGTCGAGCGACCGGTCGCCGAAGGAGATCGGGGGCCTTGAGGAGCGGTTGGTGTCTCGGTTTGAGTGGGGGCTGGTAACGGACATTCAGCCGCCAGACCTGGAGACGCGGATTGCCATCTTGCGCAAGAAGGCAGAGGAGGCGCAGGATGCCGTGCCGGACTCGGTGACAAACTTTATTGCGCAGCAGATCACGTCGAATATTCGCGAACTGGAAGGCTCGTTGAATCGGGTCGTGGCCTACTGCCATCTGTTCAACAAACCGCTCTCGGCTGACGTCGCGAGAGAGGTGTTGAAGGATTTGGTTCGGGAAGTCAGTTCCCGAATCACGCTAGAGACGATTCAGCGACGGATCGCCGACTACTTTCGCGTGGAGGTGGTCGAGCTTAAGGGCGTCAAGCGCCAGCGATCCATCCTGTTCCCACGCCAAGTGGCGATGTTTCTCTCGCGGAAACTTACCGAATCCTCGCTCCCAGAGATTGGGCGGGCGTTTGGCGGCCGAGATCATACCACCGTCCTGCACGCGGTGGGAAAAATTGAACGAGAGATCTCACAAGATATCCACAAGAAACAACTACTGGATCATCTCCACCATCTACTTCTCACCACGTCGAGAAACGGGTAGCTCGCTGGGACCTATCCACAAGCGCACTGGACCGACTACGAGTGCTACCTATCTTTATAAGAAAGAATCGTACTACCCGTAAGAAGGATTTCGCTGTGGACAACGTCTTATGAACGTAAAGGAGCACTCATGCGGCTCACCATCCCGCAGCCACAGTTCCTCAAAAGTCTTCAAGCGGTGGAGCATGCGGTCAATGACCGAAGCACGTTGCCGATTTTAGGAAATGTGCTGGTAGAAACAAAGGAGCAAGAGCTGTGCTTAACAGCAACCGATTTAGATGTGGGGATTCAATGTCGGTTTCCCCTAGTTCCTCCGGTGGAACCAGGAGCGGTGGCCCTGCCGGCGAGAAAGCTCACCACGATTATTCGCGAATTAGCTAGCGAGACGGTGACGCTTGAGTCGAAGAAAAATCATACGGCGACCGTTAATTGTGGGAATAGTAGCTTCCGGATCCCTGGGTTGCCAGCGGAAGATTTCCCTGTGTTACCAACGGTTGATTCTGAGGCGCGAGTCCTGGTACCCCAAGCCGGGCTGAAGCAGTTGGTTACGCTCACCGCGTATGCGATGTCGATGGAGGAGACGAGATTCATTCTCAATGGGGCGCTGTTGACGGTCCAGAAGAGCGAGCTGGTGATGGTGGCGACGGATGGCCGACGCTTGGCGATGGCGATGACCCCGCTGGCCGAGCCGGGAAAACACCCCATGCAGGTCGTGGTGCCGTCGAAGACAGTCCGCGAGCTCGGGCGGTTGCTCACCAATGACGAGGGGGAAGACGTTGTTGTCGCACCGCTCAAGGGAACGTCTCAGCGGGGCGCAGGGGAAGCGGATCAGGCGATGTTTCGATTCGGGCCAATCACCATGCTGACCCGGGTGATTGAAGGGCAGTTTCCGCAGTATGAGAAAGTCATCCCGCCGGCGGTGAAGACCGGCATGACCTGCGATCGCGCCGGACTCATGAACGCGATCCGACGAGCGAGCCTCATGACGACCGCAACCTCCCAAGCGGTCGTTTTTGAATTAAGTGAGGGGAAGCTGGTGATCTCAAAGGAATCCCCAGAGCTGGGCAGCGCGCGAGAGGAGCTGCCTGTGCGGTATGTTGGGGAGCCGACCGCCATCGCGTTTAATCCGGAGTTTTGGTTGGATGTGCTCAAGGTCCTACCGGTCGATGAGGTTGTCATCGAGATTGCCGGGCCAGATCGGCCGGCGGTCATCCGCCAGCCACGATTTCTCTACCTCGTGTTGCCGATGAAGTTGACGTAATTGTCGGTCCGTGGACGAAGCATGGCCGGGCGAGCCGTCGAACAAATTGGGGCGGTCCTGCCGACGGTGCTGCGGCAAACGCACCAGCGACAGCAGCTCCTCGCGTTGATCCAAGACCGATGGCAGCGGATCGTTGGGAAACGGTTGGCGGCACATACCCGGCCTGCGAGCCTTCGGCGGGGGAAGCTGGTGGTCCTTGTCGATCATCCGGGAGAGACGTTTGTCCTGAGCTACCAGCGCCAACGCGTGACGGACCGTCTCAGGCGAGCGACGAAGGGTCGGGTGGAGGATGTGGTGCTGCGTCCGGGAACAGTGGTCGATGGCGTACGTCATTGACCGGCAGCGAGCGCTGCACAGCGAGGATATTGTGGTCGTGGTGAGAAGCCAACAGCCGCGCGTCAACAGTCGAATCGTTTTGGGGGATAACAGCTGGTACCACACGTTGTCGCGCCCGCGCACGATTCTGCACGGCGGGTGGGACCGGTGGCTCCAGCGCTTGACGACAGGAACACCCTAGGGAGTGGGATGGGCAAGACCGACATGAAGCGAGCAGCACACAAGAGCGAACAACCAAGAGCGGTCCCTGGCGCGTACGACGCCAGTAGCATCCAAGTGTTGGAAGGGTTGGAGGCGGTCCGTCGTCGTCCGGGGATGTACATCGGGGACAACGGGGTCCGCGGGCTGCATCACCTCGTCGAGGAAGTGGTGGACAACTCGATCGACGAGGCGATGGCCGGATTCTGCAAGCGGATCGACGCGCTGATTCACCAGGATAACTCCATTACGGTCATCGATGATGGTCGCGGGATCCCGGTCGACCTCCACAAAACCGAGAAGAAGTCTGCGCTCGAAGTCGTGCTGACCAAGCTCCATGCCGGCGGCAAGTTCGACAACCGGACCTACAAGGTGGCCGGCGGGTTGCACGGCGTCGGCGTCTCGGTGGTCAACGCGCTGTCCGAGTGGCTCGAGGCAGAAGTCCGCCGAGGCGGTAAGGTGTACCGCCAACGCTTCGCCCGTGGCAAACCGGTGTCTGGGCTGACGGTGGTCGGGAAAGCCACCGGCACCGGGACGCATATCAGCTTCAAAGCGGATAAGGAGATCTTCAAGAGCGGGATCACCTACAATTTCGAGACGCTCTCAAACCGCATGCGTGAGTTGGCCTTTTTGAACAAAGGCCTGACCATGACGCTGAAGGACGAGCGCAGCGACAAAGAGGTGAAATATCAGTTCGAGGGCGGAATCAAAGAGTTTGTCGCCCATCTGAACAAGGCGAAGAACCCGCTGCATAACCCGATCGCCTTCGAAGACACTCGGGACCTGGTGACCGTCGAGATCGCCATGCAGTACAACGATGGGTATGCCGAGAACCTCTTCGCCTTCGCGAACAACATCAATACCGTCGATGGCGGGACGCACTTGGCAGGGTTTAAGTCCGCCCTGACGCGAACGATCAACGCCTATTGCAAGGGGAAGAACCTGTTCAAGGGGGATGATCTCAAAATTGAAAGCGAAGACGCCCGGGCCGGATTGACTGCGGTCGTCAGCGTGAAGGTGCCACAGCCGCAGTTCGAAGGCCAAACCAAAGCCAAGCTCGGCAGTCCAGAGGTTGAAGGGATCGTCTCATCGATCTGCAATGAGCAACTGTCCGCGTTCTTCGAGGAGCATCCATCGGTGGCGAGCAAGGTCGCCGAAAAGTGCTTGCTCGAGGCGCGGGCACGCGAACGGGCTCGGCATGAGCGCGAGTTGGTGCGCCGGAAAGGTCTGCTCGAATCCAGCGCGCTGCCTGGCAAGCTGACGGACTGTTCGGAGCGGGATGCCGCATTGTGTGAGTTGTACATCGTCGAGGGAGACAGCGCTGGCGGGACGGCCCGGCAGGGACGAGACCGACGGTTTCAGGCGATCCTACCCATCAAGGGGAAAATCTTGAACGTGGAAAAGGCGCGGCTCGAGAAAGTGCTGACGAACGAGGAGATCCGCACCGTGATCACCGCGCTGGGGTGTGGCGTGGGCAGCGAGTTTGACCTGGCCAAGCTGCGGTATCACAAGATCTTGCTGATGGCGGATGCGGACGTGGACGGCAACCATATCCGGACGCTGTTGTTGACGCTGTTCTACCGGCAGATGCCAAAGCTCATCGAACACGGACACGTCTACATCGCGCAGCCGCCGCTGTATCGAATCAAACGAGGCAAGCGCGAGGAGTACATCGAGACCGATCTGCAGATGCAATCGCTGCTGCTGGAGCTGGGCGCCGAAGGCAAGACGCTGACCCACCTGCGCAGCAAGAAGACGTATAAGGACAAGACGCTGGTCGAGCTGCTCAAGCTGCTGGCCGAGATCGAGCCGCTGGTCAAAAACCTGTACCGACACCGGATCGATGCGCCAGGATATTTCCGTCAGCTCGATAAAAAACGAGGGCTGCCCCTGTACTACCTGAAGGTGAACGGCAAAGAGCATTTCGCGTATACGGACGAGGAGCTGGCGAGGGTGACGGAGCAGTATGATCTCAGTCTGGAGGAGCTCGAGAAATCTCCGGTGACTCCGACGTCGCACTTTGTTGAAGTCTACGAATCGTCAGAGCTGGACGCGCTGCGGCAACGGTTGGAAAAGTCTGAGCTGACACTGGGCGAGTACTTCCCGGTCGACTCGACCGTGGCTTTTAAATTGAGCGAGGAGCCGTCTGAGAAAACCTTTGGCGGGTTGCGCGAGGCGCTGCTGGCGGTCGAAGAATCCGGCCGGGAGGGCATGACGATCCAGCGCTATAAAGGGCTGGGCGAGATGAACGCCCAGCAGTTGTGGGATACGACGATGGACCCGACCAAGCGGACGATCCTGAAGGTCACGCTCGAGGATGTGGTGGAAGCCGAGCACATGTTTACGACGCTGATGGGCGATGCAGTCGAACCGCGCAAGCAATTTATCGAGGAGCACGCCTTGGAGGTCAAGAACCTGGATGTGTAGCGCAGCGCGGCCGGCAAGCCAGTAACCCATGTACACGCTTGGCGAGAAAATTATTCTTCGGGACATCGAGACGGAGATTAAGGATTCGTATCTCTCGTATGCGATGAGCGTGATCGTCTCGCGCGCGCTGCCCGACGTGCGCGACGGGCTCAAGCCCTCGCAGCGACGGGTGCTGGTGGCGATGCATGATCTCAACCTGACGCCAGGGCATGGCTATCGCAAGTGCGCGAAGATCTGCGGTGATACCTCGGGCAACTACCATCCGCATGGGGAAGCGATCGTCTACCCAACGCTGGTGCGGCTAGCGCAGGACTTCAATACGCGGTATCCGCTCATCGACGGCCAAGGTAACTTCGGTTCGATCGATGGGGACGCCCCGGCAGCGATGAGATATTGCGTGACAGGCGACACACTTGTTGTCACAGAGCAGGGACTTGTTCCTATCAAGGATCTCGGGAAGGATGGAGCAAAAGACGTTCATATCCGGGTGCTCGCACGAGACCGAACCATTCAGTCGGCTGTCAAATGGTTTGATAGTGGAGAGCATCCGACGCTAAAGATGACAACAGGGCGAGGCTATTCGCTGACAGGGTCGTACAACCACCCGATCTTGACATGGACAGCGAATGCTGTCGGCGGACGACCAGGGTACCGCTGGAAGCTGTTGAGCCAGCTCAGCACCGGAGATATTGCGGTGATTGACCGCACGTCAGATCTGCTGTGGCCAAGCCGTTCTGTTCCGCTGCGTCCGTATTGGCCGGATCTCGGCGAGCGGCGCGTGGAGATGAAAGTGCTCCCAAGCGAACTCACGGAAGATCTCGCATTCATTCTCGGGGCGCTCATCGCGGAAGGCACAATCAAGGAACACGAGCTTGAGTTTTGCAACAGCGATCCAGAATGGATGGACGAATTTGATCGTCGATGGCAGCACACATTCCCAGACTGTCGACTCCATGCGTTCACGAAGCGGCCGAGCTCCTACGGGAAGCGACCGTACGCTACGCGCGAGATTCATTCACGGTACGTTGTGACGTTTCTGCGGAACATCGGATTGGCGCCTGTCCGATCTCAAGAGAAAACGATCCCGCCGCTGATTGCGCAGTCGCCTCGACCCGTCGTTGCAGCCTTCCTGCGAGCGTACTTTGAGGGCGATGGGACCATCACCTGCAGCTTGCCGAAGATGGTGGAGCTTTCCTGCATCTCCACCAGCGAGACGCTGGTCAGCCAGATCCACGTGCTTCTGTTGAGGTTCGGCATCGTGTCAACCAAGCGATTCGACCGGTACCGGAAGACGCACAAGCTGTATATCCGGGGCCTGGAGAATTATCGTTTGTTCCATGAACAAATCGGCTTCGTCTCAGCGCGCAAGCATACCCGGCTGGCCGGAGTCATTGGCCAGTATGGGAAACAGTTTTCCACGAGCGACTTCGTGCCATTCATCAGTCGATTCATCCGCGAGCGATTGGATCGAAACCAGTCATGGAGGCAGCGGCGGGATTTTGTGCTCAAGCATAATTTCGACCGGTACCCGAATCTCCAGGTTCATTCAAAACGCGTTGTCGCAACCCTTGAGCCGGAGGTTCGCGGGACTGCCGAGGAGTTGTTTGACCATCTGCTCGACGCGCGCTACGTGTTTGATCCCATCGTCAACATCGAGAAGGCTGGCGTGGCGCGAGTCTATTCGCTCAAGGTGGATAGCTCGTGCCATTCGTTCATCGCGAACGGATTTGTGAACCATAATACCGAAGCGCGGCTCACGCCGATTGCGGTGGAGATCCTGCAAGACCTGGATAAGGATACCGTGGACTGGCAACCGAATTATGACGCGACACGCACCGAGCCCAGGGTCTTGCCAGGCAAATTTCCGGATCTGATTTGCAACGGCTCGTCGGGGATTGCGGTGGGGATGGCGACCAACATGCCGCCGCACAACTTGACCGAAGTGGCCGAGGCGATCTGCGCCTTGATCGACGATCCGAAGATCGAGCTGCCGGCGCTGATGAAATGCGTCAAGGGGCCAGACTTTCCGACCGGAGCGATTATCTGCGGCCGACAAGGAATCAAGGACGCCTATGCGACCGGCCGGGGGTCGCTGCGCATTCGCGCGAAGGCGCAGGTCGAGCAGCTCAAAGGGAATCGCCAGGCGATCGTGATCACCGAGTTGCCGTATCAATCGAATAAAGCGCTCCTGTTGGAGAGCATCGCCAGGCTGATTCAGGAGAAACAGCTTGAAGGGATCTCGGATCTGCGCGACGAGTCGGACAAGGACGGCATGCGGATCGTGATCGAGCTGAAACGGGATTCGAACGACCAGGTGGTCTTGAATCAACTGTATAAGCACACGCAACTCGAAACCACCTTTGGCGTCATCATGCTGGCACTCGTCGATGGCCGGCCGCGCGTGCTGGGGGTGAAGCAGCTGCTGCAGACGTTCATCGATCACCGCCGAGAGGTCATCACGCGGCGGACCACATTCGAGCTGGCCCGAGCGCAAGAGCGGGCGCATATTCTCGAAGGGTTGAAGATTGCGATCGCGAATCTTGACGCGGTCATCAAAATCATTCGGCAGTCCAAGAGCCCGGCCGACGCCAAAGACGCGCTCATGAAGCGGTTCGAACTGAGCGACCGACAGGCGCAGGCGATCCTGGAAATGCAGCTGCAGCGGCTGACCGCGCTGGAGCGCGATAAACTCGAGGCAGAGTACAAAGAGCTGCTGAAGAAGATCGAGTACTACCACATGCTGTTGAAAAGCGAGCGAAAAATCCTCGAACTCATCAAGGATGAGCAGGAGGATCTGAAGAAACGGTTCGGCGATGAGCGCCGGACGCAGATCGTCGGCGAGATCGAAGATCTGCAGATCGAAGATCTGATCGCCGACGAGGATGTAGTGATCACCATCAGTCACGCCGGTTACATCAAGCGGCTGCCGGTGTCGACCTACCGCAAGCAGCGACGGGGCGGGGTCGGCGTGACGGCGATGGAAACGCGCGAAGAAGATTTTGTCGAGCATCTCTTCGTCGCCTCCACGCACCAGACGCTGCTGTTCTTCACCAATCAGGGGCGCTGCTACTGGTTGAAAGTGCACGAAGTGCCGCAGGCCAGCCGGTATGCCCGCGGGACGGCGATCATCAACCTGATCTCGCTCCAACAAGGGGAGAAGCTGTCGACCTTTGTGGCGGTGCGCGAGTTCGACGACCAGTCGTTTCTCTTGATGGCCACCAAGCAAGGCACGATCAAGAAGACGAAGCTGGACGCGTACGCGAACCCGCGCAAAGCCGGGATCATCGCGATCACGCTGGACGCGGGCGACGAGCTGATCGAGGCGGAGCTGACCGATGGCAAGCGCGAGCTATTGCTGTTGACCCGCAAGGGCAAGGCGATTCGATGTTCCGAAGAGGAGGCGCGCGAGGTCGGCCGCTCGGCCCGCGGCGTGCGAGGGATCCGGCTGGATAAGGGCGACGAGGTCATCGCGATGGTGCTCGGCACTGCCAGGGCCGAGCTGTTGACCGTCACACAGCTGGGGTTTGGCAAGCGTTCGCCGATCGAGGAGTATCGCATCCAGAGCCGCGGGGGCAAGGGGATCATCAACATCAAAGTCACGCCCAAAAATGGCGCGGTCGTTGGAGCCAAAGTCATGCAGGATCAAGATGAAATGATGCTGATTACGCACGAAGGGATGATGGTCCGCTGTTCGGTGAAGGATGTGCGCTCGACCGGCCGCGCGACCCAGGGGGTGCGACTGATCAATATTAAGGGCAAGGACCGCGTTGCATCCGTTGCCCGCATTGTGCTCAAGGATGAAGAGGAACCGGAGAGCGGGCCGTCAGACGCTGAGCACTCGAGCGCGAAGAAGGAAACACCTGCAACCTAGTACGCAGCTTGTCCCCATCGTCCAACGGTTAGGACACCAGCCTTTCGAGCTGATAATGGGGGTTCGATTCCCCCTGGGGACAGGGTTTTTTCGCTCGCCAGGGGGAATCGAAGGGAGCCGCGAGCTTTCCACGGCGACGCGACCTATGGGAGCGGCGCCCTTCCTCGCGAGCGGCGGGTGGCCGACCGGAGCGAGGCCCGCGCAGCGGGGCGAGCGGAGGCGCCGATTCCCCCTGGGGACAGGGTTTTCCACCGACGGGAAATAGCTGTGGAAACGTTTTGGCTCGTCGGCGGCAAACTTGTCGCGCCTTCAGGGATCGTGGAGGGCGCGGTACAGATTGTTGAAGGGCGGATCGCTTCGGTCAGATTGAAGGCGACTCGGAGCGGACGGCGGATCAGTGTGCGTGGCCAGTATGTGACGCCAGGGTTTATCGATCTGCATGTCTGGGGACCCCCTGCTCGTGTGGCGCAGGAATGTGTCCGAGCTGGCACCACCGCGTTCTTGACCGCCCTCGGGCCAGAGGCGCCGGCGCAGCTACTGGTCGATGTCGCTGAGCGAAGCCGGCCTCCTCGCGGGGGGGCGCGGTGCTTAGGCGTGCATCTTGAAGGGCCGTTTCTCAACCCGGTTCGCGGCGGGGTGCTGCCGAGGCGATGGATGCGGGCCCCGACGATTCGCGAACTCGCCGCATTGTCACGAGCGGCTGGTGGGCGGATCCGGCTGATCACGCTCGCGCCAGAGTTGTCCGGCGCCTCATCGGCGATCGCTTGGTGTCGGCGACACCGGATTGTTGTGTCGCTGGGGCACAGCGATGCGGACGCGCGAATCGCGGAGCAAGCGGTTCGTGCCGGCGCGCGGGCGGTGACCCATCTGTTCAATGGCATGCGGCCGTTCCATCATCGACAGCTCGGGTTGGTCGGGGTCGGGCTGACCGAGCCTCGGCTGACCGCGATGGTCATTGCGGATGGAGCGCATGTGAGCCCAGGCGCATTGTGGCTGGCGTCCCGCAGCAAAGGGGCGGGAGGGATCGCGCTGGTAACCGATTCGGTTCGGTCTCAGCGCCAGGCATGGAAGTTGCACCGACGAGCAGGCGCCTATCACACGCGCGAAGGCACCCTCGCCGGCAGCCGCCTTACGATGATTGATGCGGTGCGCAACATGGTGGAGTGTGGAGGAGCCTCGCTGGTTGAGGCCGTGACGATGGCCACCGAGACCCCCGCACGGCTGTTAGGGCTGCGGGCCCGCCTTGGTGGGTTGCGCGTGGGCGCTGCGGCAGACGTGGCGGTATTTGACCGGACATTCTGCGCGACGTTGACTCTTGTCGACGGACACATCGCGCATCAGCGGTAGGAGCACGGCATGTGCGGGATTGTCGGGTATGTCGGCCGTCGGCAGGTGGCCGAGGTCCTGCTCGAGTCGTTGAGGTGCCTGGAGTATCGGGGCTACGATTCTGCCGGAATGGCGGTGATCAACAGCAAGGGCGTCGAGGTCCACAAGCGCGTCGGTAAACTCAACGCGCTGGCGGACGCGATCAAGCGCCACCCGATCATCGGGCATGTGGGCGTTGGTCACACGCGGTGGGCCACCCATGGCGAGCCGACCGAACTCAACGCGCATCCGCACACCGACTGCACGGGCGACCTGGCGATTGTGCACAACGGGATCATCGAGAACTACGCAGAGTTGAAGGAGCGGCTCGTAGGGCGGGGGCATACGTTTAAGTCGCAAACCGATACCGAAGTGATCGCGCATCTGATCGAAGAGCGGCTCAAGCGGCATCCGATGGGCGAGGCGTTTCGGTTGGCGCTGAAAGAGCTGCGCGGGTCGTACGCGGTCTGCCTGCTGTCAGCGCATGAGCCGCGGCGGCTGTTCGGTGCGCGCAGCGGCAGCCCGCTCATCGTGGGCGTCGGCAAAGGCGAAGCGTTCTTTGCCAGCGATGTGCCGGCGGTCTTGGCCCGGACCCGTCGAGTGCTGTATCTGAATGACGAAGAGGTGGTCGTGCTCTCCGCCGAAGGCCCGAAGGTGATGACCTTAGAGGGACAAGCGGTGACGCGTCGCCCGTCGACCGTGAACTGGAACATTGCCGCGGCCCGCAAGGGCGGGTTCGCCCATTTTATGCTCAAGGAGATCCACGAGCAGCCGCGCACCGTTGAGCAGACGTTGTTCAACCGCCTCAGCGTCGAGCGGAGACAGATTGCGTTCGACCGGCACACCCAAACCTTCCTCAACCGCCTCAGCGTCCAGGAAAAGCTGGTGATCATCGCGTGCGGCACCGCGTACCACGCTGGGCTGGTGGGCCAGTACATGCTCGAAGAGTTCGCCCGCCTGCCGGTCGACGTAGACCTGGCGAGCGAATTCCGCTACCGCGGCCCGATGCTGGATAAGCACACGACGGTGCTGGCCATTACGCAATCCGGCGAGACGGCGGATACGCTGGCCGGAATCCGATTAGCCAAGGAACAAGGCGCAAAGGTCCTTGCCATTTGTAACGTGGTGGGCTCGTCGATCGCGCGCGAGGCGGACGCGGTGCTGTACACACATGCCGGACCAGAGATCGCGGTGGCCTCGACAAAGGCGTACACCGCGCAACTGACGGCGCTGGCGCTGTTGACGCTGTATTTAGCGAAGCGGCGGCGCGGGGTTGGGCCGGCGCGGTGGCGTGAGCTGGTCGAGGAGCTGGCTCGGCTGCCCCAGATTATTGAACAAACGCTTAGAATCGAGCCGGCCGTCAAACTGGTCGCTGAGCAATACGCCTCGCCGAGGAATTTCTACTTTCTCGGGCGGCGATATAATTTTCCCAGCGCGCTGGAAGGCGCGTTGAAGCTCAAGGAAGTGTGCCCGCTCATTCATGCCGAGGGGTATGCGGCCGGCGAGATGAAGCATGGGCCGATCTCGCTGATCCACAACGGGTGGCCGATCGTGTTCGTCGCGACGCACTCCCCGGTCTATGACAAGATCATTTCGAACATCGAAGAAGTGCGAGCCCGGAAAGGGGAGTGCGTCGTCATCGCCTCGGATGGCGATGCGCGCATCAAACGGTACGCCGACAGCCTGCTGACCGTCCCACAGACCAGCGAGTTCCTCTCGCCGATTGTGGTCGCGATCCCGCTGCAATTGTTCGCCTACTACGTCGCCGGCGCGAACGGCTGCGATATCGATCAGCCGCCCAATCTGGCGAAGAGCGTGACGGTGGAATAATAGATATTCGTCCAACTTTCTGTATGTTGACTAACATAGATACTTCGTGTTAAACTTGTTGATACCAAGGGAGATCCGATGACGATTATCAAGACATTAGCCAAAGGGCAGGTCGTCATCCCAAAGGCGATCCGCCAGCGGCTCGGCATCAAACCGGGCAGCCGGCTCCTGATCCAACTCAAGGGCGAAGGGGTGGTGCTCAAGCCGCTCCCCGACGATCCCATTCACGCGCTCCATGGAGTGCTCAAGCAGGGAGGGCCCTCGACCGGGGAGCTGCTGAAATGGCGTCGAGAGGAGCGGGCACGTGAATCGCGCGATCGTGCTTGATACGTTCGCGCTCGTGCGATTCTTCAAAAAAGAGCAGGGCTCCGAGCGCGTGAAAGCGTTGCTGATCACGGCGACCCGCGGCAAGACCCCCGTACTGATGAGCGAAATCAGCGCGGGGGAGCTGTACTATATTGTGGCGCGCAAGCTGGGCGCAGAGCGTGCTGAGGAAATCGTGGCGAGTCTCTCTGCCATCCCCATCACACTGCTGCCCACGACGTGGGAATTGACGCTGGCCGCCGCGAGGCTCAAAGCGCAATGGCGCTTGTCCTACGCGGATTGTTTTACGCTTGCCAGCGCCCTCGAGCAACACGCTGCGGTGGTGACCGGAGACCCGGAATTTCAGCAGGTGAAACATCTGCTCCCCATCGAGTGGGTCTGATGGGATGCGTCGTCTCCATTCCACGGCAGCGGTTCGCCGACTACGTCGCCGGCGCCAACGGCTGCGATATCGATCAGCTGCTCAATCTGGCGAAGAGCGTGACGGTTGAATAAGTCCACCGGCCGGCTCATCCTTGTTGCAACGCCCATCGGCAACCTGGGCGATGTCAGCGCGCGCGCCATCGAGACGCTAAAGTCTGCGCATCTGATTGCGTGCGAAGATACACGCCAGACCGCAAAATTGCTGCAACGGTATGCTATTCGCGCGCCGCTGGGCAGCCTCCATGACCACAACGAACGGCAGCGCACGCCGGAGATTCTGAGGCGGCTGGCGGCTGGCGAG
>JAHFGT010000007.1 GCA_023247275.1 Candidatus Omnitrophota bacterium
GATGGTCATGGGCCAGCCATCGCGTTCCGCCAGGCCAGTACTATGTCCGGGCGCTGGCCCAAGGCAGTGGGCAAACCGTCGGCGAGGTGCAGGTGAACGGAACAACGCAACTCTTGGCCAACGGGCAACGACATTCGTCAACGCTCGCGGTCGGTTCCGACGGAAAAATCAGTCTGACTATTGGCAAGACCAACCCGGCCCAGACATACTATCTAAAGGGGATTGGCTTGTCGGTGGAGCCAGACGCAGAGTATGTTGAGCTGATCAACCTCAGCGATTCGGCGGTCGACGTTGGTGGGTGGACGATCGAGGGTGCGCTCGCCGGTGGGCGCCAGGCTCGGTTTCCGTCAGGGTCCACCATCAAACCGCATGGTTTGCTGGTGGCGGCGGTGGATTTGGATGATCATGGTCCTGGGACGCTCGCCAACAACCAGATCGATGCGCGCTCGGCCTGGCAGATTCCGCAAGCGGCCACCGCGGTGCAGCTGGAGTTTCCCGGCGGCGCGCCGACGCCGGACGACGACTGGCTGAAAAGCGCGCTCCCTGAGCCTGGGACGCTGATCTTGCGGGCCGGCGCTGGCCTGGTGGATGAAGTCGAATATCCGCTGCCGCCGCCGACGACCTCTGATTTCCAAAGTTTGGAAAAAGGCGATCCGACGGTCATTGGGGATGCGGATGCTGATGGGGTGGATGACAGCTGGTATCCGTCGCTTCAACTGTACACCCCTGGGTTGCCCAATGACAATCAAGGGCTGAAGCAGGTGATTGATCTGACCACGATCATTCACGACCCTGCGAAAGAAATCACGGTCATGAATCGGCCGATCGGCGGAATTGGGGAGTTGGCCGGCTTACCCAGCGGCCGGCCGTGGCAGCCATTTGCCAGTGTCGACTTGGCGAAAATTGTCGATCGGCTCACCGTTGAAGGCCACCGGCTTGAGGTCGAAGGGGCCGCGGTTGGGCCGGCCAGCGCCGCGTGGGAAGAAAAGGCTGAGGGCACGTTCGTCCATACGGATCCGGCAAAGGCAGATCTGGCTGGGACGTGGCGATGGACCGGAATCCCGCGGGGCAGTTACCGGCTCAGTGTCTATGGCTGGCCAAACGAGCAACTCTCTGTTCGATGGCAGCAAGCGGACGGGCAGTGGACGAACTGGTCGCCGGCGCTGTCCACTGATGCCAGTGGACGCATCGCTGTTGGGCAGGCGACGGTCGGTGGATCAGGAGCGACGGCCGGCCAACTGATGTTGGAAACCCGGTGTGGCAGCCAGAGCGGCATTTGTCATGTGGATCATATTCGGTTGGATCCGCGCTTACTCTTGGTTGGACCGATCAATATCAATACGGCCCCGGCGAGTGTGCTGCTGGCCTTACCAGGGATGACGCAAGCCAAGGCGTCTCGATTGATCGCTGGCCGTCCATATGGCGACCAACACCAGAAAGGACGAGGAATTGGGGATCTGTTAATCGGGGATGTGTTGGGAGCTGATGAGGAGGACAAGCTTGCGATGTTTCGCAGCGTGGCGCATTTGCTCACCACGCGATCCGACGTGTTCCAGATCCTCAGTCTCGGCGAAGCGCTGGAGAACAACGGCAACACAGAAGCTTCCCAACGCATTCAAACCATTGTGCAGCGTTAATGGACATCCGGTGATGGGTCACAGGGTGAAGGATTAAGAACATTGGGATATCACGATGGTAAAGACAGGGTGGCGCGTGCTCGGATGGTGGCTGATGCTGACGGTCCTCGTCCTTTACCTGTCACCTTTCACCCGCCACTGGTCTGTGAACGCGGCGGTCAGCAAAGGAAAGCAGCAACAGCTCGAGGCTGGGATCGCGAACCAGGGGGGTGGGACCGCAACCTCTTCAAATTTCCGCCAGCAGAGTTCCATCGGAGACGCCACGGCGAACCAGCGGATTTCCAGCCCCAATTTTCGGATCATCCCAGGACTCTTAGGGATCTCGGCCAGCAGCGCCCCGAGCGTGACCACTGTGACGACCGATTTGGATCTGGGCGGTGTGTCGGCGAAGACCGGGTTCCTCGGTAGTTCGATTGCCCCGCAGACCTGGCAGCGTGACGTGGATCCGCTCTTTGTGTGGGACCCGCCTCCGCCAGGCCCGAATGTGGTGGGCTATAGTTATGCCATCGATGCGCCGCCGGATAATGTGAGCGACACCACCTCGATCTCCTTTGATGTGGCCAGCAGTTCTGTCAAGGCGCTTTCCGATGGCAAGCATGTGTTCTCGGTGAAGGCCATCGATGCGACCGGTCGTGCCGGGAATGTCTCGCAGTTTGAAATATGGATTGATACCACACCCCCACAGGTCGGAAACTATGACCCTGCGCCAGGCAGCCTCCTGAACCTCTCGACGCTCCAAGTGCACGCGACAGTGTCCGACGCTGGTAGCGGGGTGACCGCCACGTCAGTTCGTGTGCTGATTAACAGCGCCTCCG
Organism: Candidatus Omnitrophota bacterium; assembly: GCA_023247275.1. Lineage (GTDB taxonomy): Bacteria > Omnitrophota > Gorgyraeia > Aquiviventales > Aquiviventaceae > JAHFGT01. The sequence goes on from JAHFGT010000007.1 coordinate 2,453, forward strand.
TTTCGTTCACGGTGGATCCGGCGACCGGGGCACTGGTCACGACCGGCGGGGCGTGGAAAGAAGGGATCAATAGCATCGAGGTGCACGCGGCCGATGCGGTCGGCAATGCCCAAACGCCGTTGGTCTGGAGTGTGACGATCGATACGGTGGCACCGACTGGGACGATCAGCATCGATTCTGGCGCACAGCTGACGAGAAGCGTGTATGTGACCCTCGGACTGACCGCCTCTGACGCCACGTCTGGGGTCACCCGCATGTTGCTCAGTAATGACGCGACGAGTGGATTTGTCGAGGAGCCGTATGTCGTCCTGCGTGAATTGTGGCCATTGCGTCCTGTCCGAGGGATGCAAACGGTGTACGCGAAGTTCGTCGACGGCGCCGGCAATGTGTCCGCGGTCGTCTCGGATCAGATCGAGCTGGCGCTGTTTGCGCCCGACACGATCATCACCAGCGGCCCGGCTGGGTATACGCCCAGTCGTGTGGTAACCTTCACCTTTATGTGTCCGAATGCGGGGTGCGTATTCTCGTATGCGATCGATAATGACCCGTGGTCATCTTGGTCAGCCAGCGGATCGATGACGACCCCAGAGCTGTCGCTCGGCAATCACTATTTCCGTGTGAAAGCTGCCAAAGACGTGAACGGGATTGACGACATTCAGCCTGACGAAGAGGATCCCTCACCGGCCGAGCGCACATGGATCGTTGGGATTGAGCCGCCGATCCTTGCGGTGCCCAAAGGGCCACCCATCAAAATCTGGCGCCTCGAATAGCCCGCAGGCGCTGTCGGTGAAGGGTTTGACCCTTCACCCTTCACCGTATTGATGCTATGCTGATGTCATGTCCATTGGGATCGGTCTTGAGCTCGGCCCTGGTGCCATCCGCGGAGTGATCCTTGAGCGTCAGACCGGTCGTGCCTCAACTCCTTCGGCGTCAGCACGGCGCAGCAACCCTGTCAACGCGTCCGCCGGTGTCGTGCTGGTCGCGGCGCATGAAATTGCCTGCGACACAGCGCAACCCGAATCGCTGACACAGGCCCTGATCGCCCTGCGGCGCACGCTTCGCGTCACTGGCCCACTTGTCGTCGGTGTGCCCAGCGCCTCGACCATTGTCGCGACGGTGAGCCCGCTCATTCCCCATCTTCCCCGCGCGGAGTTCGGCGTGCAATTCGAACTGCAACAGCAGCTCCCCGTCGAGCTTACGCAGTTCGCCTGGGACTATTGCTGGCTTCCGGGCATGAGCCCGAATGGGGTCTCGGCCAGCGGCCCAACACCTCAACGACCCGGCACGGTTGGAGGGCGCGCCCGCCGAGCTATAGCTGTCGCGGCCGCGATGAAGCGATCACTGCTTGAGCAGCGGCTGGCGTGCTGTCGAGCCGCAGGACTCGACGTGCAGTCCGTGTCGGTGACGTCACTGAGCTTGTTGAACCTGCTGCTCACGCATCCCGGTGCCGCGCGCCCGCCGGTGATCGCGCTGAATGTGATCGATCATCCGGCCATGGAGTGGGTGGCGTGGGGGGCTGAGGGTCCATCGGTCATGAGCGTGCCCGAAGCGATCAACGGAGATGCTCTTGAGGGGGTGCTCGCGACGTGGGAATCGTTCTCAACGTTGGTGAGCGGTCAGCCGGAACGGCTGATTCTCGTCGGTCGATCCGCCGATGCCCCAGGTCTGGCCGACCAGCTGTCGACGAAGCTGGGTATCTTAGTCGACTGGTTCGAACCTGCACGGGTCGTGGCCGGCCTTTCCGCGCGAGTCGAACAACCGCACCGGTTGGCCGCGGCGATGGGGCTCGCCTTGCAACACCTGCAACCTGTGCCTGTGCGCCTGAATCTCGTGGGACAGACTCAGCGTGCCCGGCGTGGTCGAGTGGTGCGCAGAGTGACACTGGGCGTCGCGGCCATCAGCGCAGCGGCGATCGGCGGATTCACGCTCAGTGCCATGGTGGAGATTCGGCAGCGACACCTCACGCTCGCTCGCCAGCTCGAGCGCCAGGAGCGGCTGTATGCGGATCTGCGTCCTCAGGTGCGGGGTGTGCTGCAACGACAGGACATGATCCAGCGCCGCAGCAATATGTTTGAGCAGGTCCTTCGGGATTCTCCCACGGTTGGATTGTTGCTCGGCCAATTGGCCGAGGCCTTGCCGGATGATGTCTGGATCACCACGTTGGACGTGACCCGGGCCGCGTCCTTGGGCGCTGTTCTTGAGGGCCGAGCGCGGACGTCGCAGAGCCTCACCACATTTCTCGATCGGTTGCGCAGCGTCGCTGGTATGACGACCGTTGAGCCGTTGTCGCGGACGCTGATGACAGACGAGGCCACCAAGGCAGAGGTGATTGTCTTTTCTGTGCATGTGGATCGGCGCGCTGCGGCCGCTCTGGCTGCGACGCCGCCAGCTCAGCCTCCCTCTGCGACGGAGCCATCGCGGACAACGAAAACCTCGAAGAAGCGTTCGCGCACCGCCCCTGCGCCATGAAGCACGGCAGGGCACCGATCGCCTGGTGGCCGATGGTCGGTGTCGCTGTTGCCGGCGCGAGTCTGGCGGCAGTGATTCTCTGGCAGGCACAGCTGCGCGCGATTGACGCGCAGATTCACCAGCAGCGCGCGGCGATTAAGAAGCTCGGCGTCAGCGGCAACATCCCGCCAACGCCGGGCGTGGTCGACTATCTGGAATCGCGCGGTCGGGTGATGCAGCAGCGATACGAACAATTGACAGCGGCCCTGGCAGCCCCGGCGATTCCAGACGCCGCGGCAGCCCACCCGCAACTGTTTTTTGAGGAGCAGTTGCAGGAGCTGCGACGTTCCTTCGAACGCCTGGCCACGGCTCACGCCGGCACAGTGCCGGAGTTGCTCGGCGTCCCTAAAGAGTTACCGCCGACAGAGACCGTGCCGCGTTTGCTGATCCAATTGCAACTGGTTCAGGAAACCGCCACGCTGGTCTTTGAACAGAACACGGGCACGCTGGTGTCGTTGAAGTTGGAGGATCCTGAACCGGTGCCGGAAAACCAGGGGGACGCGCCGGTGTTCACGCGCATTCCAGTGCGCATTCGGGTGCTCACCTCAACGCAAGGGCTGATGAGCCTGCTGGCGGCATTGGAACGATCTCATCCATTGGTTGACGTGCGAGGCTTGCACGTGACGTCGGCGACCGAGCCGGGACAACTCGAGAGTGAATTGCTGTTGTCAAGGTATCTCATCGCCCCACCGAGCGACGTCCTTCCGGTAGAGCCAGAGCACGAGGCGGCAAGTGCGCGCCCGAATCCGCCACCCAGTAGCTCCACGCGCTCGAAACGATCTGCGCATTGATGGCGGCCGATCGATCCTCTCAGGCATCGTTGGTCGCCTTCGCGGTCCTTCTCATCGGGCTCAGCGGCATAGCCTGGCGATGGCATCAGCACGTGTTCCAGACCCCTCGCCCGGCCGTGGCAGACCAACCATGGGAGCAGGTGAAGACGACCTATCCACCAACGGTCGGGGCGCCGATCGAGCCCGCGATTGTGCCGGCCATCGTCCAGGCGGTTGTCGCGGCAAATCCGTTTGCCGCCATGCGACGCACTCTGCCGATGGACAGCACTCCGGGTGGGGCGACCCCAGCGACAGCGACGACGCCGCCCGTTCCGCAGTTTGTCTTCAAGGGGCGGATCAATATGGGCACTCGGCAACGTGCCATCTTGGAAGATTCTGCTGCCAAGAAAACCTACTTTCTTGAAGTCGGACAAGAGGTTGCAGGGTTCAAAGTGCTTGACATCACCGAATCCCAGGTGATATTATCCGACGTGGAGAATCATAAAGAGCTGGTGGTGTCGTTGGCAGTTCCGACGCCGCCCCAACCGACGCAACCGCCCAAGCCCTAGCACAGTTCGATGGGCGTCGCGTCTGGTGTAAGCCACCGTTGCAAATCTTGTGTGCGGGGTCGACGCGCGGGCAATGGGGGCGTGGGACTGTGGGAGCACCGAGTCGGTTGTTGTGTAAGAGACGTCAATCCGCGCACATGCCGTTTGGGGCTGTGCGTCCTCGTCTGAATTTCCCCTCGTATCGGTTGTCCGGTCGTCTGCTGCTCCTCGGACTAGCTCTGCTGTTGATGGCCCCACACGCTGGGCTTGCTAAATCCCGTTCGAATGAACCGCTGACGCCAGAAGCCCGTCAGTACATCAAGACCGTCAAAGCCCGCCTGCGATCCCAGCTCACACCTCGTCCCGGTCGGGACTGGCAACGATTGCGAGCACAGGCGCAAAAGATCGCCGTCGAGGAAGCCCGTCGCCGGAGAAACCTGCGGGCCGATCGCCAGCGCGAATCTCAGCGACAGCTGAAATCCGCGAGGGAGCAGCAATTGAAGTTTCTCTACGCGCAGGCGTTGGAACGGTACCGCACTGGCCACTACCAGCAGGCGATCGATCTGCTGCAACAGATGGTGATGATTGAACCGGGCCATGAACTGGTCAAAGCCGCCGAGCGGCTGATGGCGCAAGCCGATTCAAAACTGCTCGAGCAGCGCGCCATGGCGCGCGCGTCCACCGCACCAGTCGGTACGAGTGCGGCCGGCGTGTCAGACCTGGAGCGGCTCCTGACGGAGAAACGGATTGAGCAAGAAACCCAATTGAAGTTCGCGAAAGCCGCACTCCAGTCCAAAGACTATGACAAAGCGTTGGAGCTGGTGTACCGTGTCTTACACGACGATCCGCAGCAGGCCGAGGCGCTGCGGTTGCGGGAGCAGCTCCACATGGCTAAGCTCAAGCATGAAGAGCAGCAGTTGGAAGGTCGGGTAGCCATCGACGAACAGCAGATGCGTAATGAGATCTTGAAGCGAGAGCTGCTCCAGCCGGAACCGACGACGATGAAGGCTGCGGCCACCTTGACGTCGGCCGGCCAAGCCCCAGTCATGGAACAGATGATGGCTCACCTGACCCAGCCGATCAGTTTCGATTTTCAGGATGTGGCGTTCAGCGACGTGCTCCAATTTCTGGCGGATTCAGCCAACATCAGCGTCATTCCATCGCCCCAATTGGACCTGAAACAGCGGCACGTCTCCATGAAAGTGAATCAGCTGCCACTGGGGATTGCGATCAAATATCTGGTGAAGAACCAGGCGTTGGCCTACCGCGTGGAGCCTGACGCTATTCTGATTGCGACGCCTGAGGAGTTCTCCAATGAGCCGTTGCAGACGCGCGTCTTTTTCCTCCGCAGCGGGTTTGGCCCCTTCGCGCTCGAGGCGGCGGCCATCGAACCGAACGCGGCGATTCCTATGGACTCGATCCAAGAGTTGATCAAGCGCAGCGTCCCGCAACCAACCGGCAGCAAGATTGTGCGGGACGAGCGCAGTGGAGCGTTGGTCATTACCAATACGGCCGACAACTTGAAGTTGGTTGAGCGGCTGTTGGGCCAGCTTGATGTGACGCCGCTGCAGGTCCTCATCGAAGCCCGGTTTGTCGAGTTGACGCTGAGCGAGCTGGAGCAATTTTCCGTTGAAGGGGTCTTAACCGGCAACGTGGCGCTGACCAAACAAACGACCGGAGCCACATCGGCGACGCACACGCGAGGGCCGGGGAATCAGCTTGCGAGCGGCAGTGGGGAAAAATTTCCGGCCATTGCCCGAGAAAATGAAGGAGCGAATGTGACGTTGCAGGGTGTGCTGACCGGAACGCAATTCGAAAGCGTGCTGCATCTGCTGGAAGAGCGTGGAAAGACCAAAACGCTGTCCGCGCCCCGTGTGACCACGCTCAACAATCAACCGGCGACCATCCGGGTGGTGGAAGAGTTCAATTATCCGACCCGGTATGAAGTGTCGCTGATCCAGTTCGACATCAACGGCGATGGGGATTTTGATGATGCGGGTGAGACCGAATTTGCCAATGTGCCGCAGGATCTGCAGAAGCGGGACATCGGGATCCTGCTCAATGTGACGCCCAGCGTCGGCAAGGATCTGAAGACAATTACCTTGGTCTTGGCGCCAGAGGTCAGCCAGTTTAGTCAATTCCGCAATCTGGGTGGCGGCGTCACGGTGCCAGAGTTCACGTCGAGTCAATTGACCACTAGCGTGGTGATCGAGAATGGCCAGACCGTGGTCCTCGGCGGGTTGATGAAAGATACCACTTCCAATACGGTTTCGAAAATTCCTGTGCTGGGCGATTTGCCCGTAGTCGGCCCGCTGTTCCGGCAGACCTCATCCTCCAGCACGCGGAAGAATCTGTTGATCTTCATTACCGCTCGGTTGTTGGCTCCACGCAGCGAAACCACATGACCCGCCAGCCAGCAAGGCTCGTGCTGGCGGTCGCAAGCGCGATCGCGGGGGGGACGCTGGCACTGGCCGGAGTGACGCCAGGCCTGCTTCCAGCGACCACCGAGGTGGTCGCGTTTGAGCAGCATCTTATCCAGCCGATTACGGCCGATTTCCGGGATGTCGATTTTAGCTCGGCCGTGCAGTTCCTCTCTGAGAATTCCGGGGTGAACATCATTCTGTCTGAAAAAGCCAAAGCGCTCGGCCGACCCGTGACGGTCCATCTGGTTAATATGCCCTTGCAACGAGCCCTGGAGTATCTGCTGAAAGGTCAGGGGTTGCTGTATCGGTTCGATGACGAGACGATTTGGGTCGCGACCCGAGATGAGATGGAAGCTGAGCCCATGGAGACCCGCGTGTTCAACCTCAATCAGGGTCCAGGGCTGTTTGCCGCATTTGAACCGTTGTCCGATATTCGGGAGAGCGTGGCCTTAAAGGCGCCGGGCATTCGGGAGATGACGACGATCAAAGACATCTTGTCAGAAGTGATTCCTCAGATCGGCAATAGTTCCATGCTGTTGGACGAGCGCAGCGGGTCATTGATCGTGACCCATGTCCCCTACTACATGCAGCAGGTTGCGCTCCTCCTCAAGCAGCTCGATGTGACACCGCAGCAGGTGCTGATCGAAGCGCGATTCATCGAAGTGACGTTCACGGACACGAATGAGTGGAACTTCGATGCGCAGCTGACCGGCAATACCGCCCTCACCAAGCGCGATACCACTGACGGGACCAAAGGGTCAGGGTTGCAGCTGTCGAGCTTGGGCGCTTCGCTCTTGCGCGGCACCAAAACCGATTTCAGCGATTTCGCGAATCAAACCTCTGGCAACGGCCTGAACCTGACGCTGCAGGGGATCCTCACCGGGACGCAATACCAGGCGGTCCTGCACGCGCTCGCCGAGAATAAGCGGACCAAAACACTCTCTGCGCCCCGGGTCACCACGTTGAATAATCAGACGGCGACCATCAAGGCGGTCACCGAGTTTGTCTACGCGACCCGGTATGAGGCATCGGTGGTCCGCGAGGACTTGAACAGCGACGGCGATTTCAATGACGTCGTGGGGGGCAAGCGCGAGACACGGTTCGTGAACGTGCCGCAAGATTTTGTCACGAAGGACTTGGGGATCCTCTTGTATGTGACACCCAGCGTTGGGCAAGACCTGCGCACGATCACCCTGGCCCTTAAGCCAGAGGTGAGCGAGAAGAAAACGGATGATTCGTTTGGCGGCGAAGTCACCCTGCCACGGTTCACGGCTCGCAACCTGGAGACGAGCATTGTGATTGAAAACGGAGAGACCGTGATGTTGGGCGGGCTGATGAAGGACACGGTTGGCAAAACGGTGACCAAGGTGCCGGTTTTCGGATCGCTCCCGATCATTGGGAAACTGTTCCGCAAAGAAGATGAATCGACAGAGCGTTCCAATCTCTTGATCTTCGTGACCGCGCAGCTGCTAAAACCGACCGGAGCCCGCGTGGCTCGTGATGCCAATGCCCCGGACACCAGCACGAATCGGACGACTCCGTGAAACAGAAGATTCCTACCAGGCAGAAGCTATTGACGTCTCGTTCGAACGCCGGCATCCACCGGCTGGCGTCGCGAACTACGAAGACCATCGCGCTGGTGATCCCACGCTTTGAAGGGGTGTTTTATTCCTATTTTGCGTTGCAGGTGATCAAGGGGATCGGGGTCGCGGCCGAGCGGCTCGGGTATGATCTATTAATCCACATTACGAAGGAACGGTCGGTCGGGATTCCGCCCGCCATTGCTGGCGTGCTGTTTCTGGATATCTTTGAACATGAACAGTTGGTGGAGCGAAGTGTTGATGAAGGAATCCCAACCGTGGTGCTGAACCACTATGTGGAGGATCTGCCTGTCAGCTGCGTGGCGATCGACAATCGAACCGCGGCTGAACGGGTCGTGGAATACCTTGCCGGCTTAGGGCATCGGGACATCGCGACGATCACCGGCGACCTCAAGACTCAAGCCGGGCTGGATCGCCTTGATGGATTCGTCCGGGCGCTGCGCGGCCGGCAATTTCCGGTGAAGGATGCCTATATTCGCCACGCGGATTTCGGCGTGGCGGCCGCGCGGGAATCCGCCCAAGCGCTGCTGAGTTTGCCTGACCGGCCCTCGGCGATCTTTGCGGCGAGCGATGACATGGCCCTTGAGACCATGGCGGTCGCGCTGCACCGTGGGCTACGGGTGCCGGAAGATCTGTCCATTGTGGGGTTTGATGATAACCCCATTGCGGCCCATGGTCGTGTCCCGCTGACGACGATGCGACAGCCGTTGACCGACATGGGGTGCCGTGGATTCGACATGCTCCTGGACCAGGTGAAGAAGAGACGGCAGACCCCGACGAAGCTCTTGCTACCGGCTGAGCTGATCGAGCGGGAATCGTGCCGACAAACATGGCTGGACCGGTGAGCCAGACCTCAGACTTCAGGAAAAACCAAATCAGGCCGCAAATGTGATTTGGCTTTTCCTGATGTCTGGTGTCTCAAGTCTGATGTCTGGTGTCTGGATGTGAGGAGGTTTTGAGAGATGACAACTGACCGACCGATCAGAGTAGCGGTCTTAGGAGCTGGCGGATTGGGCAAGGCGGCTGCTCAGATCATTGGCCTCAAGCGCGAGGTGATCCTGACGGCGATCTGCGACAGTCGAGGAATTGTCTGGTCTGAGGAGTCGCTGGACACTGATGCGGTCGTGTCTCTCACAGGAGACCTGGTTGACGGGTATCAGGCCCACCAACGGCCCAGGACGACTACAGACCACGGGGGGGTCACGCTCGCCACGCGGGTTGAGGCTCGGCATTGCGATGATCCGATTGGAGAGATGATCCGGCGGGCCGATGTGTTGGATGGTGTCCTGGTGGCGTTGCCAAACCTGCCGAACGACTTCATTCCCAGCGTCATTGAACGGTTTGCGACTGGCGGTTCATCGCTGGCATTCGTCGACGTGCTCAAGCGCACCCGAGCCGTCCAGTACTTGTTCGCCTTGGATTCGCCGGTCAGTCGCTCGCGGAGTGTTGTGCTGACGGGGTGTGGGGCGACGCCAGGGACGCTGGCAGCGGCTGCCGTGCTGGCCGCCCAATCGTTCGTCGAGGTCGAGAAGGTCGACATCTGGTGGGGAGTGGGAATCGCCAATTGGGAGGCCTATCGCGCGACGATCCGCGAAGATATCGCCCACCTGCCTGGGTATACCGTCGAGCGCGCCAAAGCGATGACCGATTCGGACGTGGATGCGCTGCTGGAGCAGACCAACGGCCGACTGGAACTCCGGCAGATGGAACACGCCGATGATGTGCTGTTGCAGCGGGTCGGTGTCGTGGATCGTCTGGAGCAGGTGGAGGTGGGCGGGGTGATGGATACGCGGCACGCCAAAAAACCGGTGTCCACAACGATGACCCTGACCGGAATCACCCATGATGGCCATCGCTCACGTCACACATTTATTCTCGGAGATGAAACAACCATGGCGGCGAATGTGATCGGTCCGGCACTTGGCTATCTCAAGCGCGCACTCTGGCTGAAAGCCCATGGCCTCTTCGGGGTGTTTGGCTGCACCGAATTCTTGCCGATGGTAGTTCGTTAGCCGCCTGCCGACAACACGTCCGCACTCCGGAACACGTTGCCCGGACCCGATGCACGCCAGTGACGGCGATTCACGCTCCCACCCGTTGTCTCAATTACTGACCGAGCTCGCAGAGGAATCCGTGACGCGGCGGGCGGCTCAGCTGCATCGCCAGCAGGTCGTCATCGACGCGATCAGTGCAGCTCGGGTGCAGATCCAAGGCCGATGGCTGACGAACTGGTGCTCCAACGATTATCTCGGACTCTCGACGCACCCAGCGCTTGTGCAGGCGGCTGCCGAGGCTGCGCAGGCGCTTGGCGTAGGCGCCCGGGCCTCGCGCCTGTTAGCTGGCACGACGCGGTGGCACGATGAGCTCGAATCACGGCTGGCCGCTTGGTATGGTGCTGAGTCGGCCATCGTCTTTAGTAGCGGGTATCTCACGAATTGGGGCGCGTTGACCACGCTGCTGTCGGCGCGGGATGAGGTGCTGATCGACCGATTGGCGCATGCCAGCCTGGTCGATGCGGTCCGCGCCAGCCGCGCTCACCTGCGAGTGTTTCGTCATAACGATCCAGCGCACATCGCGCAGGTATGGGCACGCCCGAGCCGCGCACGTCGTCGCATGATCGTCACCGAAGGCGTGTTCAGCATGGATGGCGACCGGGCGCCGCTGGCCGATCTGGCGACGATGGCCAGTCGCACCGGTGCGCTGCTCTACGTTGATGATGCCCATGGCGCGTTCATGTTGGGTTCGCACGGTCGGGGAGCTCCCCAAGCCGCTGGTGTGCCGCTTGATCAGCTGGTGTATGTGGCCACACTCGGGAAGGCGTTGGGATGTCAGGGCGGAGCCATCATTGGTCCGCGTGTGCTGATTGATGCGCTCCGTCACCAGGCCCGCAGTTATGTCTTTGCGACTGCGCTGGCGGTTCCTGTTGCCGCTGCTGCCTGCACGGCGCTGCGTGTGCTGGAGCAAGCCGGAGATCCCTTGCGCCAGCGGCTGTGGAATCGTGTTCGACGATTGGCCGCGCAGCTCAGTCGGTTGACGCAGGTGTCTCAGGACCCTTCGGCGATTGTGCCGATCCTGGTGGGCGAATCCTCCACCGCGGTTCGCATCGCTCAAGCGCTCTGGGACCGCGGCTGCTGGGCGCCGGCGATTCGTCCGCCGACGGTGCCGCGAGGAACCGCTCGACTGCGAATCAGCGTGACGGTAGCTCACACCGATGAGCAAATTGACCATCTAGCAAATTCACTGAAAGATGTGCTCGGTCACAAGCGACCAGTCACAAGCGACCAGTAAATGCAAAGAAGGCAGCAAGAGATGGTGTATGGTTTGTCGCTGGTCGCTGGTCGCTGGTCGCCAACCAGCAGCTCTTGATGACGCTCTTGAACGGGCCAGGGGTTTTTGTCACCGGGACCGATACCGGGGTGGGTAAGACGCTGGTGGCCGCTGCATTGGCCGCCTGGTGTCGGCGGCAGGGTCTGAATGTGGGCGTCATGAAGCCGGTTGCCACCGGGCCTGGGCGAAGAACGATCAACCGCGGCCACCTCCCTGCGGTTGCTGAGGATGCCCGACGGCTGGCCAGCGCTGCCAGCGTGACCGACGCCTGGAGTCTCATCACACCAGTATCGTTTCGGCAACCGCTGGCACCCTGGGTCGCGGCCGAGCAGGCCGGCCGGCCGTGTTCCTTGACAGCGATCCGCACGGCATTTCGTCTCCTCTGTCGGCGGCATTCGTTCATGATTGTTGAAGGCGTGGGTGGACTGGCTGTCCCGTTGACACGGACGGTCATGGTGGCGCACCTGGCTCGACGATTCAGGTTGCCGCTTGTGATTGTGGCACGACCAACCTTAGGGACCCTTAACCACACGCTCTTAACCGTCGCGTACGCGCGTCGACACGGTCTGACACTGGCCGGGGTGGTGTTGAATTATGCCCAGCCGCCCCCGGGCGATGTGATGGCGCGCGTGGCGTGCCGGACGAATCCGTCCGCCATCACACGCGCGGCTCGCGTCCCGGTCATCGGTCCGTTGCCATTTCTCTCACCGCCGCACACCGCGCAACGCCTGTGCCGGTGGATCGATGCGACCGCGCCGTCAACCTGGGGCGCCTGAGTTGACACCCCTAGTGGGCTATGATAGAGTCACGGCAACGTGACGCGCGCTGTCGTCGTTGACACGATGACACAGGAGGAGAACCGCATGCGGATGGAGCTCATACGGCCACACACCGCCCAGTTGGTGAGTCGGCGGACGACTCAACCCTTCGACTCGGGCCATGGCCTTTACCGTGGACCCTCGCTCAGGGTTCCGCCCGGTCTTGGGGGTCGCCGTAGGGCTGCACAAGCTGGTCGGTTGTTGGTGCCGGTGCTCGGCGGGCTGGCGGTCGTCGGCCTGGGTCTTGCGGTTGGGGCGCTGGTGGTACTCCATCGGCAGGATCAGGCCAGACTCCAGGCAAGAGAAAAAGAACTGCGGGCGGCGATGTCTGAGAATCGCGAGCTGAGCTCGAAGGTTGATGAGCTGCAGCAGGCGAAGGCTCAAATGGAAGAACAGTTGACCAAGGCCCAGCAGGATCTGACCCAAGCCAAAGAGGGGTTGGCTCACGCATCGACCGCGGAGAAGCAGCTGCGGACGGATCTGGATGCCCGAGAACAGGAATTAACCAGGGTGCGCGATGAGCTGAAACAGGCGCAAAGTAGTTCGCAGCAAACCACTTCGCAACTGTCTTCTCTGCAGGGTGAGCGAGATCAATTGAAACGCCAATTGGCAGACCTGGACAAGGCCAAGGCGGATCTGGAATCGAAAATCATGGAGCTCACCAGCCATCCGACCGTGGAGCTCGAGAAAGTCCGCGTGACGAATGAGCCAACCGATCCTGCCACAGCGCTCCCAATCAGTGCCACAGGGTCCAGCGATGGACAGGTGGTGGTCGTCAATCGTGAATACGATTTCATCGTCATGAATCTCGGCAAGAACCAAGGCTTGTCCGTCGGGCAGCAGTTTCAAGTCGTCCGCAATAACCAGGTGCTCGGCACGGTGAAGGTTGAGAAGATTTACGATGAGTTGTCCGCGGCGACCATCTTACCCAACTCTCAGAAGGACAGTATTCGGGAAGGCGACACCGTCAAAGCGATGTAAGCTGGCCGGCAGACGGACAACCTCTGAGAGCTCATCCCCCTGGGTGGGGGATTTTTTGTCATCAGCTCACCGACATCTATGGACGCGATTATTGAACCAGTCCGTGCGCTGCACGGGACGGTCACGGTCGGAGCCGATAAGGCGATCTGCCATCGGGCGGTGTTGGCCGCCGCGCTCAGCGATGGGCGGACCGAGATTCGGCCCTGGCCAGCGGCCGATGATTGTCAACGCACGCTGGAGGTGGTTCAACAGCTGGGTGCTAAGATCACCCGGTCACCATCGGTCGTCTCGATTGAGGGGTGGGGGCGTCAGGGAATCCAGGTGGCCTCTCCGGAACTGTGTTGCGGCGAATCTGGGACCACACTCCGGTTAACCACAGGCGTGTTGGCCGGCCACGCGCTAACCGCCCGGCTTTCCGCCGGTCCGCTGTTGAGCCGCCGTCCGATGCAACGGCTGGCCGTGCCACTGAGGCAGATGGGGGCTCGACTTGAGGGCGCACCAGGCCCTGGGGAAGAACTGTGTCCACCACTGGTGATCCACGGGCGCCGACCGTTGCGTGCGATCCACTATGCCATGCCGGTGCCCAGCGCGCAGGTGAAGTCGGCCATCCTCTTGGCCGGCGTGTTCGCCGATGGTCCGACGACGGTCATTGAATCGGTGCCAACACGGGACCATACCGAACGGATGCTGCGCCACTGTGGCATCACGGTGACGTGTCGGCCAGGCGCTGTGACCGTGCAGCCAGGGCGAGTGCGAGCGCCTCGTGCACTCGTGCTGCCTGGGGATTTTTCCAGCGCGGCGTTCTTTCTCGTGGCGGCATGCTGTGTCCCTGGCTCAAGCGTGAGGATCGAATCAGTCAGCCTCAACCCCTCTCGGACCGGGCTGTTGCGAGTGCTGCAACGCATGGGAGCGCGACTGAATATTCAGACGGTCCACAACGATTGGGAACCGTGTGGCGTGCTGGAGGCTCATGCCACATCGCTGTCTGGCGTGACGGTCAGTGCCGATGAAGTTCCTGGTGTGATTGATGAGTTGCCGGTCCTCATGGTCGCCGCGGCGTGTGCGCAGGGTATGAGCCGGTTTGAAAGCGTGGGTGAGCTGCGGGTGAAAGAGACCGACCGAATCGCTTCCATGACCGCCGGGCTTCAGCAGCTTGGGGTTCGTCTGCGCGTACTCGGCACGGATGTCGTTGAAGTGGAAGGGGGATCGCTCACCGGTAATGTGGTGGAGAGCGCTGGTGATCATCGGACCGCGATGAGTTTAGCGGTTGCGGCCTTGGTCGCACGCGGGTCCACACGGGTGCGCGGGGCCGAGTGTGTGGCCAAATCGTTTCCGGAGTTTTTTGATTCACTGCGGTCATTGGCAGGCTCGACGACGGTAAAAATCGTTGACAACGTAGAAGGGCCTTGCTAGGATGTCCAAAACCTGCACGGTCACAGGACGTTGCAGCTCCCGCCTGGCGCTCGAAATCGACCCCTCGACGCGGGCCCGATTTTCATTCAAGAGATCGGGACAACGCTGGGCCCCTTGTTCGGGGTCGTCCAGAGCGAGCCCTTCGACTCGGCTTTCGGCCTCGCTCAGGGCAAGTGCCGAGCGAAGTCGAGGCACGAGGCAAAGCCGAGTCGAGGGACGATTGTAGCCACATCGCGTAGGACGTAGCGACACAACCGCATGCTAAAAACGCTGCTGGCGCGGCTGGCCTCTTCGTTCATCACCTTCTATGGTTTTGTCCTCGGCTTATTCTCCAAAGATATCGCCATCGATCTGGGTACGGCCAACAGCCTCGTCTTCGTCAAAGGGCGAGGCATCGTGCTGTGTGAACCCTCAGTCGTGGCGGTACCGCGAGGCTCATCGCGTCCGATCGCGGTGGGCGACGAGGCCAAGCGAATGATCGGTCGCACCCCAGGCAATATCTCGGCGATCCGGCCGATGAAAGATGGGGTGATCGCTGATTTTGAAGTGACGGAAGAGATGCTGCGCTATTTCATTAAGAAGGTCCAGCCGCGTAAGCTCAATAAGCCACTTGTGGTGATCGCCATCCCGTCCGGGATTACCGAAGTGGAAAAGCGGGCCGTACGGGATTCAGCGTTACGCGCTGGGGCCAGGGAAGTCTACCTGGTGGAGGAACCCAAGGCGGCTGCCATTGGTGTTGGCTTGCCGATCCATGAGCCTGGCGGTAACATGATCATCGACATCGGTGGCGGCACGACGGAGATGGCGGTGATTTCGCTGGATGGCATCGTGGTGTCGCGGTCCATCCGGATTGCGGGCGATGAATTGGATCAGGCCATCATTGAGCATTTGCGCAAAGCGTATAATTTGATGATCGGTGAGCGGACGGCTGAGGAGATCAAGATTCGGATCGGGTCAGCCTACCCATTGGACGAGGAGCTGACGATGGAAGTTCGCGGACGGGACTTGGTCGCTGGGCTGCCGAAGACGGTGACCATTACGTCGGAAGAGGTTCGCGAAGCGCTGTCCGAACCAACCCGCGCCATCGTCGAGGCGGCCCGCCTGACCCTCGAGAAAACGCCGCCCGAACTGTCAGCCGACTTGGTGGACCGCGGCATTGTGTTAGCCGGGGGCGGGTCGTTGCTCCGCGGCATGGATCGCTTGCTGGCTGAAGAAACCGGACTGCCGGTGCATATTGCTGAAAATCCCATGACCGCGGTGGTGATGGGGGTTGGCAAAGGGCTGGACAATATTCGGTATCTTCGCAATCGGATTGCTTTGACCGCACGTCCTGAAGTATAAGACAGCACCAACGTCGTGGTGCTGAACGTCAGCGAGTTCCTCGACGAGCCGCTCCGTCTCGCCTGCTCACCGTTCATCGCTCCTTCCGCTCCTGGCGGCTGTGACGCTGGGCGCGGGTGTCTGGTGGCATGACTCCGCGCGCCACCTTGCGTTGTCGGTCGTCCGCTTGCCGTTTACCGTGCTCCGCGCCGCGGTCTCTGTGTTGATCACCTTGCCGCGCGTGTCGGCCCTCGCGACAGAAAATAGCCTGTTGCGGTCAGAGCTCCTCCAAGGACAGCTCGAAAATGCCCAACTGCGCGAGCTGGTTCGGCACGTGCAGCAGGCGCAGGTCTTGCTGGAGCATCTGCCGGCAACGCATAGCGTGGTGGCCACGGTAATCGGACGTTCGGTGGTGCCCACTCAGCATACCGTACTGTTGAACCGGGGCACGCAGGAGGGAATCCGGCTCGATGGCGTCGTGCTGGACTCATCCGGGATCATCGGCCGGGTGGTGGATGTCCGATCGGAGACCGCGCTGGTCATGTTGCTCACCGATCCGGAGAGTCGTGTTGCTGCGTTAGTCGACCGTACCCGGGAGATGGGGCTGTTGGCCGGTCGTGGCCTGGGAACCTGTGAACTCATCTATCTGGACGCTGGCGCGGATATTCAAGAAGGCGATCGGGTCGTGACCGCTGGTCTTGGAGGACCGTTTCCGAAGGGGCTAGCCCTTGGCGCGATCACCCGAATCGTTCGGGACGAAACTTCAGGCACGGCTTCGGCGACCGTCCAACCGGCGGCTCAGCTTGGACGCGTCGAGGACGTTGTCTGCCTATCGGCTGCGAATTAGCGATGCTCGCGATCTCCCTGGCTGCCCTGGCGCATCACCTGGTGGCCCAACTCGCGACCTCACCCTGGTGGGTTCCCAATTTCACGCTAGTCGGCCTGGTCCTAGCCGTCCTGCGGCGGCCGGCGCGCTGGCTCGGCTACAGCGTTGTGGCCGGCTTGTGGGATCTGGTGTGGCTGGTACGATCGGCCCCAGCGTTCCTAGTGACGATGGTGGCGATTGCCTGGCTCGTGCATCGCGTCGCCGAGCGCTGGGATGTTCAGGATCCCCGCGTTCCATGGGTGACGGTGGCAGTTGCGAGTGCGGTACAGATCGCGACCCAGCTGTGGTGGGGCGAATTGTGGTCTTGGTCGATCATCGGGTACGCGTCGGTTCATGTGGCCATGACGACGGTCATGGCGATTCCCGCTCAGAATCTCATACAACGGTTATGACCGAGCGGCTTGAGCAGCTGCGACTCTTCCTGCTTGTCGGCTTGTCGCTCCTCGCGATTCGGTTGGTGGATTTGCAAGTTGTGCGCGGCGGGCATTACCGCCAGTTGGCTGAGCAGAATCGCTTGCGACTGGTCCCCCAGCAAGCGCCTCGAGGGTTGATCGTTGATCGACATGGGACCATCTTGGCCAGTAACCATGTGGTGTTTCGCGTGGCCATCGTCCCACAAGAGCTGGATGAGTTGGCGACGGTGCTGACCACCATCAGTTCGCTGGTCCATCGTCCAGTCGATGTGTTGGAACGCGAGTTCAAAAAAGAGCGGAGTCTGGCGTTTCTGCCAGCGACCATTGTTAGCCAAGTGCCGAAGGATACCGCGATCCGGCTCGAAGAAGAACGATGGCAGTTGCCAGGATTGCTCATTCGGCCAGAAACCATGCGGGCGTATCCCTTAGGCTCACGCGCCGCGCACCTGCTCGGGTACTTGAGTCAACCAACGGCTGAGGAGCTACCGTTGCTCAAACCCTATGGGGTGCAACCCAAGCAGCTCGTCGGTCGGATGGGACTGGAGCGGTTGTTAGATCCAGCCCTGCAAGGCCATGGGGGCGGCCTCATGGTCGAAGTCAACCATCGCGCCCGACAGGTTCGGGTGCTCGGCGAGCGATCGCCCCAGCCTGGAGGGCGGGTCGTGGTGACGATCGATGCCAATCTGCAGTCGCTGGTGGAGCAGACACTCAGCACCCATCGAGGAGCTGCCGTGGTGCTGGATCCGTTCACCGGCGCGGTGCTAGCAGCCGCCAGTTCGCCGACGTTTCCTCCGGAAGCGTTTACCACCCCGGGCGATGAGACCGTCGTGCGATTACTGGAAGATCCAGAATCGCCGCTGATGAACCGAGTGGGAATCGCGTATCAGCCAGGGTCCATTGTCAAATTGCTCACCGCCGTGGCAGGGCTGGAGCAAGGGGTGGTGACACCTCGGACCCAAATTGTGTGCGGAGGCTCGATCACGATCGGTGATCGCACATTTCACTGTTGGAATCGAGACGGCCATGGGGCGCTGACCCTTCCAGAGGCCTTGATGCAGTCGTGCAACGTCTACTTTATGACGGTGGCTCGTCGACTCGGCGTTGAGCGGCTGCGCGCGGTGATGGAACAGACCGGGTTGGCGCAACGAACCGGCTGGCCGCTCGAAGAACAGACCGGAAGTTTGCCCCACCGTCGCCTCAGCGAAGGCGAGTTGGCGCTGTTGGGAATCGGACAAGGGGAAATTGCCATCACCCCGTTGCAAGCCGCCGTCATGGCCTCGGTGTTTGCGAATGGCGGATCGGTGGTCCAGCCATGGCTGTTAGACACCATTACCGGCCAAACCGTGGACCGGCCAGGGGTGCGGCGGCGCATGCCGTGGTCTTCGTCGACGATTCAGACGGTCCGCTCCGGGATGTATGCGGTGGTGAATGGCGCCGAAGGGACCGGCCACCGGGCTTATTCGGATCACATTGTCGTAGTGGGCAAAACCGGAACCGCGCAGACGCACAAACCTGGATTCACCCATGGCTGGTTTGTCGGCTACTGCCCATTCGAACATCCCCAGGTCGCGTTTGCGGTCGTCAGCGAGTTTGGCGGATCAGGGGGTGAATTGCCGGCAGAGGTCGGGCGGAATATCTGTGAATACGTTGCCGCGTCCGCGAAATCCCCTTGATGTTCCGTCGACTCCGATTGAGTCAATTTGATCTGGCGTTGTTTGCGGCCGCGGCCGGCCTGGTCCTGATGAGTAACCTGGCCATGATGAGCGCGGCGGCCACGCTCCGCTGGACGCTGGCGTTGAAGCATGGAATCTTCACGCTCATTGGGATGATCCTGGGTCTGGTGGTGGGACGGCTCAACTACCAACGATGGAGCGAAGGCGTAGGGCTGGGCTATGGCGCCAGTGTGATGATCTTAGCGATCGTCTTGGTGGCTGGTGCGGTGCGTCTGGGCGCCACTCGGTGGTTGTCGGTGTTCGGGTTCAGTTTGCAGCCCTCGGAATTGGCGAAGTTGACGACGGCGTGGTTGCTCGCACGCTATCTGGCCGGACAAGCCACCCCGCTGTCGTGGAGTGTGCTCGGCACGTCGCTGTTGCTGGTGATCCCGCCAGCGTTGTTGGTGTTTGTCCAGCCGGATCTTGGCTCGGCCACCATCTTTTTCGCCATCTGGTTCGGGATGGTCTGGGTCGCCGGCCTGTCGCGGCGGACCGTCGGAATTCTCCTCGGAGCGCTCCTCGCAGTCCTGCCGATCGCGTGGCACGGATTGAAAGCCTATCAGCGGGATCGGCTGTTGGTGTTCCTCGACCCGCACATCGATCCGCTCGGGGCCGGCTATACGATTATCCAATCGACGATCGCGATTGGCTCCGGGCAGCTCTTGGGGCGGGGGTGGTTTGCCGGCACGCAGAACCAGCTCAGTTTTTTGCCTGAGCGCCACTCCGACTTTATCTTTTCGGTCATCGGCGAAGAGTGGGGGTTACTCGGATGTCTGATGATTGTCGTGTTGTTCGGCCTGTTGCTGCTGCGGATCGCGCGGGTCGCCTTGAGCACATCGGCCCCGCAAGGCCGGTTGTTGGCCGTCGGAATCTTTTCATGGATCGGTTACCAGGCGTTTATTAATATGGGCATGGTGATGGGGGTGCTCCCGGTGGTGGGGGTGCCCTTGCCATTGATCAGCTACGGAGGATCGTCGATGGTGATGCTATGGGTCGCCTTAGGGCTCGTGCAGAGCATCCGCTGGACCGACCGGCTCTAGAATCATTTCACCCCCTGCTTTCTGCTGCAATCGCATCCGGTGGCCTGCGCCGTCGCGCCACTCGGCTGGCGTATCGACAGTCGATGCGCGGCGCCTCGTGGCTGCTCGGCTCGGCTCACCGGATGCGATTTCGCGACGAAACCAGGGATGGAAATGACGTCTAAGGTGAAAAGGTGATTCTGTCACGATGTCACAGGGGCACTCCGCCTCCTTGTCATTCTGTGTACAGATCATAAAGGTCATAAAGGGCACCAGCAGGGTTGTGCACAAGGTGACTTGATGAGTTCGTACCGCGTATGGTATAGTTCGACATGAGCTGTGTGACGGGCTCTCCGGCGGCTCATCGTCGACAATTTGCTTGACACGGTTCTTCGTGTGAAAAGGGCAACCACGCCGTAAGGCGTGCGACGCAAAACCACAAGCCCCAAGCGCTTTGCTTCGCCACGTGAAGCATCTGGGGTGGTTGGGTTGCCACCGAAGGATGGCTCAGACGTCCTTTTCCTCGGACGTCTGATTTTTTTTGAAACCCGAGGCCTGAGCAGCGAATGTCACAACACAGTGGTGGCTCCAATCAGCACGCGCACCGCGTCATCGCCTCGCTCAACCGCGAGCAAGTGGATTATATCGATAAGATCGGTAAGGACGCCCAGTTCTCCTCCGGAATCAAACTGTCGCGTACACAAATTCTCGCGGCCATGGTCAACGCGATTCGACGACTGAATCTGAGCGGCAATGGGATCGCGACGGCGGGGCAGTTTGAACAGCGGATTGTTGATGCCATCATGCATCGCAATCGCACCGCAAAGCACGATGGCCACCATCCGTGAGCTGTGGCAGCTCCGGCGACGATTGCAAGCACGGCACGTGAGTCAGAGGGGGACGTCAGCATGACGACATCCGCAAAGCCGACGATGGAAGCGCTCTTACGGCTGGTCGTCGAGCAGGGCGCGACCGATCTGCATTTGAGCGGCAATCAACCGCCGCACCTGCGGATGGACGACCGGCTCGTCGCGACAGACCACGCGCCGCTATCCGGGGACGACGTCAAAGAGCTGGCGTACAGCCTGATCGCGCCGGACAAGATCGAGCGGTTCGAGCGATGGAAGGAGTTGGACTTCGCGTTCTCTGTTGAGGGATTGGCGCGGTTCCGCGCGAACTACTTTATTCAGCAGGGGTATCTCGGGGCTGCGATCCGGATGCTGCCCTTCCGGATTCAGAGTTTTGACGAACTCGGACTGCCCGTCCAGATCGTGACCGACCTGTGCCAGAAGAACAAAGGCCTCATTCTCATCACCGGGGCGACCGGGTCAGGGAAGACCACCACCCTGGCCTCCATGGTCGACTACCTCAACACGACGAAGGATTTTCATATCGTCACGATCGAGGATCCGATCGAATACACCCACACCAGCAAGCGGTCCATCATCGATCAGCGCGAGGTGGGCAGCGACACGCAGTCGTTTGCCCAGGGCCTCAAACATGTGCTGCGCCAGGACCCGGATGTCATCCTCATCGGTGAGATGCGCGATCTGGAAACGATCGAAACCGCGCTGATCGTCGCAGAGACCGGTCATCTGGTGCTGGCGACCTTGCACACCTCGGATGCGGTGCAGACCGTCAACCGGATCGTCGATGTCTTTCCAGCGCATCAACAGAACCAGGTACGGGTGCAACTCTCCTTGGAACTCTTGGGCGTCATCTCGCAGCAATTGATTCCGAAGGCGAGTGGCCGGGGGCGCGTGTTGGCCAGTGAAGTGTTGATTGTCAATCATGCGGTTCGCTCACTGGTTCGGGAGCAGAAAATTCACCAGTTGTATTCGGTGATTCAGACCGGACAGAAAGAAGGCATGCGGACGATGAATCAAACGCTCTACGAACTGTACCTCAAGCGGGTCATTAGTCCGGAAGAGGCCCTGGCGCGTTCCAACGATCCGGACGATTTGCTGCGGTTGATGCACCACTAACCGGAGGCCAACGCCGCGGCACGATCGTCGCGGCGGACGACGCATGGCGCGACGGATTATTACCAAGCGGATTGGTGAGGTCCTACTCGAACGAGGCCTCATCGATAAGAAGACATTGGACAAGGCACTCGCTCAGCAGAAAGAGCACGGGGGCCTGATGGGCCAAGTCTTGATCCAGATGGGATGCGTCACGGAAGAGGATATCGCCCTGGCCCTGACGGCGCAGTACGGGTTTCCGTATCTGCCCTTGGACAACTATGAAATCGATGGATCACTGACAGCGATCATCCCCGAAGCCCTGGCGCGGCAATACTGCCTCATTCCAATCGACCGGATTGGCAATGCCTTGACGTTGGCGATGGCCGATCCGTCCAATGTGCAAGCGATCGAGGAAATCGAGCTGCTGACCAAGTGCGTGATCCAGACATTCGTGAGCACCCCGTCGGATATCACCAAAGCGGTCGAGAAATACTACAAAGGCGGTCACCACACCCCGCCGACCTAACGGTCGGCTCGTCGGGGAAGGTTGGACACATGGCAAGCCTCAAAGATCGACTCGTGAACGCGCTGCTGTCGCGCGGGCTCATTCAGCAAGCGCAGCTTGAAGAGGCGCTGGTCGTCCAGCGCACGCATGGCGGCACACTCCAGAAGATTCTGCTGGAGCGGGGCTACATTGGTGAACCGGATTTGCTCGCCGCCCTCAGCCAAGGGCTAGGGATCCCACCCATCAGCCTGGGACGGATGAAGCTCGATCCGAATCTGAAAGGGCTCATTTCCCGCGAAGTCGCGCTGCAATACCAGCTCATTCCGGTCTCATGTATCGGGCAGACCCTCACGGTGGCGATGGCCGACCCGCTGAATATTTTTGCTCTGGATACCTTGGCGGCGATGACCGGGCTGTCCATTAACCCGCTCTTGACGACGGGGAAAGATGTCCGGGATGCGATCGATCAGTACTACGGGACCGGGGTCGAGGAAACCCTCAAAGAAATGGTCCGCAAGGCCGAATCGGACTCCGCCGATCTGGCGGCAGAGGTCGCCGCAACCGCCGCCGCGAAGGGCGGTCAGAATGAGGCCGACGACTTGCTCCGGCAGACGCAAGAAATGCCCGTCGTGAAATTTACCGATGCGCTCCTGACACGCGCCGTGCGGATCCACGCGTCAGACCTGATCATCGAGCCACAGGAAAAAACGGTGCGGGTGCGCTACCGGGTCGACGGCGTGTTACAGGAGGGGCCGGCTCCGGCCAAGCAGCTCCATTCGGCGGTCGTCTCCCGGGTAAAGGTGATGTCTGAGCTCAACATCGCAGAGCGTCGACTGCCGCAGGATGGGCACTTCAAGTTTAAAGTTGATGACCGTCTGGTCGACTTCCGGGTCTCGATCCTCCCATCCGCGTTCGGCGGCAACGTGTGTCTGCGGATCCTGGACAAAGGGGAAATCAAGCTGGACATCAGCACCCTGGGGTTTGACCCGGATGATTTGAAGAAACTCAAAGCCTGCGCGCAACGGCCACATGGGATGATCCTCTCGACCGGGCCGACCGGCTCGGGCAAGACGACCACCATGTATGCGCTCCTGAAGTTGATTGATCGGCCGGAGAGGAACCTTGTGACCGTCGAGGATCCGGTGGAGTTTGAGCTGCCAGGAGTCAATCAAGTGTCGGCCAAGCCGGACATCGAGCTGACCTTTGCCAAGGCGCTGCGATCCATTCTGCGTCAAGACCCGGATGTGATCATGGTCGGTGAAATTCGCGACAGCGAGACAGCCGATATGGCGGTCAAGTCAGCCTTGACCGGTCACCTGGTCTTGAGCACGTTGCACACCAACAGCGCGGCCGGATCGGTGATTCGCCTCATGAATATGGGGCTGGAGCCTTTTCTGCTGAATTCATGCCTCATGGCGGTGTTGGGACAGCGGTTGGTGCGCCGGGTTTGCGCCAAATGCGCAGAGCCCTATCAACCAGCACAAGGGCTGGCGGAAAAATTGGGCCTGGTCGATACCAAAGGGCAGCCGCTGGAACTGGTGCGCGGACGCGGGTGTCGAACCTGCTTTCAATCCGGGTATGCCGGGCGGGAGGTCATCGCCGAAGCGTTGATCATGACGCCTGAAGTGCGGGAGCTGGTGCTGCGACGAGCTCCGGAACGAGAAATTGAGCAGACCGCTCGCAAGCTGGGCATGAAAACGCTCCGCGAGCAAGGGGTGATGAAAGCCAGACAGCATATTACGACGCTAGAAGAAATATTTCGCACCACGCTCGGTGAGGTCGTCGGATGAACCCGCGTCTCTTGGTCGCCAGATATCGTGTACGGGTGTACGGGTGTACGGGTGTACGGGTTGTTGGTGTGCACCTGTACACCGGTTCACCCGTACACCAGTTCACGCCCACCGAAGGTGGGAGCAGATGACCAGCTTCAAGCAACGCATCTCAGAATTGCTCGTGAAGCAACAGGGCGCGAATGCCGAACAGCTGGACACGTTGGCCGGTGAAGCGACCCGGACCGGCAAGAATTTCGCCAAATTGCTCATCGATAAAGGAATCATCTCAGATATCAAATTGACCGAGCTGTTGTCCAAAGAGTTGGGGTTACCGATGATCAGTTTGGCGAAATACCGTCTGGATCCTGCGTTGAGCAAGCTGGTCCCAGAACGGATGGCCCGTCAATACGCGATCGTGCCGCTGACGAAATACGGCGAACGGCTGACGGTGGCCATGTCCGACCCGATGAATATCTGCGCGATCGATGATCTCAAATCACTGACCCAGGTCGCGGTCGATCCGGTGCTCTCGACCGAAAGCGAAATCCGTCGCGCCATTGAGCAGCTGTATGCCAGCCAAGTTCCGGTCATGGAGGCGCCGGTGGTCAATGTCGAGTTGACCGACGACACCTCACTCGATACCGCTGTTGCCGTCTTGCTGAACGAGAACGCCAGCCAACAGGAAGCCCCGGTCGTGCGAGTGATCAATCTCCTCGTGATTGAGGCGATGCGCCGCCATGCGTCAGATATCCATCTCGAGCCGATGGCCGATACCTTGCGCGTCCGGTTGCGAGTCGATGGCCAGTTGGCAGAGGTCCACCGGTTGCCTAAAGCGGTCCAGAACCCGGTCCTCACCCGCCTGAAAATCCTCTCCGGGTTGGACATTACCGAGTGGCGCTTGCCACAAGACGGACGGTTTAAGGTGCGATTAGAGGAACGCGAAGTCGACTTCCGGGTCTCAGTCCTGCCGATCACGCATGGGGGAAAAGTCGTCATGCGGTTGTTGGACAAAGCCAACCTGTCCATCGGCCTCGACAAACTCGGATTCTCGAACGATTCGATCGAACAATTTCATGCCACCGTGAAACGGCCGTATGGGATGATCTTGGTCACTGGCCCGACCGGCTCTGGAAAGTCCACGACACTCTACTCCGTGTTGAACCAACTCAATCAGCCGGCTCGCAACCTCATCACGATTGAAGACCCGATTGAGTATCAGGTGCAAGGCGTCATTCAGGTTCAGGTGAATCCAGAGGTCGGTCTGACCTTTGCCGGCGGGTTGCGGGCGCTGTTGCGGCAAAGCCCGGATATCGTGATGATCGGAGAGATCCGAGATTTCGAAACCGCGGATATCGCGATGAAAGCGAGCCTGACCGGTCAGCTCGTGTTGTCGACCCTGCACACGAATGATGCCGCGTCCGCGGTGACCCGGCTGGTGGATATGGGCGTGGAACCGTTTCTGGTGGCGTCCAGCGTCTCGCTGATTGAAGCCCAGCGGCTGGTGCGCAAACTGTGCACGAAATGTCGCGAGCCATTGACCCCAAGCCCGCTGGTCCTCGAGCGCCTGGAACTGAAGCCGTCGAAGACCGCCACCTTTTTCAAACCGGTCGGGTGTCGGGCCTGCGGCGGCTCAGGATACCGAGGCCGGATGGGAATCATGGAGGTGTTCCAGGTTGATGAACGGGTTCGGGAGCTGGTGGTGTCGCGCGCTCAGTCGTGGGAGATCAAGGAGTATGCGGTGAAAACGTTGGGCATGCGACCGCTCCGACAAGATGGGCTGCTGAAAGCCGAGCAAGGATTGACGACGTTGGAAGAAGTGATCGCGGTCACGACTGAGGAGTAAGTAACCGGCGCGAGAGGGGTGAAGATCATGCCGACCTTTGCCTATGTGGTGAAGGATAAGTCCGGGAAGACCCATAGCGGAACGCTTGAAATCGATTCCCGCAACGCGCTCATCGAGCAGTTGTGGAAGCAGGAGTTTGTCGTGTTGTCCATCGATGAGCGCCCGCAAGGCAACCGGCCATCCATCATGAAGATCGGGCAGGGCCGGATCAAATCCGATTCGCTGGTCATCTTCTCACGCCAACTCGCCACCATGGTCGATAGCGGCATCCCGATCGCGCCGGCGCTGGATGTCTTGACCGAACAGATTGAAGACCGGGTGTTCAAACAGATCCTCAAGCGGATGCGCACCGATATCGAATCCGGCTCCAGCCTGTCCGAGGCGGCCGGTCGGCATCCGAAGGTGTTTTCTGACTTCTATGTGAACATGATTCGAGCTGGCGAGTCGTCCGGGCGGCTTGATGAGATCTTGGACCGTGTGGCCGGCTATCTGGAAAAAGTCACCGTGTTACAGCGAAAGGTGAAGGCGAGCCTGTTTTACCCGGCCTTTGTCTCCGTGTTGGCTTTCGCCATCACGACGTTCCTGATCGTGGTCATCGTTCCAAAATTTAAAGAAATTTTTACTTCACTCGGCGGTCAATTGCCGCTACCGACGCAAGTTCTTCTCATGGTCAGTGATTTTATGGGGCATTTCCTGGTCCTGGAGGTGATCGGCGTGTTCGGTATGATTGTGCTAGTGCAGATGTATATTCACACGCCGGCTGGCCGAGCGTGGTTTGATCGGATGACACTCAAGCTGCCGGTCATCGGTAAGTTGATGCAGAAGGTGGTGATCGCCAGGTTCGCGCGAACGCTCGCGACCCTGGTAAAGTCTGGCGTCCCGATCCTGGGTTCGCTGGAGATTGTTGCCAAGACCTCAGGCAACAAGGTGGTCGAGCAGGCGGTCATGTCTGCGCGGACCAGCATTAAAGAAGGGGAGAATATCGCCGACCCGTTGTCGCACAGCAAGGTGTTTCCCGCGATGGTGACCCGGATGATCGCGGTCGGAGAAAAGACCGGTGAATTGGAGAAGATGCTTGGGAAGATCGCCGATTTCTATGAAAGCGAAGTCGATGCGGCGGTGACAGCGCTCACGAGTTTGATCGAGCCGTTGGTCATCGCGATCCTCGGTGTCGTGATCGGTGGGATTGTGGTGGCTTTGTTCTTGCCAGTGTTCAAGCTGCCCACGATCATTCACTAAACAGATTGGCAAATAGAAGATCAGCCCTCAGACTCCAGACATCAGGAAAGGCGAAAGATGCTCAGCAAGCGTTCGCTGTGGAGTTCACAGATATTTGTTGTCTTCCTGTTGTCTGAAGTCTGATGTCTGAATTAGTGCTTGACGCGCGCGCGATGCGTGTGGCATAGTTGAAATGCCCTGTAGGTGAAGAAGTTGTTCAACAGGGTAACAAGTTAAGTGTGCTCGGCGCTCAAGCCACACTCGCCGTGAGGCGGGGTCCCCTGAAGCTAGGAGAGGTTCAGGGCAGCGCACAACCGGTGCGCTGGGAAAGCCACAGGCCCTGTGGGAGCGAGGGGGAGAGACGCCAAGGCGTGCCAAGATCCTTCCCGGGATCACGGCATGCCACGGATGCTTCACTCTTCTCCAAACGCCCGTGGGGTAGCTGGGTTGCCGCTGGGAGCAGAACGCCATTGCTCTCCAGCAATGGCGTTATTGTTTTGGGATCCTTTGACTCAGCCGGCAGAGCCGGCCTTGCTCAGGATCATCCCGAGCGAGTGAAGCGAGTCGAGGGACGACCGCAGAACAATGACGCCACACACGAGACAGGCGAAAGGGGGTGAGGCGTCCAGGTTCTGCGGGCATCACGATTTTATGATCCGTTATCCGCGGAAAATCATCGTTTATTTAAAGGAGGACTTCTATGAAACGATCAGAGCAGGGGTTTACGCTTGTTGAAATCATGATTGTTGTTGCGATTATCGCGCTGTTAGCTGCGATCGCGATCCCGAACGTGCTACGTGGCCGCACCAGCGCCAATGAGTCAGCCTCCATTGGCAACTTACGGGCGCTTGTCAGCTCGCTGGAGATGGCCCGATCGGTCAACCAGGCGTACCCGAACAACGTTGCCACCGCGTGGACCGACACCATGTACGGAGCGGGCGGAGTCCCAGCCGGCTGTGCGGCAGGAATCGCACCTACCCCGGATTTTGGCCCACCGTCGTTTTGCAACTCGATGGCTGGAGGCGCCACACAAGCGACAGGGGTGGTTCAAGGTTACACCTATACCTATGCCGGGGTGGCTGCTGGGACGACCTATACCGTCCTCTCGATTCCGACGACTGTCGGGACGACCGGCACCCGGGCCTTTTTCGTCAACGAAAGTGGCCTCATTCGTCACTGTGCTGACGTCGTGGCGAATATGACCGTGGCGAACCTCACGGGGGAAAATACGATTGACGTTCAGCCGAACCTGTGCAACAACTCGACAGCAACATAACAACGTCGTGAGGTTTGTTGTGGGAGGTTGTGTGACGTGATGTGCCAGGGGGGCGGCTCGATGTCAAGCGTCGAGCCGTCCCCTGTCCTACCGCGTAACAGGTGATTTTATTCATTCATTCGTGAGCGACAGCAAGAGGCACACGGCAACATGAGCGATGGGTTGAATCGCCGCGAGTCCGGCTTTACCCTGGCCGAGATTGTGCTGGGTGGCATGGTGCTGGCTGTGGCCGCTGCCGCGATCCTTGGCGCCTACATTGGCCAAGCCACACTGAATGAACATTCGCGCAATTTGTCCGCTGCGATCCATGATGCCAATCGGGTCATCGAGCTGATTCGGCAGCAGGACGCCACTTGTACCACCCCATCGATTGCTCCGCCTGACCCGGATGGCCCCGGCGCGCTTGTGGCACCGACCAGTTGGAACGCTTGGATGGATCAGGTCACGACGTGGCCGCAGGCGAACGCCTACTATTCACCCCGAGGCAAAAGTGTTCCGACGGCCAATCCTTCAAACGAAGAACGAATTGTCGTGACGTGCACAGATCGGGATGGCTACACCGGTGCAGCCTCTGTGTGCGGTACCGGTGGCGCCCCGGCGCAGGTGGGGACCGGTGAATGGCAGACCCAGGCAGGAACGACAACATTTAATCCGCTGCGAGTGACGGTCGCGGTGTGCTGGCGCCATCGGGGCCGCACGATCGGCGAGTGCGGGTGGAATGGCGCAGCACTGACATCGACCGCGGCCGATGAAGCCGCGAATACGGTGCCAAACGATACGGCCAACGTGTTCGAATCTCCGGCGATGCTGACCACCCTGGTGACGTGCCGAGGATGAGCTGCCGCGAAAGAAACCAATGTGGGTTTACTCTGGTGGAAGTGGTCATTGTCTCGCTGCTGTTTATGATTCTTGGCGGCGCGCTCCTGGTCGTGTTCTTGACAGGGCAGGCTTCCTATTTATCAGCGGATGCGAATGTGCAAGTCCAGCAAGAAGCGCGCAAAGCATTCGACAACGTCACGCGAGAGCTTCGCGAGGCCGGTCCGGTAACAGGACCGATCGTATCAGCGAATCCAGGACCAGGGCTTGGCCAGCAGCTTGCGTATCAGATCGCGCAAGGCTACAATGTGCCTGGACAATGCGACTTGCCTACACCAACGATCTGTTGGGGTGATGGGACGACGCTGACAAACTGGGTGCATTTGGCAGTGACCAGGAACGTTGAAGGCGCGCAATTGGTTCGTTGCACGACAGCAAGCTCTGCTGTCGTCAACAATTTTGCCGGTTGTCGTGTCCTGGCCAATAACGTGCGAGGAGATACCAGTTCGTTCGTCTACGACGGCCCCACCCGAGTCGTGACGGTAAACCTTGAATTTCTCGTGCGCGTGGCCGGAATGCCTGGTGGCCCTGGCGGTACCCAAGCCGGCGGCACTCGGACAACGAACGTCTTATCCGCGCGTGTCCGTCTGAGGAACTCGTAGCGCCGCATGCCTGCTGTGCCTTCGCTTCGCCCCGCTGCTCAGTGGCTCCAGCGTCTGTCCACCATCCGGCACACAGAAGCCAAGGTTACCATCGGACTGGATATCGGTTCGACCGCGATCAAAGCGGTCGCGCTCGGTATGCGAAAAGGGGCAGCCCAGCGACCGATCTTGGGGCAAAACCTGGTGCCATTGCCCACCGGCCAAGAAACCACCGACATCTCAGAGCTGATCCGCTCGACGATTCATACCTTGCAAGTCCCAGCGCGTTCGATCAACCTGTCGGTGAGCGGCCAATGGGTCATCATGCGGATCGTTGAGATGCCGACCATGAAGTCAGGCGAAATGAAGCAAGCGCTCCCGTTTGAAGCGCAGCGCTACCTGCCATTTAATGTGCAGGACGTGGTCATCGATGGCGCAGTGTTAGGGCCAGCAGAAGGCAACAAGTCCTGGGTCCTCATTGTCGCGTGCAAAAAAGACCTGATTGAACGTCGGTTGGACTGGGTCAAGCGAGCCGGGTTTGACGTGGCGGTGATCGATGTTGATGCGCTGGCCGTCGCGAATGCGTTTTTGAACGACACCAATGGTCATCGACCCGGAGAGACGTTCGCGATCATCAACGCCGGCGCGCAGTTGACGAATGTGGTGATTTTTCGAGGCGAGAGCCCGTACCTGGTCCGGGACATCCCGTGGGGGGCTGCGAAACTGTGGCGCCATCTGGCAGACCAGCTCGGGACCGAGGTGGAGGCGGTGACGGCCGAGCTGTCACAAGGGTCCTCTCGTCCTGAATTACTCGCCGCATTGAAGGTCGCTAGCGAATCGCTGATGACTGAGCTACAATTATCCTTTGATTACTTTGAAAACCGGTTTGGTCAACCACCCGAACAGGTGTTGGTCAGCGGAGGGCTGAGCCAATCAGAACCATTCATGAATCTGGTAAAAGGCCAACTGACTCAACCGGTCACGGCCTGGGCGCCCATGAAAGGGTTGTCCGGACAGTTTACCGTTGCCTATGGTCTGGCGTTGAGAACCTCGTAACTGGTGGGGTGCAGAGCATCGCATGCTGAAAATTAATCTCCTGCCTGAGTCTGCCCGCAAGGCCGCGTTGTCTCCGATCGAGCACTTCCACCGCACTCCTCTAATGAAACTGATTGCTGTGATCCTGGTGCTCATCCCACTCCTCCTCGCTGTCCCACTGTATTTTCGACACCAGCAGTTGCTGCAGCTCAACCGGAAGATTGAGTCGCTGCAGCCGGCGAAAGCCGAAGTCGAGCGGCTCCAACTGCTCATGAAGGATCTGCACACGCAAGAATCGGCGTACAAAACATTGGGGATCGGCCAAGGCCTGTGGGCCAAACGGCTGAACGTTTTGTCAGATTCGCTCCCGGAGGGTGTCTGGTTTACGGATCTGTCCATTGATGAGGAGAAGGAGCTGGTGATCCAGGGGTCTGCGGTGGGGGCAGATGATCAGAGCCATGTGGGCAATTTTGTGGAGACGCTGAAGGCCGATCCGAATTTCTCATCGGCGGTCAAAGAAATCAAAATCGACTCGATGAAGCGGATTCAACAAGACAACATTGAAATTTTGGAATTTACCGTCATCTGCGCACTGAAGAAGGATCATTGAAAAGGGGACGGCAGTGAGTCTGAACCCTCGCGAAAAACGTAGTTTGGTGTTGTTGATTGCTCTGGGTCTGTTTTTGCTCTGGGTCTATTACGCCGTCTTTCCGATTCGGCCGATGCAGCAAGAGCTCGAACGGCTTGGCGAGCAAGCCAAAAATGCGACAGACCAGGCGCATGGATTAGAAGTCATTGCCGCCAGTGAAGCCTCCGTACGCCGAGAGTATGAACAGCTCAACCAGCGGGTCAGAACCCTGCGCAGCGCCTTGCCAAGCCAAGAGCAGGAATCCACCCTGTCCGGCTGGCTCTCAGCGCTTGCCAGCCAGTCACAGGTGAAGGTCCAGAATATTTTTACGCAAGCCCCTGTCGGAACCCAACAGGCAACGCTGCCCCCTGGCCCCAAAGTGTATAAAGACGTGTTAGTCCAAATTGATGCGTTGGCCGGCTACCATCAACTGGGCAATTTTCTCAGCCTGATTGAGGCACAAAAACAGCCGTTCCAAGTGGCGAATCTCCGCGTGAGCGCTGATCCAAAAGAAGGAAAACGTCATCGGGTCAAGCTGCTGCTGCGGACATTCTTTACGATGACGCCTGGCGCGGACGCGGCGGAATCGACGACACCCGAAACGGCAAGGCCTTCGCCATGAGTCGGCAAGAGGGACAGATCATTGCCGTCGCGATCTGGGCGCTGGTCCTTGGCTTGGCCGCTGGTATGCCGCGGGCCGCTGAGGAGCACGAGCCGTCCTTTCGATATAATCCGAAAGGCCATCGGGATCCCTTCATGCCGCTCGTGCGCAATGGACAACTCGTTGGGACCGGCGGCAAGACCCCTCAGACATTCAGTCAGCCGGTGCTCTATGGCGTTTTATGGGATCCGAAAGGCCACTCAATTGCGATCATTAACGACACCGAAGTCAGAGTTGGCGAGACCGTGGACGGTTATCAAGTCAAACAGATCCGCGAAGACGCCGTGGTGTTGAGCAATGGCGGAGAACCGTTGGTGCTGCAGATCAGTTTCGAAGCATCGCGGCCGAGTTCGCCAGACACCACCAACGGAGGGGAGGATCAGTGAATCGGTCAATGAGTCACGGATGGGTTTTGTTGGGCGGGGTACTCTTGGTGGTCGGGACGGTGGCGGTGGCTGAGGCTGAGGATCCTCCCCAGCAAGCATCACAAACACAGGATCAGGCGGCGGCGACAGTGGCTGCGACAACCACAGATGATCAACAGCAGCCCAGCACGACGCAGCAGCCGAGCACCGAATCAAGCCAGCCAATAGCCGGATCGGCGGCTGACCCGAGTCAATCATCCACCGGGTCGACTCAGACAGCCGATGCGTCAACATCCGCCACTGCGTCAACCGCACCCGACGCGAGCTTGTCGACAGATGCGCCAGAATCCCCGGCGGCGACCTCTGAGACTGATACATCGGCACAAGCTACTGCGTTGCTGGAGCCCAGCGGCTTCATCAGCGTTGACTTCAAGGATGCGGATATCCGGCAGGTGTTGCGAATCATTTCGCTCAAGAGCGGAATCGACATTGTCGCCGGTACCGATGTGGAAGCGCTGGTGACGATTAAGTTGACCAATGTGCCGTGGGAACAGGCTTTGGATATCATTCTGCGAACGTACGGATTTACGTACGAGCGAAAGGCGAATATTGTTCGGGTGATGACTGTCGCGCAACTTGAGCAAGAGGCGCTGGCGACTGACGTGTTCCCGCTGGATTATGCGAAAGCCAAAGAAGTGCCGGACGTCATCAAAGAGATGTTATCCGACCGTGGACGGGTCAAGTTTGACGAGCGGACGAATACCGTGATCGTGACCGATATTCCGGCCAACCTCACGCAGATCAAGCAAGTGATCCAGCGGTTGGACCAACGCACCCCGCAGGTGTTGATCGAAACCAAGGTCGTGGAAACTCGGTTGGATAAAAACGAGAACCTGGGAATCGATTGGTCGGACAGCCTGACGTTTACCGCGAGTGCTGTGTCACTCCCAAGCACGTTTCCTTTTCCAGGGGGCAACAGTTTAGGCCGACTCGGAAATACGTTTATCCCTCGGGCGGGAACGTACAGCCCGAGTACAGGTGTTGTTGCCGGAAGCGGCCGTGTCCCGGAATTCGGTGGGACGTTTACGTTCGGAACGCTCACGTCCTCAAATTTCTCAGCGGTCATGAACTTTTTGCACCGTCGGCTTGACACGCACGTGGTGTCCAGCCCGAGCATTGCCGCGCTCAATAATCAGCAGGCCAAGATTCACATCGGGTCAGAGTTTCCGATTCCGAACTATCAGATCGACCCGACGACCGGTCGGACCACGATCAGCGGGTTCAATACCAAAAATATTGGGACCGAGCTGACGGTGACCCCGCATGTGAACCCAAGCAACGAGATTGTCGTGGAGTTGAAGCCTGAAATCTCCGCGGCGGGCGATAATGTGACCTATGACACCGGGACCGGCAACTCGGTGTCGCTGCCACAGTTCACCATTCAGACAGCGCAGACACAGGTCAGGATCAGGAGCGGGGAAACCATCGCGATTGGCGGGCTCACCAAAGAAGCCGACACGAAGAACGAAGTCAAAATCCCCATCCTCGGTGATATTCCAGTGATCGGGTTGCTGTTCAAGAATGTCAGCCGGTATGCTGGCGCCGGCAATAGCGAGCCGGTCAAACGGGATGTGCTCATCTTTCTCACGGTCAGGCTGCTGGAAGAGAACCATGAGCAGGCGAAGACCGTTGCTACGACCATGCAGTGAGGCCGACGATGCGCTTCGGTGTCTGGACTCATCTGGCTGCGGTGCTGGTTGGCGGTGTGTTGGCTGGCGGGTGGTTGCAGCATGTTGGGGCTGAAGAATCAACTCGACGAACAAAGCCAGAGCCCAAGCCGGTCACGGTCAGTGATTTTGGGGATGTGCAGCGAGTGCTGAATCAGATTCTTAAGAACGAAGAGCAGATCCTGGCGAACCAGCAAACCATGTCCCAGCGATTCGATGCGGTCATGGAGGAGCTTCGCATTATCAAGGTGCGGGCCACGATCCGCAGTGGTAGCTAATCCCATGAAGTGACAGTTACTTCAGATCCGGAAGTGACTGTCACTTCATGAAGGCCTGCCTGAAAAACGCCTGCTGCCATTGACGCTGTTGGAAACGCTATGGTATACTCCAGCGTAAGAAGATTTCCGGAGAGCAGCGGTGCTAACCTCGCTCAATTGGGTTGATCTGGTTGTTGTAACCACCGTTATTTTAACGGCTTACGTTGGATTTAGCCGTGGGACCATTATCGGACTGCTGCTGTTACTCGCCTCGGTGAGCGTCACAGTGTTGACGGTCAACTATGCTCCTGTGGTCGAGCAGTGGATTCAACCGTGGCTCCATATTGATCCTGCATATTCGACCTCCCTCATATTTTGGGGCATCTTTCTCATACTATTTTTGGTCATCCGCATGCTCGTGCGTCGCCTCATTGAGGCCATTCACGGTGAACCGGTGAACCTGGTGACCCAGAGCTTGGGCGCCCTGGTTGGAGGGTTGCGGGGCGTGTGGTGGTCTGGGTTGTTCCTCATTGTGTTGTCGTCCAGCGGATTCGACTACCTACGGCAGAGTGTTGAGGAGCGTTCACTCATCGGTCCTCGTGTCGTGAACACGGCTCGCAGCGTGTTGACCGACGTCGCCCATCGGTTTCCCGGTGGTACCGCATCCTCACAGACTACCGTGCCTGCTTTTCGGCCAGCAAGTCCCACCGCAACCGGGCCGCAGCGAAGCCAGTGACGGCGACGCCAGTGCCTGGCGGAGCGGCTGACACTTCATGCCATTGATTCCAGATCGGATGCTTGACGACGTGCAGGCGCGGACGGATATCGTCGAGCTGATTGGCCGATATGTTCCGCTCAAGCGCAGCGGTCGGCATTTCAAGGCGCTCTGTCCGTTCCATAAGGAACGCTCACCCTCCTTTATGGTCAATACGGACAAACAGATCTTTCACTGTTTCGGGTGCGGCGTCGGCGGCAATGTGTTCAGTTTTCTCATGCAGCATGACCGGCTGACGTTTCCCGAAGCGGTACGCCAGTTGGCGGATCACCTCGGCGTGCGGCTTCCGGAGCACGACACGACGCCAACCGAGCGCGCGCATCAGCGGCTGGCACCGTTGTTAGAAGACGCGTGCCGATATTTTGAGCGGGTCCTGCTGGATCCGGTCCACGGCCAGGCGGCTCGAGCGTATCTGCAACACCGCGGTGTGTCAGACGCGGCTCGTCAGCAATTTCGGTTGGGATTGGCTCGGGCAGGCTGGAGCCATGTGGTCAGTGCAGCTCAGGCGAAGGGCGTGACCCCGCAGCAGTTGGAAGCGGCTGGGCTGGCCATTCAAGGAAAGTCTGGCTGGTATGACCGGTTTCGTGATCGGCTGATCTTTCCCATTGTCGATGTCCGCGGCCGTGTCGTCGGGTTCGGCGGCCGGGGGCTGTCGCCTGATCAACAGCCGAAATATCTGAACAGCCCTGAGACCGAGTTGTATACGAAGGGTCGGCATCTGTTTGGATTGGCGCAGGCCAAAGAGGCCATCGCGGCGCGCAAGACCGCTATCATCGTCGAGGGGTACTTTGATTGTGTGGTGTTGGCCAGCGCTGGATTGGCTGAGGTGGTGTCGCCGTTGGGGACCGCGCTAACCGACGAGCAGGCGCGGCTGCTGAAACGGTACGCGGACCGAGTGATCCTCGCGTTTGACCCGGATGCCGCAGGCGAGCAAGCCACGCTGCGCGGAATCGATGTGCTGGTGGAATCTGGGCTTGAGGTGTCCATCGCCCAGTTACCGGTGGATATCGATCCGGATGAATATGTCCAGGCCCATGGGGTGGACCGGCTGCGTGCCGTGTTCGGACAGAGCATCGGGATCTTTGACTTCTTAGCGGCGATCGCGGCGAAGCGATTTCCGACCCGGACGATTGAAGGACGAGTCAATGCCGCGCAGTTTGTGCTCCCGACGGTGGCGCGGGTGCCGGATGCGATGCTGCGCAGTGAATATGTCCGGCTCCTGGCCGAGCGGCTCCGACTGGATGAATCGGCTGTCGGCGCCGAGCTAGCGAAAGTGGCGCCGCGATCCGCCCTGACGCTCGGACGTCGGACACGATCGGCCGCACCGGTGGCCAGCCCAGGCGCCGAGCGATTACTGACTGCGCTCGTGGTCGATGATCCGGTGCGTTTGTCGATGGTGCGTCAGCATCTGGCGTTCGAGGATATTCAAGACCCTGGGCTGCGGCGGATTCTTGAGCGGATCAGCCAGGTCCAGGCTCACGAGTCGTTGACCACGACACAGGTGGTGTCACGGCTGACTGAAGAGGGTCATGGACCAGCGGTCAGCGCGTTGGTAGAACTCGCGCAATCGGTGGATTCGCCGTCAGAGGCGATGGAGGAGTGTGTTCGGCGACTGCGCTCGACCGCTCGGCAGCGACGACGAACGATGCTGCAAGCGAAAATTCAGACGGCGCAAGCCGCGGGACACGAGCAGGAAGTCGAGCGATTGCTTCGAGAGCTGCAATACATGCTCGTCGAGGACCAACAGGTGTCAACCGGGTAGGAGGCAGACCGCCATGGCGGAGAAGACCAAGCAGCAGCGCAAGCCCATTAGCGAGCGGCTCGCCCACGTCATCACTTTGGGTCGGGATAAGGGCCGGTTGACCTATGACGAGCTGAATCACCTGCTGCCAGAGGATGTGGCGTCACCTGAGGAGATCGACGAGCTGTTGACGCTGCTGGGGAAAGAGAACATCGAGATCGTCGACAAGCCTGGCGAGTCGCGCCTCGAGGACCGCGAAGAGAAGGAGCAGCGCGAGGAAGAGGCCGCGGAATTGGCCGAGGCCGGACAGCTGGATGATCCGGTGAAGATGTACCTGCGGCAGATGGGGCAGATTCCGCTGTTGACCCGCGAGCAAGAACTGGCGCTGGCCAAAAAAATTGAGGCAGCCGAACTCGCCTACCGGGACGGGGTGCTGAGCTTACCGGTATCGCGTCGAGAGATTCTCCGGTTGACGGACATCCTAATCGCCGGCGGCCTGAACCCTGAAGATTATTCGAAAGACGATCCGAATCTGAAGCGGGAGGAGCTGGTCGAGCAGCTGATCGCGCTGCGCAAGAAGCTGCGCAAAGCCCGCCGTAAGGGCGCGACCCGCAAGGTGATTGAGGCGTACCATCTGACCATCCAAGCGATCGAATGGCTGGTGGAGCAGGTGAGCCAGTATCTCAAGGCGGTTGAAACGCTCGACCGGCAAATCAGCCACATGAAACGGAATCGTCGTCCAGGATCCACCACGCGATTACGCGAGCTGGGGGCCAAGCGTCAAGACGCCCAGCGGCTGTCGGGTGGCAAGCCCGAGGACATTCGGCTGGCGCTAAAAGAGATTGATCAACGGGAAATCGACTATACCAAGGCCAAGAAATCGCTGGTCGAAGCGAATCTGCGGTTGGTGGTGAGTATCGCAAAGAAATACACGAACCGCGGTCTGTCCTTCTTGGATTTAATCCAGGAAGGCAACATCGGCCTGATGAAAGCGGTGGAGAAATTTGAGTATCAGCGTGGGTACAAATTCTCCACCTATGCTACCTGGTGGATTCGACAAGCGATTACGCGGTCGATCGCGGATCAGGCTCGAACGATCCGAATCCCGGTGCACATGACCGAGACGATCAACAAGCTCATTCGTGCCTCGCGCGCCATCGTGCAAGAGACGGGCCGCGAACCGGCGCCGGAAGAGATCGCCCGCGCGACCGGAATCCCGGTAGACAAGGTGCGTGGAATCTTGAAAATTGCCCAGGAGCCGATTTCGCTGCAGACGCCGATCGGCGAGGACGGGGATACGCACTTCGGCGACTTCATTGAAGACAAGCGAGCTGTGTCGCCGGCGAACGCGACCGCCTATAGTATGCTGAAGGAGCAGATCGGCGATGTCCTGGTGACGCTCTCCGAGCGGGAGCGGCAGGTGTTGCTGCTGCGTTTCGGATTGCAGGACGGCTCGCCACGGACGCTGGAAGAGGTCGGGCAGATTTTCAATGTGACGCGAGAGCGCGTCCGCCAGATTGAGGCGAAGGCGCTGCGGAAATTGCGGCATCCGACCCGGAGCCGGCGCTTGCGGAACTTTTTGGAGCTCACCTTCTCACCTGAGAAGGGCCACGTCATATAAGCTCGGTTGTCAGTTGCCCATTGCGAGTTCCGATGAGAATCGGAACTCGCAATTGTTTTTAGTGGTCCAGGGTCGGTAGCTCAATGGTAGAGCAGCCCGCTCATAACGGGTTGGTCCCAGGTTCGATTCCTGGCCGACCCACCTTCTGTAAATTTTACTTCTCACCGAGCAAATTTCGCTCTAAACTAAAGGTTTGCGGTATTGCGGGCGCATAGCTCAGCTGGTTAGAGCGCGTGCCTCACATGCACGAGGTCAGAGGTTCAAGTCCTCTTGCGCCCACCATCACCCCATGAGCGACGTGTTAGACACCTTGAAGCGATTACAAGCGATCGACACCGCCCTCTATGAGCTGCGGCAGCAAGAGCACGAGAAGCCCGCCGAGTTGGAGCGGGCGCGGGCCGAAGCCACAGCGCAGGCGGCTCGACTGAAAGCGGCTGAGAATCGGCTCAAGACGCTTCAGTTGGCGCACAAAGAGAAGGAAGTCGAGTTGCAGACGCGGGAAGCGAGCGTCAAGAAGCTGCAGGGGCAGCTCTTTCAGGTCAAGACCAACAAAGAATACACGGCGATGCAGCATGAGATCGAGACGTTGAAGGCGGACAATTCGGTCCTTGAGGAGACATTGCTGAAGAACTTTGACACGATCGACCAGGCCACCAAAGAGCGACAACGCCAGCAACACGTAGCGGTCCAGCACCAGCAGCGTCTGCAGCAGGAAGAGCAGCGTATTCAGCAAGAGCTGGTCGGGTTGCGCGAGCGCATGGCGCGTCTGGAGCAGGATCGGCATGTCTTGACGCCAGTGGTGCCGCACGAGAAGCTCACCGCCTATGAGCGGATCCTGAAAATGCGTGAGGGGTTAGCGTTGGTGCCGATTGTGAATGAGTCGTGTGGCGGTTGTCACCGGCGGTTACGCCCTCAAGTCGTGAATGAGGCGTGTTTGGGAGCAGCCCTGGCGACCTGCGATAGCTGTAATCGGATCCTCTATGTCGATGATGCCCAATCCGCAGTATGAGGCCTACATTGATGGGGCCAGCCATGGCAACCCAGGCCCGGCCGGGATCGGTGTCGTGCTCTTCCATCGGCCCGCGTCCGGTGGCGTCGCGGCGGTCCCTGTGCGAGAACTGTCACAACCGCTCGGGGTGACGACCAACAATGTGGCCGAGTATATGGCGCTCATCTATGCGCTGCAAGAAGCGCTGGCGGATGGCTGCGCGAATCTGACGGTTCGCAGCGACAGCGAATTGTTGGTGCGTCAGGTCAGCGGCCAGTATGCGGTCCGTGAGGCTACCCTCCGATTGCTGCACGGCCTGGTGCGTCACCTCATCGGGAAATTTCAGCACGTGATCGTCGAACATGTGCCGCGAGCGCACAATGGGCTCGCCGATCGGCTGGCTACGCGGGCGGCCAAGCGCTCTCTTTGACAACTGACCCGTCGGCACGACGTTGTGGATGGTCGCTCCCACCATCGTGGGGGAGGAAAGTCCGAGCTCTCTTGGGCAGCGCACTCTGATAACCTCAGAGCCTCCCAGGTCTTCTGACCCCTCATCGGAGGGGAAAGCAGGATTTGGGGGCGGATTAGAGCCACAGAGACGAGTCCTTCGATGTGCCCCTGACGGGGTGGGCTCAGGACGGCAACGCCCTGGGCTTGTCCTACTAAGGATGAATCGAAGGGGTGAAACGCGGCAATCTCTGCGTGGAGCAAGGCCAAACGACTCGGTTCCTTTTTGCGAAGGATCGATCGCCCATCGACCGCATGCGATGACGCAGCGGGCTGAGAGGTAGGCCGCAAGAGCCTGGTGGTGACATCAGGCCCAGATGGATGGCCATCCTCCGTCGCTCCGCGACGGCGTGAACGGTGAGCAGGTGTACGAGTGTACCCGTCGTACACCGTTGACAGTCAACCGTTCACCCCTGAGTGAAGCGAGGGGACAGAACTCGGCTTACAGCAATGTGGTGCCGACGGGTTTCTCTCTGGTAAACCAGCCTTGACGCTGATGCAGCGTCGGCGTATACTGGCTCGGCTATAGAAGAGGTCACAACATGAGAGGCCTGATGGGAGTGGAGAATCACCCTGTGATTGAGAAATTTCGGGTTCATGGGACGGATACCGGGTCCCCACAAGTGCAGGTGGCGTTGTTGACTCACCGCATTAATCAGCTGGCGTCCCACTTCCAAACGCACAAAAAGGATTTTAACTCCCGGCAAGGATTGTTGAAAATGGTCAGCCAGCGCCGGAAACTGTTGGAGTACCTGAAGACGCACAACGAGGGTGCTTACCGCCACCTCCTCGACGCCTTACACCTGCGCAAATGACCCTGGTGATCACAAGACTCCAGGACGCCCTCCAATCACAATGAAAGGACAAATGTGATGACTGCCCGGGTGTCAACCTCATTTGGAAACTCCACACTCTCGCTCGAGACTGGCGCTTGGGCCAGGCAAGCTGACGGGTCGGTGGTTGTTCAGCAGGGCGAGACCATGGTGTTAGTCGCTGCTGCCGCCAGTGCGTCACCGAGCGATCGCGCGGACATTCTTCCACTGACCTGCGACTACCGCGAACGAACCTATGCGGCAGGAAAAATTCCCGGCGGGTTCTTTAAGCGAGAAGGCCGACCCACGGAAAAAGAAATCCTTACCTCCCGGCTGATGGATCGTCCGATCCGGCCGCTCTTTCCCAAGGGGTTTCTGCACGAGCTGCAACTCATGGCTACCGTGCTCTCGTCAGATGGCGCGTATGACCCGGATGTCCTTGCGGTGTTAGGAGCGTCCACGGCGTTGCGGTTGTCCTCAATCCCGTTTCCCGATGCTTTGGGAGTGGTGCGGGTGGGCTATGTCGACGGACGGTGGGTGGCGAACCCGACGTATCAGGACCTGGCGAAGAGCTCTATCGATTTGGTGGTGGCTGGGACCGCCCGCGGGATCACGATGATCGAGGCTGGACTCAAAGAGGTGCCTGAGTCACAAGTCGTCGAGGCCATCGCGTTCGGCTACCAACAACTCAACACCACGATTGCGATGCAGGAAGAGCTGGTCGGCAAGGCCGGCAAAGCGAAGAAAACAACCTTCCAGATTCGCACATTGTCTCCAGAGCTGATCGATCGGGTCCGCACGCTGGCCGGTCCTGCCTTAACGCGCGTCAACCAGCCGCGCAAGAAACACGATCGACACATTGAGCTGGCCACCGTGGCCGCTGACATTGTGCAGCAGCTCAGCGCCGATGGCACGGTGCCGGCTAAGGACGTGGCCGCGGCCTTCGAACTGATTGATCATGACGTGGCGCGACAGACGATCTTGGAGCGCGGGGTACGGATGGACGGCCGCACGTTGACCCAACTGCGCGAGATTACCTGCCAGGTGGACGTCCTGCCGCGGACGCACGGATCCGGGTTGTTTACCCGTGGGGAGACCCAAAGCCTGGCGGTCACCACACTCGGGACGAGGGAAGACGAGCAGTTGATCGAGGCGCTGGAAGGGGAATCGTATAAGCGATTCATGCTCCATTATAACTTCCCGCCGTTTTCCGTCGGTGAGGTGCGGCCGCTGCGCGGGCCAGGCCGGCGCGAGATCGGGCATGGCGCCTTGGCTGAGCGGGCGCTCGAGCCGATGGTGCCATCCAAGGAAGAGTTTCCGTATACCATCCGTGTCGTCTCCGATATTTTGGAATCCAATGGATCCTCGAGCATGGCCACGGTCTGTGCCGCCACGTTATCGTTGATGCAGGCAGGCGTGCCCATGAAAGCCGCGGTCAGCGGTGTTGCGATGGGTCTGGTGACCACCGGCGATCGTGTGGCGGTCCTGACCGATATCATGGGGCTTGAGGACCACGTGGGAGATATGGACTTTAAGGTCGCCGGCACCCGGTTAGGCACGACCGCCATTCAGGTCGATGTGAAACTGTCGGATGGTCTGGGCGTCCAACTGATTGATCAGATTCTCAAACAGGCCCATCCTGCCCGGTTGGCGATCTTGGATTTAATGACTGCGGTCATTGATCGGCCACGGCCACAGCTGTCCGACCATGCTCCGCGAATCACGACGATCAAAATTAACCCGGAGAAAATCCGCGATGTCATCGGCCCTGGCGGTCGGGTGATCCGTAAGATTGTCGAAGAAACTGGGGCCACGATCAACATTGAGGATGACGGCGTCGTCCAGATTGCGTCGAGCGATGCTGAAAAATCGAAGCGAGCCATGGACCGGATTCGCATGCTGACCGAAGAGGTTGAAGTGGGGCGGATCTATACGGTCCGGGTGAAGCAGGTTTTGAATTTTGGCGCGCTGTGTGAATTGCTCGGGACGGGCAAACAAGGCCTGGTCCATATTTCAGAGCTCGCCGATAAGTACATCAAAAAAGTTGACGAGGTCGTAAAGATCGGCGATGAATTTCCAGCCAAAGTGTATGAAATTGATGAGCAGGGACGGCTGAACCTGTCCCGCAAGCGAGCGTTGAACCC
The DNA here is from genome assembly GCA_023247275.1 of Candidatus Omnitrophota bacterium. Lineage (GTDB taxonomy): Bacteria > Omnitrophota > Gorgyraeia > Aquiviventales > Aquiviventaceae > JAHFGT01. The sequence goes on from JAHFGT010000007.1 coordinate 45,488, forward strand.
CTCAAGTCAAGGCGAGGATGACGGCAACGGCCGTGGGGGCAGACGACAGCCAGACGCTTCCTAGTGCTGTTCCAACTCTTCGCGCCGAAGCTTACCGAACAGGACAGCGAAAGGGCGATGGCTCTTTTCACGGGTACGATGAGTCTGGTGAAGTTGGAACGGGACTAGGCGAGGCAAGCCCATGGCCAGGCCGGCGGCGATGACAGCTCCACGGTCGGTGACGAGCTCGCCGCACTGGACCAGTCGAGCGCTGAGTGTGTTTTTTGCCTGCGCCGGTTTGTTTGTGCTGCTCTGCCTGCTCGTGTACCAACCTGCGAGTGCTCCCCTGTTAAGTTCTCATCCGCAGCCTCCTGCCACTAATCTCGGCGGAGCTGTCGGCTTATGGGTGGGTATGAGTGGGCGGGCCGGGTTCGGCTGGGGTGCGGTGGTGTTGCCGGTCCTGTGTTGGCTCTGGTCGTGGCGTCTCTGGCGGGGCGGCATGCCAGAATTCCACGTGCTGCCGCTGGCAATGGCGTGCCTGGGATTGATTGCCAGCGTCGCGACCCTCTTGGCGGTCACGCAACCCGGACAAAGCGCTCAAGTCAAATTCGGCGGCCTGGTCGGCTACCTCCTCGTACGCTCCGGCGAATATTATCTCGGTGTCGTGGGGACGATTTTGACGGCCGGCTGTGTGGGAGTGCTGGCGTGGTTTGTGGTGTCAGGGCATGCGATTCGCGCCGGTGGCTGGGGGGTGCTGCGTCGCGTTGGGTATGGGGTGAGCCGCTGCTTGCGATGGCCTATCCGGCGATCCCCCGTTGCTCTGGCCGGAGCGGCCGGGCCGAGCGTTGCTGACGTCGAAGAGGTGCGCCTGTCACGGTTGGCCGAGTCTCAGGCTGGGACAGCGAGGCAACGCGTTCGTTCTGGACCGACGCCGATGTCAGACTCGGCCCTCGACCAGGGCGACGGATCCATGTCGACGACCGCGGTGCCGCCACGCGTGCGAATCCGGTCCACGATCGAGCCAAAGCCGAAGCAGATTCCCACTCCGCCGCGACGACAGGCCCCGGGTGGTTTTCAATTGCCTCCATTGGATGTGTTCACTACCCCCCCGCCCATTTCCCAGCGACAAATTACCGACGATCTCCATGCCAATTCCCGCGTATTGGAAGAGACGCTAAGAGAATTCGGCATTGAAGCGACGGTGGTCAACGTCGACCGGGGACCGACCGTCACTCGCTATGAGCTGACGCCAGCACCCGGCGTCAAACTGACGAAGATCGTGTCGCTGGCCGACGATCTTGCCTTGGTGCTCAAAGCGGCGAATTGTCATGTCATCGCTCCGATTCCTGGCAAAGGTCGGGTCGGAGTGGATGTGCCCAACAGCACGACGACGGTGGTCTACCTGAAAGAGATCATCACGGCGCACGAGTTCGCGGGTAATCCGTCGCCGCTGGTGCTGCCGATCGGCAAGGACGTGTCCGGGCACGCGATCGTCGCCGATCTGCGCGATTGCCCGCATCTCTTGATCGCCGGCGCGACCGGGTCTGGCAAGACGGTGTGCCTGAATAGTCTGATGGCTGGCATGCTCTGCCATGCCAGCCCGGATCAACTCAAGTTCTTGATGATTGATCCGAAGATGGTCGAGATGGCGATGTTCAATGAGATCCCGCATCTGGTCGCCCCGGTGGTCAACCACGCGAAGAAGGCATCGGTGGCGCTGCATTGGGCGGTCGAAGAGATGGAGCACCGGTATGAGCTCTTAGCGGCGGCCGGGGTGCGCCATATCGACATGTACAACAAGCGAATCGCCAGCGGGGCGGTCCGCCCCACGCCACCCATGGATCAGGCCGAGGATGAGTCGACGGCGACAGAAGAACTCAAGCCGCTGCCGTATATCGTGATTGTCGTCGATGAGCTGGCGGATTTGATGATGGTCGCGTCGCAGGATGTGGAGAGTGCGATTGCGCGATTGGCTCAGCTGTCGCGTGCGGTGGGGATCCATATGATTCTGGCCACGCAGCGGCCATCGGTGGATGTCATCACCGGCGTCATCAAGGCCAATTTCCCGGCGCGGATCGCGTTTCAGGTGGCGTCAAAGGTCGACTCGCGGACGATTCTCGATATGAATGGCGCGGATAAGCTGGTGGGCCGGGGCGATCTCTTGTTCTTGCCGCCCGGCTCTCCCAAACCGGTCCGCGTGCAGGGGGCCTATGTCAGCGATCAAGAAATTGAACGGCTCACACAGTTCTTGAAACAGCAGCGGGCTCCGGCGTATGATGAACAGTTGTTGGAACGAGCGCGTCAGCCTGAAGGCGCGCACATCACCGCGGACAAAGATGAACTGTATGAGGCCGCCAAACAACTCATCCTCGATACCGGTCAAGCGTCCACCTCATTGTTGCAGCGTCGGTTGCGGTTAGGCTATGGCCGGGCTGCGCGCATCCTGGATCTTATGGAGCAAGAAGGTCTGGTCGGGCCGCCGCAGGGCAGCCGACCGCGGGACGTCCTGGTCGCACGGGATCAGCGAGTCTCGTGATCACCTTCGTGATGATCGCGCGGATCAGGCGATCATCACGCCGCACACGAAAGCCACCATCACGTGTCGATGACAGTGGGCCAACGGCTCCAGCAAGTCCGCAAGGAACGTAAGTTCTCGCTGAGTGACATCGCCCAGCAGACGAAGATTCAACCGTGGGTCCTTGAAGCGGTTGAGTCAGATCGTTTGCAAGACCTGATGAGCCCCATTTACGTCAAGGGGTTCATTGCCAGTTATGCTCGTTTTTTGCACCTGGACTCGGAATCGCTGATTGCGGACATGCAATGGGCCGAGGCGGTGCCGACGCAGGAAGCCTTACCCCCAGCGCTTGCTCCCGCACCCGTGCAGGTGCCGATTCGCATCTCGATTCCATGGCCAGTGTTGCGCAGGCTGGCCCCGGCGGTCGCTGGGCTCCTGATGGTCGCTGGACTTGTCAGTCTGCATCCGATGCGCTGGATGTCGAAAATTCCAAAGGCCATGGCGCATCGCCAGGCCGGTCCGCGCCTGGCCAGCCTAGCGCCGGTGCAGGAGTTGCCGAAGCCAGTGCCACCTGAGCCGGTCGCCCTGGTCCCAACGCAGCCGCTCGAGCTGGTGGTGACCGCCCAGCGGACGACGCTGGTTACGCTGCGAGCTGATGGCAAGCTGCTGTGGGAACAACGATTGATGCGTGGTGTGCAACAGCGTTGGCATGCTGATCGCAAGTTCGAACTTGAGCTGGCGAAACCCACACAGGTCGATGTGCTCCTCAACGGGCAACCGATTAATGCCTATGCGCTCACGTATGGCGGGCGGCTGCTGATTACCCATCGTGGCGTGGTGCAGCTGCCTGCTGATCATCACTGAGCCCCATCCGATTTCACGCATGACATCTCCGGCACTCTCCTCACCGACCGTCAGCCTCATCAGTCTGGGCTGTCCGCGCACGTTGGTCGATTCTGAAGTCTACCTGGGGCGATTGCAGCAGTTGGGATTTCGGCGGACCGACACGGTGGAGCAGGCCGATGTGGTGGTGATCAACACCTGCGCGTTCGTCCAGGAGGCGATCCAGGAATCGATTGACGCGGTGTTGCAAGCGGTCGAGCTGAAGAAGCGCGGGAAGCTCAAGGCGGTCATCGTCGCAGGCTGCCTGGTGCAACGGTTCAAGCAAGATCTGATCCATGAGCTGCCAGAGGTGGATGGATTTGTTGGCGTCGATGGTTTTGCAGACATTGATACGGTTGTTCGGCAGGCGCTGCGCGGACAGCGCCCTCGTCGTCTGCGGGCGCGTCCACAGGTGTTTGACTGGGGCGATCACCCAGCCCGCGCCGCGTTGACCCCATCCCATTATGCCTACCTGAAAATCTCAGAGGGGTGTCTGAAGGGGTGTAGTTTTTGCGTGATTCCAAAGATCAAAGGTCCGCTCACCAGCCGGCCACTCGAGGCCATTGTGGACGAGGCGCGAGGGTTGGTGGAGCAGCGGGGCGTGAAAGAGTTGATCGTCGTGGGTCAGGATACCTCTGACTATGGCGTGGAGCGGTATGGTCGACCGCGGATCGCAGAGTTGCTCGCCGCGTTGGCCAAGGTGGATGGCGTGCAGTGGATTCGCCTGTTGTACTGCCATCCGCGCGGGGTGTCACCTGAGCTGATGGAGGTGTTGGCCGGCGAGCCCCGAATCTGTAAGTACCTGGATATGGCGATCGAGCACGCCGATACGGTGGTGCTCGCGCGAATGAACCGGGGCATTGATCAGCCGCGATTGCGTGCCACGATTGACACATTGCGCGCTCGGGTGCCGGGGATTGCGTTGCGGACCTCAATCATTGTTGGATTTCCCGGAGAAACCGACGCCGCGTTCGAGACGCTGCTCACATTTCTGCAAGCTGTCCAGTTCGAACGGCTCGGGGCCTTCCAATACTCTCCAGAACAGGGCAGCGCCGCGGTTGGCTATCCGGATCATGTGCCAGCCGCGGTGAAGCAGGCCCGGTTTGATCGGCTGATGGCGCTCCAGCAATCCATTGCAGCCGATCTGAATGCCCGCACGCTCGGCCAGGTGGTCGATGTGCTGATCGATGAGCCCATCCCTGAGGCGCCAGGGCAATTCTATGGCCGCACCCGTGCCGACTGTCCTGACGTCGATGGATTAGTGTACGTCCACAGTCAGACGCCACTGGCGCCAGGCGCCATCGTGCCAGTCCGGATGACCGACAGTTACGAGTACGACCTGGTCGGCACCGCGGTCGGGGCGTAGCTCGCACCACGCGGCCGCTGCGCCGTCTCTTCAAAGCCACGATGACTCTATCCACGCGACTCACGCTGAGCCGAATTGTCTTGGCGTTCCTCGTCACAGGGCTGGTGTTGTGGCCAGGGTGGGTTCCCAAAGCGATCGCGTTTGCTGGGTTTCTGCTGGCGGGTTTGACCGATTGGCTGGACGGATATTTGGCCCGCCGACGACATCAAACCACCGCGTTAGGCGCGTTGCTGGATCCGATTGCTGACAAAGTGCTCGTGCTCGGCGGACTGATGGCTTTTGTGCGACTGCAACCGGATCTTGTGCCCGCATGGATCGTCTTGCTGATTTTCATCCGAGAAGTGGTGGTGACCGCGCTGCGGTTGCTCTCGGCTCGTCACGGGATCGTGTTGGCGGCTGCCGCTGAAGGCAAGCAGAAGACGGTCGTCCAGCTCTTGACGATCGCTGGGTTGTTTGTGTTGGTCATTGCGGATGAACTGGCTTTGTCAGACTGGCGCGAATCTGGTTTGCGCACCGGGCTGGTATGGACGGTGTGCGCAGGCCTGTGGATCACGGTAGGACTGACCGTTAGCTCAGGCGTCAGTTTTCTCTGGAGACATCGTACTGCCCTCGGACAAGCCCTTAATCACTGATCCATCTCGGTGGAGTGTTTCGATCTGGCTGGCCACGATTGGTGGCCTGGGGATCTTGCCGTTTGCGCCAGGCACGTGGGGCAGCGTGGTCGGGTTGGGCATCGGCTGGTTGGTCGGACAGGCCA